>NZ_LQXW01000001.1:0-454444 GCF_001586765.1 Pseudomonas sp. ABFPK | reverse complement strand
GTGGCCTGCACGTGAACAAACCGGCTTCCATCGGAAGCTTAGCGAAGGCTTGAGCCGTATGCGCTGAAAGGCGCACGTACGGTTCTTAGGGGGGAGTCAGCCAGGAATGGCTGGCTCCCACCCGACTTTTGGTCCGCCGGACCTGCGTGCAATCCACTCCCAACCTGGACACCGAAAAGCCTTGATACGTCTGCTGAAGTTCTTCTGGTGGTCTTCCGTCGCAGTCATCTGCGCGCTCGTACTCGGTGTGAGCGGTGCGTTTCTGTATCTTAGCCCCAACCTGCCCTCGGTCGAGTCGCTCAGAAGCATCCAGTTGCAGATCCCCCTCAGGGTGTACAGCAGCGACGGCAAGCTGATTGCCGAGTTCGGCGAAATGCGTCGCTCACCGATCCGCTTCGAGGAAATTCCCCCACAATTCATCCAGGCGCTTCTGTCGGCCGAGGACGACAACTTCCTCAATCACTACGGTGTCGACCCCAGCAGCCTGATGCGCGCCGCGACCCAGCTGGTGAAAACCGGCCATATCCAGACCGGCGGCAGTACCATCACCATGCAGGTGGCGAAGAACTTCTTCCTCACCAGCGAGCGCAGCTTCTCGCGCAAGACCAACGAAATCCTGCTGGCCCTGCAGATCGAGCGTGAGCTGACCAAGGACGAGATCCTCGAGCTATACGTAAACAAGATCTACCTGGGCAACCGCGCCTACGGTATCGATGCCGCCGCGCAGGTGTACTACGGCAAGTCGATCCGCGACGTGAGCCTGGCGCAGATGGCGATGATCGCCGGCCTGCCCAAGGCACCCTCCCGCTTCAACCCGCTGGCCAACCCCGTACGCGCCAAAGAGCGCCGCGACTGGATCCTCGGCCGCATGTACAAGCTGGGCAAGATCGACGAAGCCAGTTACCAGGCGGCCCTGGCCGAACCGCTCAACGCCAGCTACCACGTGCCCACGCCCGAGGTGAATGCACCTTACATCGCCGAAATGGCCCGCGCCGAAATGGTCGGCCGCTACGGCAGCGACGCCTACACCGAAGGTTTCCGCGTCACTACCACGGTACCCAGCGACATGCAGGAAATGGCCAACAAGGCCATCCTCAACGGCCTCTCCGACTACGATGAGCGCCACGGCTACCGCGGCCCCGAAGCACGCTTCCCGGGCCGCACCCAGGCAGCCTGGCTGCAGGAACTGGGCAAGCAGCGCAGCCTTGGCGGCCTGGAGCCGGCCATCGTCACCCAGGTCGAAAAAACCGGCCTCAAGGTCCTGACCCGCAGCGGCCAGGAAGAGCAGGTGGCCTGGGACACCATGAAATGGGCGCGCCCGTTCATCAACAGCAACTCCCAGGGCCGTGCGCCGCAGTCACCGGCAGATGTGGCTCAGGTTGGCGACCTGGTGCGCGTGCAGCGCCTCGAGGATGGCAAGTTCAAGTTCAGCCAGGTACCTGGCGCGCAGAGTGCGCTGGTCACCCTCGACCCTTACAACGGCGCCATCCGCGCCCTGGTCGGCGGTTTCTCGTTCGAGCAGAGCAACTACAACCGCGCCATGCAGGCCAAGCGTCAGCCGGGCTCGAGCTTCAAGCCGTTCATCTACAGCGCCGCACTGGACAGTGGCTACACCGCATCCAGCCTGGTCAACGATGCACCAATCGTGTTCGTCGACGAGTACCTGGACAAAGTCTGGCGACCGAAGAACGACACCAATACCTTCCTTGGTCCGATCCGCATGCGCGAAGCGCTGTACAAGTCGCGCAACCTGGTGTCGATCCGCCTGCTGCAGGCCATGGGCGTAGACCGCACCATCGACTACATCGCCAAGTTCGGCTTCAACAAGCAGGACCTGCCACGCAACCTGTCGCTGGCACTGGGCACCGCCACCCTGACCCCTATGGAAATCGCCACAGGCTGGAGTACTTTTGCCAACGGCGGGTACAAGATCACCCCGTACCTGATCGAACGCATCGAAAGCCGCAGCGGCGAGACGCTGTTCACCGCCAACCCGGCTCGGGTACCGCAAGGTACCGAGGACCAGGCGGGTGTGGCCGCGCCCGAACAGCCGATCAGCACAACCGCCATGCCTGGCGAGGCACCCGCTGCCTTCAGCCAGGTGGCTTCTGCACCGCAGGCGCCGGCCGTGGCCGAGCGGATCATCGACGGTCGCACCACCTACATCCTCACCAGCATGCTGCAGGACGTGATCAAGCGCGGCACCGGCCGCCGGGCGCTGGCCCTGGGCCGCACCGACCTGGCAGGCAAGACCGGTACCACCAACGAGTCCAAGGACGCCTGGTTCTCTGGCTACAATGCCGATTACGTGACCACCGTGTGGGTCGGCTTCGACCAGCCCGAAACCCTTGGGCGCCGCGAATACGGCGGCACGGCGGCACTGCCTATCTGGATGAGTTTCATGGGCGCGGCACTCAAGGACAAGCCTGAGCATGCGCCGGCGGAGCCGGAAGGCATCCTCAGCCTGCGCGTCGACCCGGTCAGCGGCCGTGCCGCTTCGCCGAGCACGCCGAATGCCTACTTCGAGCTGTTCAAGGCCGAGGACTCGCCGCCGTCGGTGGACGAACTGGGCACTGGCGCGGCGCCAGGCAGCCCGTTGCCGGCGGATGAAGCGGCGCCGATGGATCTGTTCTGACCAGATGTAAAGCCGGGGGGCGCTTTGCGCCCCTATCGCGACACAAGGCCGCTCCCACAGGAAACGCCTAGC
Source organism: Pseudomonas sp. ABFPK (assembly GCF_001586765.1). Lineage (NCBI taxonomy): Bacteria > Pseudomonadati > Pseudomonadota > Gammaproteobacteria > Pseudomonadales > Pseudomonadaceae > Pseudomonas > Pseudomonas sp. ABFPK. The sequence continues at coordinate 451,737 of NZ_LQXW01000001.1, read as the reverse complement.
CCTTGTGGGAGCGGCCTTGTGTCGCGATGGGCTGCAAAGCAGCCCCAGAATCCGACAGGCAGCCAAAAATAGCAGCATGGCGCACCGCCAAACAAAAAAGCCCCGGCTCATACGAGCCGGGGCTTTTTTGTGTCGCCAGGCAGCAATCAGCCTTTGAACACGTCATCCACGCTGGTCAGCGGGTAGTGCTTCGGATACGGCAGAGTTGCCACGCCGGATTCGATGGCGGCCTTGGCCACAGCGTCGGAAACGACGGTGATCAGGCGTGCGTCCAACGGCTTCGGAATGATGTACTCACGACCAAATTCCAGAGCCTGTACGCCGTAGGCGTCGCACACTTCCTTCGGCACTGGCAGTTTGGCCAGATCTTTCAGGGCGATGGCGGCGGCGATTTTCATTTCTTCGTTGATGCGCTTGGCGCGAACGTCCAGGGCACCACGGAAGATGAACGGGAAGCCCAGTACGTTGTTGACCTGGTTCGGGTAGTCGGAACGACCGGTAGCCATGATCACGTCGCTGCGAGTGGCGTGCGCCAGCTCTGGCGAGATTTCCGGGTCCGGGTTCGAGCAGGCGAACACGATCGGGTTGGCAGCCATCGACTTCAGGCCTTCGGCGCTCAGCAGGTTCGGGCCGGACAGGCCTACGAACACGTCGGCACCGTCGAGGGCGTCAGCCAGGGTGCGCTTGTCGGTGGCGTGGGCGAACTGCGCCTTGTACTGGTTCAGGTCATCACGGCCAGCGTGGATCACGCCGCTGCGGTCGATCATGTAGATGTTTTCGACCTTGGCACCCATGCTTACCAGCAGCTTCATGCAGGAGATGGCGGCAGCGCCGGCACCCAGGCAGACGATCTTGGCGTCTTCCAGCTTCTTGCCGGCGATTTCCAGGGCGTTGATCATGCCGGCCGCTGTCACGATGGCGGTACCGTGCTGGTCATCGTGGAATACCGGGATGTCGCACTGTTCGATCAGGGTGCGCTCGATTTCAAAGCACTCAGGCGCCTTGATGTCTTCGAGGTTGATGCCACCGAAGGTGATCGAGATGCGGCGAACGGTGTCGATGAACGCCTGCGGGCTTTCCGACTCCACTTCGATGTCGAACACGTCGATACCGGCGAAACGCTTGAACAGAACACCCTTGCCTTCCATGACCGGCTTGGAAGCCAGTGGGCCGAGGTCACCCAGACCGAGGATGGCGGTGCCATCGGAAATCACCGCAACCAGGTTGCCTTTGCCGGTGTATTTGTAAGCCAGCTCTGGATCACGGCCGATTTCACGCACGGGCTCAGCAACACCTGGGCTGTAGGCCAGGGCGAGGTCACGGGCGGTGGCTGTGGGCTTGGAGAGTTCGACGCTCAGTTTCCCCGGACGAGGTTGAGCGTGATATTCGAGAGCGGCGGTTTTCAGGTCTGACATGGTGGGCATTCCGCTATTTACTGTTCTGACGGACCGCCGAGGATACGCAAAGAGCCGGGGAGCCACAAGACTGGTCGGTCACTTGTGTCAAGGCCTTTAGCCTACGACTTTACGCTATAACCCACGGGGCATACGCCTAACAGTGTGTACAATCCAATAGCGAAATGTCTACATCTTTTAGCCTGAAATGCGCTCCAACATGCTCGGATCGGTCAACGGCAACAGCCAGCGTCGCTGCCCGGGCTTGAGGCCGCCCTTGCGGGAACGATCCAGCACCCAGCCACGCGCCTCGACTTGGCGTCCCTTGAGGTTATCGAAGAAGCTGGCGGGGAAGTTGCGTTGTAGACGAGCGGGAACCTGCAGCACCACCGCACCGTCCAGGTTCAGCCAGACCCCGCCACGGTTGCGCTCCACGCCTTCGATGCGGCCCGCAATGACCGCGAAACCCGACTGCCGGACATCCCCGGCACGCACCACCGGCGAACGACGCCACAGCCCGGAGCCAGCCTTGCGCGCAGCCTGCTCGGCAAGCTGCTGGCAAGCGCTGAGGCGCACATTGGGGGCAACCGCGACGCGATAGCCCAAGCCCTCGCTGAGCAACTGTGCTTCGATATTGTCGCCATTGCGGCCGTAGATATGCGCCAGCGTGCGGCCGTATTTGTCCTTGGCCTCGACGCCCGGCTCCAGCCCGACACGCCCATCGCTGGCCTTGACCAAGGCCTGCAAACGCTGCCTGGCAGCCTCGGCATAGGGCTCGCTGGAGCGCCCGTTACGGCCGATTTCCGGGGCATTGATGCCGATCAATCGCACGCTGCGGCCATCGACCAGGCGCAAGGTATCGCCATCGACCACCTGGCGCACCGCCACCTGCTGAGGGCTGCCTGGTAGCGGGCAGAACGCCAGGGCCGGGAAATGCCAGATGACGCCCATAAAAAAGGCGCCCACAAGGGGCGCCTTTTTTTGCAGCAATGCGAAACCCGAGGGGTTCGCCATGCGCATGATTACTTCTTGGTACCGAACATACCGAAGCGATCGGCGAACTTCTGTACGCGACCACCGGTGTCCAGGACTTTCTGCTTACCGGTGTAGAACGGGTGGCACAGGTTGCAAACGTCGATCGCCAGGGTGCTGCCCAGGGTCGAACGGGTTTCAAACTTGTTGCCGCAGCTGCAGGTGACTGCAACTACTTCGTAGTTCGGATGAATATCTGCTTTCATGGTCACTTCCTCGAGCTGCGTGCCGCCACCCAACACCAATTGTTGAATACCGCACGTAATTAGGCGGCGAATAATACCAGAGCATCACGCCAACGCAAGTTGTCGCTTGCACCGACCGTCGTCTGCTAGGCTCGCCAGTCTTTGAAACGCCCTCCGAGACTTTCCGCGTGTCCGACGTCATCCTGCGCCTTGCCCTGCCCTCCCCGCTGCGTCGCCTGTTCGACTACAAGGCGCCGGCAAGCATGGCGCGCCAGGCCTTGACTCCGGGCATGCGCATTCGCGTGCCGTTCGGCCGCCGCGAAATGATCGGGGTGCTGGTGGAGGTGTGCGAGCAAAGCGAAGTGCCCGCCGACAAGCTCAAGCCGGCCAGCGCCCTGCTCGACCCGGTATCACCGATCCCGCCGTCGCTGTTCAAGTTGTGCTTGTGGACCGCCCAGTACTACCAGCACAGTCTGGGCGACACGCTGAGCTGGGCCTTGCCGACCCTGCTGCGCCAGGGCGAACCTGCCGAGATGCGCCAGGAGCGCTTCTGGCACGTCGCCCCCGGCGCCCGCCTGGAAGACCCGCGCATCGCCCGCGCTCCGCGCCAGCGCGATGCCCTCAAGACCCTGGCCCAGCACCCGCATGGCGTGGCCCACAGCCTGCTGGCCAAGCTCAATCTGAACAAGGACAGCCTGGACCTGCTGCTGGCCAAGGACCTGGTGCAGATCGAGGTCCGCCGCCATCTGCCGGCACTGCGCCACGAACACTGGCTGGCACAGCCGGAACTACCGCTCAACGAAGAGCAACGCGATGCCTTCGACGCCGTGCGCGAAGGCTTTGGCGGCTTTGGCGCCTTCCTGCTGGCCGGTGTCACCGGCAGCGGCAAGACCGAGGTGTACCTGCAACTGATCCGCGAAACACTGGAAGCCGGCAAGCAGGCCCTGGTACTGATCCCGGAGATCAACCTCGGCCCGCAGACCCTGGCCCGCTTCGAGCAGCGCTTCAACGCCCGCATCGCCCTGCTGCATTCGGCGGTGAACGACCGCGAACGCCTGGATGCCTGGCTGGCAGCCCGGGACGGCGAGGCCGACATCATCATCGGCACCCGCTCGGCACTGTTCACGCCGATGAAGAACCCCGGCCTGATCATCATCGACGAGGAGCACGACGGCTCCTATAAACAGCAGGAAGGCCTGCGCTACCACGCCCGCGACCTGGCACTGGTGCGCGCCCACCAGGAAAACGTCCCGATCCTGCTCGGTTCCGCCACGCCATCGCTGGAAACCCTGCACAATGCCCTGACCGGTCGCTACCGCCTGTTGCGCATGAACCAGCGCGCCGGCGGTGCCCGCCCGCCACGCATGTTGCGCCTGGATGTGAAGAGCCTGCCGCTGGACAGCGGTATCAGCGGCCCACTGCAGCAGGCCATCCGCCAAACCCTGGAGGCTGGCCAGCAAGTGCTGGTATTCCTCAATCGCCGCGGTTTCGCCCCGACCTTGCTGTGCCATGATTGCGGTTGGCTGTCCGAATGCCCACGCTGCGATGCACGCATGACCGTGCACCAGCGCTCCGGCGTGCTGCGTTGCCACCATTGTGGCTATGACGAGCGCCTGCCGCAGCAGTGCCCGCAGTGCAACCACGTTGACCTGCGCCCGGTCGGCGCCGGCACCGAGCGCGCCGAGGAGCGCCTGAAAGTGCTGTTCCCGGATTACCCGATCCTGCGTGTGGACCGGGACAGCACCGCGCGCAAGGACGCCATGCACAACCTGTTCAGCACCATCCAGCGCGGCCAGCCGAGCATCCTCGTCGGCACCCAGATGCTTGCCAAGGGCCATCACTTCCCGCGGGTGACCCTGGTGGCCATCCTCGATGCCGATGGCGGGCTGTTCTCCGGCGACTTCCGTGCCAGCGAACGCATGGCACAGTTGATCGTGCAGGTCGCCGGGCGGGCCGGGCGGGCCGAGGAACCCGGCAAGGTCATCATCCAGACCCACCTGGCCGACCATCCGCTGCTGGTGCAGCTTACCGAGCAGGGCTACTTCGCCTTCGCTGAGCAGGCCCTGGACGAACGCCGCGCCGCCGGGCTGCCGCCTTACTCGCACCTGGCGCTGCTGCGCGCCGAAGCGCACAAGCCCGGACAGGCCGAAGGTTTCCTCGACGAGGCCTGCGCCGCCGCCGAGCGCCTGGTGGCCGAACAGCGCCTGCCCGGCATCGAGCTGCTGGGGCCGGTGCCAGCACCGATGGAGCGCCGCGCCGGGCGCTTCCGCGCACAACTGTTGATACAGGCCAATACGCGGGCGCCTTTGCATCGACTGATCAGCGCCTGGTTGCTAGTGTTGGAGCAGATGCCGAGCGGGCGCCAGGTGCGGTGGTCGCTGGATGTCGACCCGGTAGATCTTTATTGATCCTGCGGGCTGCTTTGCAGCCCCAAAGGTTGGCAACCCGCCCCCAGCCACGGATAATGCCCAGTTTTTCCACCTGCGCATCCAAGCGCTCCACCGCGCTTGCGGTCGAAAAGAGATCCCCATGAAAGACACCATTCGCCAGCTGATCCAGCAAGCCCTCACCCAACTCGTCACCGACGGTGTGCTGCCTGAAGGGCTGTCGCCGGCGATCCAGGTGGAAAACGCCCGGGACAAGACCCACGGCGACTTCGCCAGCAACATCGCCATGATGCTGGCCAAGCCGGCCGGCATGAAACCGCGCGACCTGGCCGAGAAACTGATCAATGCCCTGCCGACCAGCGCCGACATCAGCAAGGTCGAAATCGCCGGCCCCGGCTTCCTCAACTTCTTCCAGAACACCGACGCCCTGGCCAACCGCCTGGATGCCGCACTGGCCGACGCCCACCTGGGCGCGCGCAAGGCCGGCCCTGCGCAAAAGGTTGTGATCGACATGTCGGCACCCAACCTGGCCAAGGAAATGCACGTCGGCCACCTGCGTTCGACCATCATCGGTGACAGCGTGGCGCGCGTGCTGGAGTTCCTCGGCGATGACGTGATCCGCCAGAACCACGTGGGCGACTGGGGCACCCAGTTCGGCATGCTGCTGGCCTACCTGGAAGAAAACCCGATCACCAGCGACGAGCTGTCGGACCTGGAAAACTTCTACCGCGCCGCCAAAAAGCGCTTCGACGAATCCGAAGAGTTCGCCACCCGTGCCCGTGGCCTGGTGGTCAAGCTGCAGGCCGGCGACCCGGACTGCATGGCCCTGTGGACGCGCTTCAAGGACATCTCGCTGTCGCACTGCCAGAAGACCTACGAGCTGCTCAACGTCAAGCTGACCATGGCCGACGTGATGGGTGAAAGCGCCTACAACGACGACCTGGCCAACGTGGTCGCCGACCTCAAGGCCAAGGGGCTGCTGGTCGAAGACCAGGGCGCCCAGTGCGTGTTCCTCGACGAATTCAAGAACAGCGAAGGCGAGCCACTGCCGGTGATCGTGCAGAAGGCCGACGGCGGCTACCTGTACGCCACCACCGACCTGGCCGCCGTGCGCTACCGCAGCAACGTGCTCAAGGCGGACCGCGCCCTGTACTTCGTCGACCAGCGCCAGGCCCTGCACTTCAACCAGGTGTTCGAAGTTGCACGCCGCGCAGGCTTCGTCGGCCACCCGATGCAGATGGAGCACATGGGCTTCGGCACCATGAACGGTGCCGATGGCCGCCCGTTCAAGACCCGTGACGGCGGTACCGTGAAGCTGATCGACCTGCTCACCGAGGCCAAGGAGCGCGCCTACGCGCTGGTCAAGGAAAAGAACCCGAGCCTGGCCGACGAAGAACTGCGCCACATCGGTGAAGTGGTTGGCATCGGCGCTGTGAAGTACGCCGACCTGTCCAAGCACCGCACCAGCGACTACAGCTTCAACTTCGAGCTGATGCTCAACTTCGAAGGCAACACCGCGCCTTACCTGCTGTACGCCTACACCCGCGTGGCCGGCGTATTCCGCAAACTGGGCAAAGGCTTCGATGAAGTCGATGGCAACATTGTGCTGCAGGCTGCCCACGAGCAGGACCTGGCCGCGCGCCTGGCGCAGTTTGGCGAAATCCTCAACAACGTCGCCGACAAGGGCACGCCGCACGTGCTGTGCAGCTACCTGTACGACCTGGCCGGCCTGTTCTCCAGCTTCTACGAGAACTGCCCGATTCTTGCCGCCGAAACCCCGCAGCAGCAGCAGAGCCGCCTGCGCCTGGCGGCCCTGACCGGCCGCACCCTCAAGCAAGGTCTGGAACTGCTCGGCCTGGAAACCCTGGAGCGCATGTAAGTTGGCTGCCAAGAAAAAACCTGCACCCAAACGCGGCGCCAGCCGCCAGACGGCGCCGGCCAAGCAGCCGATTCCCGGTTGGGTATGGCTGGCGGTCGGCCTGACCGTAGGCGCGTTCATCGTGTTCCTGATGAAGCTCGAGCCTGGTGGCGAAGACATCAAGCGCACCAAGCCGGAGCAGCAGAAAGCGGACAAAGTGGCCGAAGCCGGCAAGTCGGCGCAGCCCACTCCGCAGCAGCCTGTGAAGCCGAAGTACGACTTCTACACGCTGCTGCCGGAGTCCGAGGTGATCGTGCCGCCGGAGGCCGTACCAGAGAAGACACCACCCGTCCCGGCCCAGCCGGTGACCCCGGTGACGCCAGCCGAAGCGGCAAAGATCGACACGGCGCGAGCCCAGGCAGCATTGATGGGCCAGACACCGCCACCGGCACCGCCAGTCATCAAGCCGGCGGCGACCACCCAGTTCTTCCTGCAGGCCGGCTCGTTCCGCAAGCAGGCCGATGCTGACAAGGTGCGCGCGCAGATCATCCTGCTGGGGCAGTCGGTAAAGGTAGAGTCGGGCACGGTCAAGGACGAAACCTGGTACCGCGTGCTAGTGGGCCCGTTCAGCAACCGCGAGCAGCTGACCGGGGCGCAGAAGCAACTGGCCGGGGCAGGTTTCAGCAACCTGCTGCTGCAACAGCGGCAGACCCGTCAGTAACCTGGAATTCGGGGGCGCTTTGCGCCCCCTGTGTCCTCAACCCCGCCCCGCATTCCGCTCGGAAACCTGGCTGTTCAGCGTCCAGAAGTCATACAGCACCCCCACCAGGAACAGCCCGCCGGTAAAGAAGTAGATGATCGCGGTGATCCACTTGCCCTGATACAGCCGGTGCAGACCAAACACCCCGAGGAAGGTCAGCAGGATCCAGGCGATGTTGTAGTCAATGCGCCCGGACTGGAACCGGAGGTCAGCTTCACGGTCCATGGACGGGATCAGGAACAGGTCAATCAACCAGCCGATGCCCAGCAGGCCCAGGGTGAAGAACCAGATGGTGCCGGTTACGGGCTTGCCGTAATAGAAACGATGCGACCCGGTAAAGCCGAAAATCCATAGCAGGTAGCCAATGGTCTTGCTGTGGGTGTCGTGAAACGGCGCCCCCTGTTGATAACTGTTCATTCATAGCCCCCGTGGGTTATCCGAAAATTTTCTAAGAAAAAATGTGACTTTCTTGCCGCAGGCCGACGTACGGCACCTGGACAATCGACCAACGGATCAAAGATTGATCAAAAAGCTGTTATAAAGTTGCGCGCCCAACACATAACTATTCATAAGAGCTTCATCTATGCCGCCTTTACTCAAGACATGGCTGACCCTCTGCCTATTATTGCCCCTGGCCGCCCACGCCACCAATCGTGAGCAACGTCTTCCCAATGGTTTCACCGGCTACACCACCAATGCCTCGGTAAAACATGCACCGGTCAAGCAGACCGCAATGCGCACCCGTCCAAGCAATGCCGCCAACAGCCGCGGCGTGCCCGGTGTGCCGGTCGCTGCAATGTCGCCGAAGCAGAGCAGCGATGTGCTCAGCCGTGCGGTGAATGTGCTCGGCACCCCTTATGTCTGGGGCGGCAGCAGCCCGAAGAAAGGCTTCGACTGCAGCGGGCTGGTCAAATACGCCTTCAACGACGTCGCCGACGTCGACCTGCCGCGCACCTCCAATGCCATGGCCCAGGGCCACGGCATCAAGGTGTCCAAGGGTGACCTGAAGCCAGGCGACCTGATCTTCTTCAACATCAAGAGCCGTCGGGTGAACCACGTTGCCATCTACCTGGGCAACGACCGCTTCATCCATGCTCCACGCCGTGGCAAGCGGGTAAGCATCGACACCCTGAGCAAGCCTTACTGGCAGAAGCATTACGTGGTGGCCAAGCGAGTGCTGCCGAAAGAACAGCAGCAACTGAGCCTGGCCAAGCGCTGATCTGATCGGCGCTCTCCTGTCCGGGCCTCTTCGCGGGTAAACCCGCTCCCACAGGTACACCACAGCATTCGAAGGCTGTGTTATCCATGTGGGAGCGGGTTTACCCGCGAAAGGGCCAGCACAGGCACTATAGATCGCTGATCAGCCCCCTCTCCTTCAACCCCCGCATCGCCCCCTCCATCGTCCGCATCCCGTCCGCACCACCCGCCTGCATCACCGAACATAACTGCGCCATCCGCCCTTCCCGAACCAGGTTACGCACCGCTGGCGTCACCACCAGCACTTCCCGCGCAGCAACCCGCCCTCCGCCCGCGCGCCTGACCAGCACCTGCGCCACCACCAGGCGCAACGACTCGGCCAGCATCGCCCGCACCAACGGCTTCTCTTCGGCAGCGAACACCTCCACCAACCGGTCAACACTGCTCACCGCCGAACGGGTATGCACGGTCGCCAGTACCAGGTGCCCGGTCTCAGCCGCGCGCAAAGCCAGGCGAATGGTTTCCAGGTCGCGAAGCTCACCGATCATGATCACATCCGGGTCCTGGCGCAGGGCACTGCGCAGCCCCTGGGCGAACCCACCACAATGGCGGCCGATCTCACGCTGGTTGACCAGGCTGCGCTGGCTACTGTGGATAACTTCGACAGGGTCTTCGAGGGTGATGATATGCAGAGCCCGATCGCGGTTCAGTTGGTCAAGCAGTGTCGCCAAGGTGCTGGACTTGCCGCTGCCGGTCGGCCCACCCACGAGGATCAAGCCATCGCTACACTGCGCAACAGCTTGAAACACATCGCCCAGGTCGAGTTCATCGAGCGTGGCGATATGCCCCGGGATCAGGCGAAAGGTGGCCGCAGGGCCGTGCAACTGGCGAAACAGATTCAGCCGAAAGCGCCCTAGCGCCGGCAATTCCAGCGCCAGGTCCAGCTCATCACCCTGGGCCCACTGTCGGCGCTGGTCTTCATCCAGCATGGGTGCCATGCCCTCGATCAAGGCGACCGGGCCCAAGGTCGGCAGGGCCATGCGCTGCAGCTCGCCATCCAGGCGCAACATCGGTAACTGGCCCGCCGCCAGGTGCAGGTCGGAAGCCCCCGCATCCACGGCCCGGGCCAACAGGTCGGTCACATCCATGAGACTCCCCAAAGGCCTTCAAGTAGGTAGAATGCCGCAAACCCTCCAGCCGCCGGCATCAGTCCATGTCCACCCTAGCAGACAACCTTTCCGCTATTTCCGCCCGTATCGCCAGCGCTGCCCAGGCTGCCGGGCGTGATCCGGCCAGCGTCCAGTTGCTGGCCGTGAGCAAGACCAAGCCAGCCAGCGCCATCCGCGAAATCCACGCCGCCGGCGTATGCGATTTCGGGGAAAACTACCTACAGGAAGCGCTGACAAAGCAGCAGGCACTCAGCGACCTGCCCTTGATCTGGCACTTCATCGGCCCCATCCAGTCGAACAAGACCAAAGCCATCGCCGAGCATTTCGACTGGGTACATTCCGTGGACCGCCTGAAAATCGCCCAACGCCTCTCGGAGCAGCGCCCGGCCGGTCTGCCACCACTGAACATCTGCCTGCAGGTGAACGTCAGCGGCGAAGACAGCAAATCCGGCTGCACCCCTGCCGACCTGCCGGCCCTGGCCAAAGCGGTAGCCGCACTGCCCAACCTGCGCCTGCGCGGGCTGATGGCCATTCCCGAACCCACTGATGACCGCGCCGCCCAGGAAGCCGCCTTCGCCACCCTGCGCCAGTTGCAGGAAGGCCTTGGCCTTGGTCTGGACACCCTGTCCATGGGCATGAGCCACGATCTGGAAGCGGCCATTGCACAGGGTGCGACCTGGGTGCGTATCGGTACCGCCCTGTTCGGTGCCCGCGATTACGGGCAGCCCTGATTCCATGCTTTACTCACTCTTTCCTACAAGGACCTGACATGAGCAAGACTCGTATTGCCTTTATCGGCGCCGGCAACATGGCCGCCAGCCTGATCGGTGGTCTGCGTGCCCAGGGCCTGGACGCCTCGCAGATCCGCGCCAGCGACCCGGGCGCCGAGACCCGCAGCCGCATCCAGGCCGAGCACGGCATCGAAACCTTCGAGAACAACGCCCAGGCCATCGATGGCGCCGACGTCATCGTGCTGGCGGTCAAGCCGCAGGTCATGAAAGCCGTATGCCAGGCCCTGCAACCGAACCTGCAGGAAGGCCAGCTGCTCGTTTCCATTGCCGCCGGCATCACCTGCGCCAGCCTGCAAAGCTGGGTCGGCGCTCGCCCTGTGGTGCGCTGCATGCCCAACACCCCGGCACTGCTGCGCCAGGGCGTCAGCGGCCTGTACGCCACCGCGGAAGTATCCAGCGAACAACGCCAGCAGGCCGAGCAACTGCTGTCGGCCGTGGGCACCGCCCTGTGGCTCGAGCAGGAGCAGCAACTGGACGCCGTGACGGCAGTCTCCGGCAGCGGCCCGGCGTACTTCTTCCTGCTGATCGAAGCCATGACCGCGGCAGGCGAAAAGCTTGGCCTGCCACGTGAAACCGCCTCCCAGCTGACCCTGCAGACAGCCTTGGGCGCCGCACGCATGGCGGTTGCCAGCGATGTCGATGCTGCCGAACTGCGCCGCCGAGTCACCTCGCCTGCAGGCACTACCGAAGCGGCGATCAAGTCGTTCCAGGCCAGCGGCTTCGAAGCCATTGTCGAACATGCGCTGCAGGCTGCGGCTACACGTTCCGCCGAGCTGGCCGAACAACTGGGCAAATAAGGAGCTTCAGATGAATGCACTTTCCGGCGCCGCGATCTTCGTGGTGCAAACCCTGGTCAGCCTGTACCTGGTGATCGTCCTGCTGCGCTTCGTCCTGCAGTTGGTCAAGGCCAACTTCTACAACCCGCTGTGCCAGTTCGCCGTGCGCGCCACACAGCCGCTGCTCAAGCCGATTCGCCGAGTCATCCCCAGCGTTGGTGGGCTGGATACCTCGTCGCTGCTGTTGTCGGTGGTTATCCAGGCGCTGCTGATGGCTTTCGTGCTGATGGTCACCTACGGCACCTTCGGTGACATCCTGTACCTGCTGATGTGGGCCATCATCGGTATCACCTCGCTGTTCCTGAAGATTTTCTGGGTCGCGATGATCGTCATGGTGATCGTGTCCTGGGTTGCTCCCAACAGCCACAACCCGGCGGCTGAGCTGGCCTACCAGATCAGTGAACCGGTGCTGGCACCGTTCCGCCGCATCGTGCCCAACCTGGGCGGCATGGACATCTCGCCGATCTTCGCCTTCCTCGCGATCCAGGTAATCCAGTCGTTCGTCATGCCGCCGCTGGCCGCCTACGCCGGCATGCCACAAGAGCTGTGGCGGATGATCTGAGCCCCACCTGACTCTGGTTGCTTCCAGCGACAAGCCTCTGCTTGCCGCTGGGGGTAGCGCTCTTTAGACTTACGCCTCCGTCAAGCGTGAGCAGGGTCGATGTCCACTGTCTTTCCCGAAGATTCCGTCGGTCTGGTAGTACCGCAAACCGCCCGGTTCGATGAACCGCTGGCCCTGGCCTGCGGCCGCTCCCTGGCCAGTTACGAACTGGTCTACGAGACCTATGGCACCCTGAACGCCAGCGCGAGCAACGCCGTGCTGATCTGCCATGCCCTCTCCGGCCACCACCATGCCGCTGGCTACCATGCCGCCACCGACCGCAAGCCGGGCTGGTGGGACAGTTGTATCGGCCCTGGCAAGCCGATCGACACCAACCGCTTCTTCGTGGTCAGCCTGAACAACCTGGGCGGCTGCAACGGCAGCACCGGCCCCAGCAGCATCAACCCGGCCACTGGCAAGCCCTACGGCGCCGACTTCCCGGTACTGACCGTGGAAGACTGGGTGCACAGCCAGGTGCGCCTGGCCGAGCGCCTGGGCATCCAGCAGTGGGCCGCCGTGGTCGGTGGCAGCCTGGGTGGCATGCAGGCGCTGCAGTGGACCATCAGCTACCCCGAGCGCGTGCGCCATTGCGTCGACATCGCCTCGGCGCCCAAGCTGTCGGCACAGAACATCGCTTTCAATGAAGTGGCACGCCAGGCCATCCTCACCGACCCCGAATTCCACGGCGGTTCGTTCCAGGACCAGGGCGTGATCCCCAAGCGTGGCCTGATGCTGGCGCGCATGGTCGGCCACATCACCTACCTGTCGGATGACTCGATGGGTGAAAAATTCGGCCGCGAGCTGAAGAGCGACAAGCTCAACTACGACTTCCACAGCGTCGAATTCCAGGTCGAGAGCTACCTGCGCTACCAGGGCGAGGAGTTTTCCGGGCGCTTCGACGCCAACACCTACCTGCTGATGACCAAGGCGCTGGACTACTTCGACCCTGCCGCCGCCCAGGGCGGCGACCTGGCAGCCACCCTGGCCCACGTCAAGGCGGATTACTGCATCATGTCGTTCACCACCGACTGGCGCTTCTCCCCGGCCCGTTCGCGCGAGATCGTCGACGCCCTGATGGCCGCGCGCAAGAATGTCTGCTACCTGGAGATCGACTCGCCTTACGGGCACGACGCCTTCCTGATCCCCACGCCTCGCTACATGCAGGGTTTCTCGAACTACATGAACCGCATTGCCATCTGAGGACAGCATGAGAGCCGATCTGGAAATCATCCACGACTGGATCCCCGCCGGCAGCCGGGTACTCGACCTGGGCTGCGGCAGCGGCGAACTGCTGGCCTCGCTGCGCGACCGCAAGCAGGTCTCCGGCTATGGCCTGGAGATCGACGCCGACAACATCGCCGCCTGTGTGGCCAAGGGCGTCAACGTCATCGAACAGGACCTGGACAAGGGCCTGGGCAACTTCGCCAGCAACAGTTTCGACGTGGTGATCATGACCCAGGCCCTGCAGGCCGTGGAGTACCCCGACCGCATCCTCGACGAGATGCTGCGCGTGGGCCGCCAGTGCATCATCACCTTCCCCAACTTCGGCCACTGGCGTTGCCGCTGGTACCTGGCGACCAAAGGCCGCATGCCGGTTTCGGACTTCATGCCGTACACCTGGTACAACACGCCAAACATCCACTTCTGCACCTTTGCCGACTTCGAAGAGCTGTGCCACGAGCGCCGCGCCAAGGTGCTTGACCGCCTGGCAGTCGACCACTTGCACCGCAACGGGTGGGGTGGCCGGCTTTGGCCTAATCTTCTAGGTGAGATCGGCATCTATCGTGTCAGCAGCCCGGGCCTGCAAGAACATCAGCTCGCGGTCTGACGCCCACCGGAGGAATCATCCCATGCGTCGCCTAGCCCTGTTCCTGATCAGCCTGTGCCTGGCCCTGCCGGTACTGGCTGCCGATGCTGCCCGTCCCGAGCGCAAGGAAGTGTTTGGCGACGTGACGGTGCACTACAGCGCGTTCACCTCGAGCATGCTGACGCCGGAGGTGGCCGCAGCCACCGGCCTGGTACGCAGCAAGAACCAGGGCGTACTCAACATCGCCGTGCTCAAGGCCAACAAGCCCGCCATGGCGGTGGTCAGCGGCACGGTCAAGGACCTGACCGGGCGCAGCAGCCCGCTGTCGTTCAAGCAGATCACCGAACAGGGCGCGGTGTACTACATTGCCCAGTTCAAGATCGACCAGCCAGAAACCGTCACCTTCGACCTGAATATCGAAACCGGCGGCATCAGCAACTCCCTCAGTTTCAACCAGGAAGTGTTCCCAGGCGAATGATGAATTTCCAGCAACTCGTATTGGCCAGCCATAACGCCGGCAAACTCAAGGAACTCCAGGCCATGCTCGGCGCGTCCGTGCAACTGCGCTCGATCGGTGAGTTCAGCCAGGTCGAGCCGGAAGAAACCGGCCTGTCGTTCGTCGAGAACGCCATCCTCAAGGCGCGCAACGCCGCACGCATTTCCGGCCTGCCGGCCCTGGCCGACGACTCGGGCCTGGCGGTGGACTTCCTCGGCGGCGCGCCGGGCATCTACTCGGCGCGCTATGCCGACGGCAAAGGTGACGCTGCGAACAATGCCAAGCTGCTCGAAGCACTGAAAGACGTGCCTGAAGCCGAGCGCGGCGCACAGTTCGTCTGCGTCCTGGCACTGGTGCGCCATGCCGACGACCCGCTGCCGATCCTGTGCGAAGGCCTATGGCACGGGCGCATCATGTTCGAGGCCAGTGGCGAACACGGCTTTGGCTACGACCCGCTGTTCTGGGTACCGGAGCGCAGCTGCTCCAGCGCCGACCTGGCCCCTGTGGACAAGAACCAGCTCAGCCACCGCGCCCGCGCCATGGCCCTGCTGCGCCAACGTCTGGGCCTGGCATGATCGAAACGCTGTCCAACCCCGGCGCGGCGGGCTTCACCAGCCTGCCGCCGCTGGCGCTGTACATCCACATCCCGTGGTGCGTACGCAAATGCCCTTACTGCGACTTCAACTCCCACGCTGCCGGGCCTGAACTGCCGGAAGATGCCTACGTCACCGCCCTGCTGACCGACCTCGACCAGGAGCTGGCTGCCGTGCAAGGCCGGCCGATCAGCTCGATCTTCTTCGGCGGCGGTACTCCCAGCCTGTTCAGTGCCGACGCCCTTGGCCGGCTGCTGCGTGGCGTGGAACAACGTATCCCGTTTGCGCCGGACATCGAAATTACCCTGGAGGCCAACCCGGGCACGTTCGAGCAGGACAAGTTCAAGGCCTACCGGCAAACCGGTATCAATCGTCTGTCCATCGGTGTGCAGAGCTTCCAGCCAGCCAAACTGCAGGCGCTGGGGCGTATCCACAATGGCGATGAAGCGGTCCGCGCCGCCGGCATGGCACGCGCCGCCGGCTTCGACAACTTCAACATGGACCTGATGCACGGCCTGCCCGACCAGTCGCTCGACGACGCGCTGGGCGACCTGCGCCAGGCCATCGACCTGGGGCCGACGCACCTGTCGTGGTACCAGCTGACCGTGGAGCCGAACACGGTGTTCTGGAACCAGCCACCCGAGCTGCCCGAGGACGACATCCTCTGGGATATCCAGGAGGCCGGCCAGGCACTGATGGCCGAACACGGCTTCCGCCAGTACGAAGTCTCGGCCTATGCCCAAGCGGGGCGCGCTGCCCGGCACAACCTCAACTACTGGCGCTTTGGCGACTTCATCGGCATCGGCGCTGGTGCCCACGGCAAGCTGACCTTCGCCGATGGGCGCATCCTGCGCACCTGGAAGACCCGCCTGCCCAAGGACTACCTGAACCTGGCCAAGCCGTTCAAGGCCGGCGAAAAGCTGCTGCCAGTCGACGAGCTGCCGTTCGAGTTCCTGATGAACGCCCTGCGCCTGACCGATGGGGTGGAAGCCGAACTGTTCACCCAACGCACCGGTTTGCCGCTGGCACAACTGCGCGAGGCACGCCACGCGGCCGAACAAAAGGGCCTTTTGCAGGTCGAACCGGATCGACTGGTGGCCACGCCACGGGGACAGTTGTTCCTCAATGACCTGCTGCAGTATTTCTTGACCTAAGGATGACCCATGGATCTGGTACTTGATCTGCTCGCGACGGTTTCTCGCTGGAGCCGCAGCAACCTGTCGGAGATTTCACTGGCCTTGGTAGGCTGCCTGCTGGTGCTGTTCGGCACCGATATCAAGGGCTGGGTGGAACAGCGCCTGGGCGGCCTGGCGGGCGCCCTGCGCGTACCGTTCATGGCCTTGTTGGTGATGATCGGCAGCGGTGCGGCGCTGATCTATGCCACGCCTTGGGTGGTGAAAGGGCTGAGCCAGTTCAACAACTACGCGCTGGCGCCGGTGCTGCTGGTGGTACTGGTGCTGATCGGGGTGGTGGCGGATCGACGGGGCTGAGCCACGGCCTTGCACTGAACCTTGCAGGAGCGGCCTTGAGTCGCGATGGGCCGCAAAGCGGCCCCAGCAATTGCTGCCTCACCGCTGACATCCTGGGGCCGCTACGCGGCCCATCGCGACACAAGGCCGCTCCTACAATGACCGCGTAATCTGGCGAGTACAGAGATGGGTTGTAAAAGCTGCCCCGGAGAACCAGGGCAGCCCTACCACCTGACTAGCCCTTACTGGGCATCATCGAAGTGATCGCGCATGAAGTCCCGAACGGTCTTGAGCACAGTCAAGATCCGGATGAACGTCCAAACGCGGCTCAGCGCATCAAGCAAACGCTTCATATGCCTTGGCCTCCGTGTTGGCGGGCCAATCTTCCAGCATCTAACCGGTACTTCGATGCCTTCAAAAACTGTGTGAGAGTCTTCTGTGAAGTGGCCAGGTCAATGGCCCTTCGAGAGGTGCACCGGCACGGTTCTCAGGCCGTGTCGAAGGGGCCGGAAAGCAGAATTCTTCTCCTACCCGGCCCATCACTGATTTCATCCACACAGGAGCAGCGCGATGATACTTGGAATGCTCACCCAAGACTGTTAACCGCTCCGACACACGTGATGCCGGATATTTCTGAGCATTGACGTTCCCCCGCTACGCTGCCTATGATCAGCCAACTGTGTGAGGGTTTTCTGTGAAACCTCAGAGCGAAGGATACTCAGTCCTGTTGCTCACATAAAAAACCGCCCTTTCAAAGGCGGTTTTTTTTCGCCTGCATTTCTGCAGGCATCGGCAAATCGAAAGGCCGTATCAGCCGGTCAATCCACCTTCTCGAACTTCAAATCCCAAACCCCATGCCCCAGCCGCTCGCCGCGGCGCTCGAACTTGGTGATCGGGCGTTCTTCCGGCCGTGGCACGTAAGTACCGTCGGCCGCACGGTTGCGATAGCCCGGGGCAGCGCTCATCACTTCCAGCATGTACTCGGCATACGGTTCCCAGTCGGTGGCCATGTGGAACACGCCACCGGGCTTGAGCTTGCGCCGTACCAGTTCAGCGAACTCCAGCTGGACGATGCGGCGCTTGTGGTGGCGCGCCTTGTGCCATGGGTCGGGGAAGAACAGCATCAGGCGGTCGAGGCTGTTGTCCGCCACGCAGCGGTTCAGCACTTCGATGGCATCGCAGTCATATACCCGCAGGTTTTTCAGGCCCTGGGTCAGCACGCCGTTGAGCAGCGCACCAACACCCGGGCGGTGTACTTCCACACCAATGAAGTCCTGTTCAGGCGCGGCAGCAGCCATTTCCAGCAGGGAATGGCCCATGCCGAAGCCGATCTCCAGGGTGCGCGGCGCCGAGCGGCCGAACACCTGGTCGTAGTCCACCGGGCTGTCGGCCAGCGGCAGGATGTACAGCGGGCCGCCCTGCTCCAGGCCACGTTGCTGGCCTTCGGTCATGCGCCCGGCGCGCATCACGAAACTCTTGATGCGGCGGTGCGGGCGGGCTTCGCCGTCGGGGGTGATCGGCGTATCGTGCGATTCAGTCATCAGGGGCTCTTACTTGATCAGACCATCCAGCGGCGAAGAGGCGCTGGCATAGAGTTTCTTCGGCATACGGCCGGCCAGGTAGGCCATGCGACCGGCGACGATGGCGTGCTTCATGGCCTCGGCCATCAGCACCGGCTGCTGGGCGTGGGCGATGGCCGAGTTCATCAGCACAGCTTCGCAGCCCATTTCCATGGCGATGGTGGCGTCGGACGCAGTACCCACACCAGCATCCACCAGCACCGGCACCTTGGACTCTTCCAGGATGATCTGCAGGTTGTAGGGGTTGCAGATACCCAGGCCGGTACCGATCAGGCCAGCCAGCGGCATGACCGCAATGCAACCGGCTTCGGCCAACTGGCGGGCGATGATCGGATCATCGCTGGTGTAGACCATCACATCGAAACCGTCTTTGACCAACACTTCGGCGGCCTTGAGGGTTTCGATCACATTGGGGAACAGGGTTTTCTGGTCGGCCAGTACTTCCAGCTTGACCAGGTTGTGGCCATCCAGCAGTTCGCGGGCCAGGCGGCAGGTGCGCACGGCTTCGACCGCGTCGTAGCAGCCAGCGGTGTTCGGCAGGATGGTGTAGCGGTCCGGTGGCAGCACATCGAGCAGGTTCGGCTCGCCCGGGTTCTGGCCAATGTTGGTGCGGCGCACGGCTACGGTGACGATCTCGGCACCCGAGGCTTCGATGGCCAGGCGGGTTTCTTCCATGTCACGGTACTTGCCGGTACCGACCAGCAGGCGCGACTGGAAAGTACGCCCGGCCAGGGTGAAGGGCTTGTCGCTACGAACGTTGCTCATGGTTGTTCCTCGGGAAAAGGTTGCTGGGCTTGCAGGTGAATCGCCGGCCAGAATCAGCCGCCACCGATGGCGTGGACCACTTCGACCTGATCGCCGTCGTTCAACAGCGTACTGTCGTGCTGGCTACGCGGCACGATATCCAGGTTCAGTTCCACCGCGACGCGGCGCCCGGTCAGCTCCAGGCGGGCCAGCAGGGCCGCGACACTTTCGCCAGCGGGCAATTCGTAAGGTTCACCGTTCAGTTGAATGCGCATGCGCACGGCCACCATTGTTCTTTGGGGGCCCGCATTCTAGCGCTGAACCGCCCTGCAACCCAAGGGCGCTGCACGCCATTAGTCGCGATTGTGGACCACTCGGTCAACCGAGCCGCCAGGCTGCCAGGCCCAGGCACAGCCAGCCGGCCAGGAAGCACAGGCCACCAAGCGGGGTGATGATGCCGAGCTTGCCCAGGCCGCTGAGGGTCAGCAGGTACAGGCTACCGGAGAACAGCACTATCCCCAGGGCAAACAGGCCGCCAGCCCAGCCGACCAGGCGCCCTGGCAGGTGCACCGAAAGCACGGCGACAGCGAAGATGGCCAGGGTATGTACCAACTGGTAGGTCACACCAGTCTGGAAGATCGCCAGGTAGTCGGCCGTCAGCCGGCTTTTCAGGCCGTGGGCGGCGAAAGCGCCCAGGGCGACACCGGTGAAGCCGAAAAAGGCGGCAAGCATCAGGAAGCTGCGAAGCATGGGACGACTCCTTGGATCGGGTCTGTATAATGGCCCCTTCCACCCGTACGGCCAAGCCATCGCCATGCTGCCAACCCTTCTCCGCCGCCTCTCTCGCGCCCTGCTCTGGTTCGCTGCCGGCAGCATCGTGCTGGTACTGGTGTTCCGCTGGGTCCCACCACCCGGTACGGCGTTGATGGTGGAGCGCAAGGTGCAGTCCTGGGTGAATGGCGAGCCGATCGACCTGCAGCGCGACTGGGAGCCGTGGGAGAACATCTCCGACGACCTCAAGGTCGCGGTCATTGCCGGCGAGGACCAGAAGTTCGCCAACCACTGGGGCTTCGACATCCCGGCCATCCAGGCAGCGCTGGCCTACAACGAGCGCGGCGGCAGCATTCGCGGTGCCAGCACCCTGACCCAGCAGGTGGCCAAGAACCTGTTCCTGTGGTCCGGGCGCAGCTGGTTCCGCAAAGGCCTGGAGGCCTGGTTCACTGCGTTGATCGAGCTGTTCTGGTCGAAGGAGCGGATTCTCGAGGTCTACCTGAACAGTGCCGAATGGGGCAAAGGTGTGTTTGGCGCCCAGGCGGCAGCGCGCTACCACTTTGGCGTCGATGCCAACCGGCTTAGCCGCCAGCAGGCGGCGCAGCTGGCGGCGGTGCTGCCGAGCCCGATCAAGTGGAGCGCCAGCCGGCCGAGCGCCTATGTGGCCAGCCGGGCCGGCTGGATACGCCGGCAGATGAGCCAGTTGGGTGGGCCCAGCTACCTGATGCAGCTCGACACTTCGCGCAAACTTTGAGCCTTTTGGGGCTGCTGCTCAGCCCATCGCGACACAAGGCCGCTCCTACAGGGGATCGCAGTCTCTTGTAGGAGCGGCCTTGTGTCGCGAAAGGGCCGCAAAGCGGCCCCAAAATCCCCCGGCCAAAAAAAAGCCGCTAACCCATGCGGGCCAGCGGCTTTTCCTTGCTGTCAGGGCTCGATCAGGCCGCGATCAGCGCCTTGACCTTGTTCATCGCATTCTTCTCCAGCTGGCGAATCCGCTCAGCCGAAACGCTGTACTTGTCCGCCAGCTCATGCAACGTGGCCTTCTCTTCCGCCAACCAGCGCTGGTAGAGAATGTCGCGGCTACGCTCGTCCAGCCCTTGCAATGCTTCGTGCAGGTTGCTGGTGGAGTTGTCGCTCCAGTCGGCATCCTCCAGCTGCACCGCCGGGTCGTAACGGTGGTCTTCCAGGTAATGCGCAGGCGACTGGAAGGCACTGTCGTCGTCAGCTTCCGCTGCCGGGTCGAAGGCCATGTCCTGGCCGCTGAGGCGGCTTTCCATCTCGCGCACTTCACGTGGCTCCACGCCCAGGCTTTCCGCCACGCGGTGCACTTCGTCGTTGTTCAGCCAGGCCAGACGTTTCTTCTGGCTGCGCAGGTTGAAGAACAGCTTGCGCTGGGCCTTGGTGGTGGCCACCTTGACGATGCGCCAGTTGCGCAGGATGAACTCGTGGATCTCTGCCTTGATCCAGTGCACGGCGAACGACACCAGGCGCACGCCCATTTCCGGGTTGAAGCGCTTGACGGCTTTCATCAGGCCGACGTTGCCTTCCTGGATCAGGTCGGCCTGGGCCAACCCGTAGCCGGCATAGCTACGGGCGATATGTACGACGAAACGCAGGTGGGCCATCACCATTTGACGAGCGGCCTCGACATCCTGCTCATAATAGAGACGCTCGCCCAGATCACGCTCCTGCTCGACAGTCAGCAGCGGGATGCTGTTGACCGTGTGCACGTAGGCTTCCAGGTTTGCACCAGGTACCAGGGCATAGGCAGGTTGCAACGATGTGGTCATTCAAGAACCTCCGACTTACAGAACTCGCGCCTTGTGGGCGCTGCCAACATTGACCTGGAACGACGGTACAAGTTCCATGGTGAATAATTTGTCAATGCTGGCACGTAAAAACTATCGCGGCGCCAGCTCGTTCAGATGGCGGGCCACTGCGATCCATGCACCGATATACCCCAACAGCACCGCTCCGATCAAGAGCGACAGACCATCGGACGCCGGCACCCCACCCAGGGCGAAGTCGCTGCCGTACAGCCCGGAAAGCCCTACCACCGCCTCGTTCAGCCAGTTCAGGCCAAACGCCAGGATACCCCAAGCAATCACCCCTGCACCCAGGCCATACAGTGCGCCCATGTAAAGGAAAGGCCGGCGTACGTAGGCGTCTGTACCACCGACCAGCTTGATCACTTCGATCTCGGTACGGCGGTTTTCAATATGTAGACGAATTGTGTTACCGATTACTAACAGCAGGGCAGAAATCAGCATCACGGCCAGGCCGAAGACGAAGCGGTCACCCAGTTTGAGGATGGCCGCCAGGCGCTCGACCCATACCAGGTCGAGTTGCGCCACTTCCACCCGCGGCAGCTCCGACAGGCGCTGACGCAAGGCTTCCAGGGCCGGCTTGTCGACTTCGGTCGGGGTCACCACCACTACGCCGGGCAGCGGGTTGTCAGGCAGTTCACGCAGAGCTTCGCCCAGGCCGGACTGTTGCTGGAACTCCTCCAGCGCCTGCTCGCGGCTGACATACTGAGCGTCGGCCACGCCGGGCATGCCCTTGATCTCGTCGCGCAGCGCCTCGCCTTCGCGGCTACCGGCATCGAGCTTGAGGTATAGCGAGATCTGTGCGGCGCGCTGCCACGAGCCGCCAAGCTTCTCGACATTCTTCAGCAGCAATGACAGGCCCATGGGCATGCTCAGCGCCACCGCCATCACCAGGCAGGTGAAGAAGCTGCCGATCGGCTGCTTGCCCAGCCGGCGCAGGCTGTCGGCCATGCTGGCACGGTGGCTTTCCAGCCAGGCATGCAGCAGCGTGCGGAAATCCGGGCCGTCATCGTCGTCGTGCTTTTTCTTCGCCGGTTGCGGGTCGGCCGGTTTCGGCGCAACCCGCTCGGAAACCTTCGGCGTACGTGTAGTGCTCATTGCCCGGCCTCCCCATCGCCGATCAAGCGGCCGCGCTGCAAGGTCAGCATGCGGTGACGCATGCGCGCAATCAGTGCCAGGTCGTGGCTGGCGATCAATACCGTGGTACCCAGGCGGTTGATGTCCTCAAACACCCCCATGATCTCCGCGGCCAGGCGCGGGTCGAGGTTACCGGTGGGTTCGTCGGCCAGCAGCAGGGCTGGCTGGTGAACGATGGCGCGGGCGATGCCCACCCGTTGCTGCTGCCCGGTGGACAGGTCGGCCGGGAACAGCTCGCCCTTGTCGGCCAGCGACACTCGCTCCAGCGCCGAGTCCACGCGCTTGGCGACCTCGGCCTTGGACAGGCCGAGAATCTGCAGCGGCAAGGCGATGTTGTTGAACACCGTGCGGTCGAACAACAGCTGGTGGTTCTGGAACACCACGCCGATCTGCCGACGCAGGAACGGGATCTGCGAGTTGCTGATCTGGCCCAGGTCCTGCCCGGCCAGCATCAGCTTGCCGCTGGTCGGGCGCTCCATGGCCAGCAGCAGGCGCAGCAAGGTGCTCTTGCCCGCGCCCGAGTGGCCGGTGACGAACAGGAATTCGCCCCGGCGCGCCCGGAAACTCAGCTCATGCAAACCCACATGACCATTGGGATAGCGCTTGGCAACCTGTTCGAATCGGATCATGTTCAGTCTCGCTCGGCGAACAGAGCCTTGACGAACGGCTCGGCTTCGAAGGTACGCAGGTCGTCGATGCCTTCACCGACACCGATGAAGCGGATCGGCAGCTTGAACTGCTTGGCCAGGGCGAAGATCACCCCGCCCTTGGCAGTGCCGTCCAGCTTGGTCAGGGCCAGGCCGGTCAGTTCGACGCTCTGGTTGAAGTACTTGGCCTGGCTGATGGCGTTCTGGCCGGTGCCGGCATCGAGCACCAGCAGCACCTCGTGTGGCGCTTCGGCGTCGAGCTTGCCGATGACCCGGCGGACTTTCTTCAGCTCTTCCATCAGGTTGTCTTTGGTGTGCAGGCGGCCAGCGGTGTCGGCGATCAGCACGTCGACGCCACGGGCCTTGGCGGCCTGTACGGCATCGAAGATCACCGAAGCGGAGTCGGCGCCAGTGTGCTGGGCGATCACCGGGATCTGGTTACGCTCGCCCCACACCTGCAGTTGCTCGACCGCAGCGGCACGGAAGGTGTCGCCAGCAGCCAGCATCACTTTCTTGCCTTCGAGCTGCAGCTTCTTGGCCAGTTTGCCGATGGTGGTGGTCTTGCCGGCGCCGTTCACACCGACCACCAGGATCACATAGGGCTTGTTCTGCGCCTGTACCACCAGCGGCTGCTCGACCGGGCGCAGCAGCGCAGCCAGTTCTTCCTGCAGCGACTTGTAAAGGGCATCGGCGTCGGCCAGCTGCTTGCGGGCAACCTTCTGGGTCAGGTTCTGGACGATGGTGGAAGTGGCTTCCACACCAACGTCGGCAGTCAGCAGCCGGGTTTCGATTTCGTCGAGCAGGTCGTCATCGATGACTTTCTTGCCCAGGAACAGGCTGGCCATGCCCTCGCCGATGCTGGCGCTGGTCTTCGACAGGCCCTGCTTGAGGCGGGCGAAGAAGCCCGGCTTGGCCTGCTCGGCCTGCGTGGCGACCGGGGCTGCAGCCACAGGGGCCGCAGGCTCTGGTGCAGGGCGTTCCGGGATGGCGGGCGGCGCTTTCGGCTCCAGATCCGGCACCAGGGCCACGGGCTCTTCGGCAACCGGCAGCACCAGGTTGCTGACCGGCGCGACCGGCTCGACGACCGGGGCCGCCTCGACAGGGGCTGGCTCGACCGGGGCCGCCTGCAAGGGCATGGACGCGACCGGCTGCGGTGCAGGTGCCACCAGCGGCTGGGACGCGACCGGCTCGGGTTCAGGGGCCTGCAACGGTTGGGAAGCAACCGGTTCGGGGACAGGGGCCTCGACCACCGGGGATTGGACGGGTGCGGCGACCTGCTGCGGTTCTGTCAGCTGTGGGGCCGCAGGGGCCTGAACGGGTTCAGGGGCCTGTGGCGCTTCGGCGGTAGCCCCTTCGACCGGAGCGGCTGCAGGCTGCTCGACGGCTGGGGGTTCATTCGCGGGCACGCCCGTTGCCACAGGTTGCTGCGGCTTCTTGCGAAACCAGCTGAACAGGCCTTTCTTCTCACCAGCCTCGGCTGGCGCTTTTTTGTCGTCGTTGGAACCAAACATGGAAGACGGCTATCTCAGGGTAGCGATGGGCCAGCTATGGCGCATCGGGAATTCTCTCTACGCAGAACAGACTATCTTGAAGCCGGCTGGTTCATGCGCAACGTTTTGTCTTAGTGTCCTGCGGGCCAGAACGGCGACAGGCATGGTCGCCAGGCAACCGGATCAGTATCCTAGCACCTCCTGGCCCGCCGACGCTAAACCAGCGGGCCGCCGAACAGGTTAAACACCGTATGAATGCTCTAGCCCGCCGCGCCGCTGGCCTGTTGCTCGGCACGCTCTGCCTGCCGCTCGCGGCCTTCGCCGCCGATGTGCAACCCACCCACGAATTCATCCTCGACAACGGCCTGAAAGTAGTCGTGCGCGAGGACCACCGCGCCCCGGTGGTGGTCTCGCAGATCTGGTACAAGGTTGGCTCCAGCTACGAAACCCCTGGCCAGACCGGCCTGTCCCACGCGCTGGAACACATGATGTTCAAGGGCAGCGCCAAGGTCGGCCCCGGCGAGGCCTCGCGCATCCTGCGTGACATTGGCGCCGAAGAAAACGCCTTCACCAGCGACGACTACACCGCCTATTACCAGGTGCTGGCCCGCGACCGACTGCCGGTGGCCCTGGAGCTGGAGGCCGACCGCCTGGCCAGCCTGCGCCTGCCCGCTGACGAATTCAGCCGCGAAATCGAGGTGATCAAGGAAGAACGCCGCCTGCGCACCGACGACCAGCCCAACTCCAAGGCGTTCGAGCTGTTCCGCGCCATGGCCTACCCGGCCAGCGGCTACCATACCCCGACCATCGGCTGGATGGCCGACCTGGAGCGCATGAAGGTCGAGGAACTGCGCCACTGGTACGAATCCTGGTACGCCCCCAACAACGCCACCCTGGTGGTGGTCGGCGATGTCACCGTCGATGAGGTCAAGGGCCTGGCGCAGAAGTACTTCGGCAGCATCCCCAAACGCGCCGTGCCACCGGCCAAGTTGCCGCTCGAGCTGGCCCAACCAGGCCAGCGCCAGCTGACCCTGTACGTGCGCACCCAGTTGCCGAGCCTGATCTACGGTTTCAACGTACCTGGCCTGCCCACCGCCAAGGATCCGCGTACGGTGCATGCCCTGCGCCTGATCTCGGCATTGCTCGACGGCGGCTACAGCGCCCGCATGCCGGCACGCCTGGAACGCGGCCAGGAACTGGTGGCCGGCGCTTCGTCCAGCTACAACGCCTTCACCCGCGGCGACAGCCTGTTCCTGATCTCGGCCACGCCGAACGTGCAGAAGCAAAAAACCCTCGCCGATGTCGAGAAAGGCATCTGGCAGCTGCTTGATGAGCTCAAGACCACCCCGCCCAGCGCCGAAGAGCTGGAGCGCGTACGCGCCCAGGTCATTGCCGGCCTGGTCTACGACCGCGACTCCATCAGCAGCCAGGCCACTACCATCGGCCAGCTGGAAACCGTCGGCCTGTCGTGGAAGCTGATCGACAGCGAGCTGGATGAGCTCAAGCGCGTTACTCCGCAGGATATCCAGAACGCCGCGCGTACCTACTTCACCCGCGAACGCCTGAGCGTTGCCCATGTACTGCCCGAGGAGTCCGCTCATGAGTAATCGCCGCGTACCACGCCCAACCCTGCTGACCACGGGCATCCGCGCCCTGGCGCTGGCGGCGGTGCTGGCCGCCCCGGCCATGGCTGACAATGCCGCCAAAGCCGACAGCAACGCGGCACGCCCGGCCAATACCTTGCAGTCACTGGCCGAACTGGATGGCAAGGCGCCCAGCCGGCGCCAGTTGAACATACAGCACTGGAACACTGCAGAAGGCGCCCGCGTGCTGTTCGTCGAGGCCCGCGAACTGCCGATGTTCGACCTGCGCATCACCTTCGCCGCCGGCAGCAGCCAGGATGGCGGCACGCCAGGCCTGGCTGCCCTGACCAACGCCATGCTCAACGAAGGCGTGGCCGGCAAGGATGTGACTGCCATCGCCGAAGGCTTCGAGGGCCTGGGCGCCGACTTTGGCAACGGCTCCTACCGCGATATGGCCGTGGCTTCGCTGCGCAGCCTCAGTGCCAAGGACAAGCGTGAACCGGCGCTCAAGCTGTTCACCGAAGTGACTGGCAAGCCGACCTTCCCTGAAGACGCCCTCAAGCGCATCAAGAACCAGATGCTGGCCGGCTTCGAGTATGAAAAGCAGAACCCTGGCAAGGTCGCTGGCAAGGCCCTGTTCGCCAAGCTCTACGGCGACCACCCCTACGCCCACCCGAGCGACGGCACTGCCGAAAGCATCAGCGGCATCACCCTGGCACAGCTGCGCGCCTTCCACGCCAAGGCCTACACCAGCGGCAACGCGGTCATCGCCCTGGTCGGCGACCTCAGCCGCGCCGAGGCCGAAGCCATCGCCGCCCAAGTGTCAGCCGGTCTGCCCAAAGGCCCCGCGCTGGCCTCACCTGCGCAACCCGGCGAAGCCAAGGCAGGCTTGACCCACATCGACTTCCCGTCCAAGCAGACTCACCTGATGCTGGCCGAGCTCGGCATCGACCGCCAGGACCCGGACTGGCCGGCCCTGTCACTGGGTAACCAGATCCTCGGCGGCGGTGCATTCGGCACCCGGCTGATGAGCGAGGTACGTGAAAAGCGCGGTCTGACCTACGGCGTGTACTCGGTGTTCAGCCCGATGCAAGTACGCGGCCCGTTCATGATCAACCTGCAGACCCGCGCCGAACTCAGCGAAGGCACGCTCAAGCTGGTGCAGGACATTCTCGCCGACTACCTCAAGACCGGTCCCACCCAGCAAGAACTGGACGATGCCAAGCGCGAACTGGCCGGCAGCTTCCCGCTGTCCAATGCCAGCAACGCCAGCATCGTCGGCCAACTGGGTGCCATTGGCTTCTACAACCTGCCGCTGACCTGGCTGGAGGACTTCATGCAGCAGTCCCAGGCCCTCACCGTCGAGCAGGTAAGGACGGCCATGAACAAACACCTGTCAGCCGATAAACTGGTGATCGTCACCGCTGGCCCGAAAGTGCCGCAAAAACCGCTGCCAGCCCCTACTGACAAGCCCTCCGAGCAGCCGCTCGGGGTACCGGAGCACTAATGCCAAGATCCACCCCTACCGCCCGCCCACAACCGGGCCACAGCAAGGGCCAGGGCCACCTGCGCATCATCGCCGGCGAGTGGCGCAGCCGACGTCTGGCGGTGCCGGAAGGCGAAGGCCTGCGGCCAACGCCTGACAGAGTGCGGGAAACCCTGTTCAACTGGCTGGCCCCCTATATCGAGGGTGCCCGCGTTCTGGACGCCTTCACCGGCAGCGGTGCCCTGGTGCTCGAAGCCCTGTCCCGCGGGGCCGAGGACGCGGTCGCGCTGGACAGCAACCCGGCGGCCATCGCCAACCTGAAGAACAACCTCGAGATCCTGCGCTGCCCGCGCGGGCAAATCCTGCAGACCGACGCCCTGCGTTATCTGCAAGGCCCAGCCAAGCAGCAGTTCGATGTGGTGTTCCTGGACCCACCGTTCCACCAGGACCTGCTGGCCGACACCTGCAAACTGCTGGAACAGAACCAGTGGCTGCGCGAGCAGGCGTGGGTCTACACAGAAAGCGAGGCTGCACCGTCGACCTTGCAACTGCCAGGTAACTGGCGCCTGCATCGCGAGAAAAAGACCGGCCAGGTGCATTACGCACTCTGGCAGCGGGGCTAATTATGTAAAGCAGGTGCAGCACCCTTGTCGCTGAAGCTGTTCGGGTTTACACCAACCAGAGCACTTCAGCGATGACCTTACCATCACCTGCGTCACCACCCGACCTGGGCCAGGTCTCTGCGGGGCTTGCCGCCCTGGCCTGCCCCATTACCTCGGCATTGCAGCACTTCACGCTGGAAAACGGCCTGTCCGTCTACTTGCGAGAAAACCACAAGACCTCTCTGGCCGCGGTCCAGCTTTGGTATCACATAGGCTCAAGCCATGAGCCTGCCGGCCACACCAACCTGTCACGCCTTCTGGAGCACCTGATTTTCGCAGGCAGCAGCAAAATCCCCGCCGACCAATACAGCCGGGTGATTGCACGCTTAGGCGGCAGCGCTAATGCCACCACCCACCTGGATGCCACCTCTTTTGAAATCTCGCTACCGGCCAGCCGCCTGCCCATAGCGCTGGAGATCATGGCCGATGCCATGAGCACCGCTTCCTTCGGCAAAGCTGAAATGGAGAGGGAGATAAAGGCGGTAGAAGATGAGCGCCGGCTCAAGCTGGACGTCCAGCCTGACCAGCAAGCGTACGAGCAGCATAACGCCCTGGCACATGGCGACAGCGCCTATGCAGGCCCGAGCTTCGGTGATCCGGCAGACCTGCACGGCATCGACCTGGCAGCGCTGCGAACCTGGTACAGGACCTGGTACCAGCCAAACAACGCAACGCTTGTGGTGGTCGGTAGTGTTGACCTGCCAACGCTCCGGCAGCAGGTGGCACGTTACTTCGCCGGCGTGCCGAAAACACCCCTCGCCGCCCGACCGGTCCCACGCCATGACGCTCGACTGAAGGCCCGCAGCCACACCGTAAGTCTGCCAGGGCTACGCGAGGGGCTGTTCATGTCCTTCAATGTTCCAGGCCGAGCAACAGCCCCCGACGCCAGCACATCGCTTGCCCTGAGCCTGCTTTGCGACCTGCTTGGCGTAGGCTTCAGCTCCAGGCTGTACAGCGACCTGGTACGGGACAAGCGCCTGCTTACAGGCGTACGGGTGTCCTACGAGCCCTTGGTGCGTGGCGACACGCTGTTGACGATCTCAGCCTATGTGAACACCAGCCACACCACACCGGAGGACGCTGCCCAAGCTATTTACGAGCATGTGCAGGCGCTGCGTAGTGTTGCCTTGCCGGAAGAAGATCTGCAGCGCGCCAAGTTACGCATGCTCGCCCGACGGCTGTTCAACCTTGACGCGCTCACTTCCCAGGCAGGCGAGTTGGGCGCCGCAGCCGCAGCCGGTTTGCCGGCCTCGGTAATTGACGAAGACGGCCCTCTTATCCAGAACCTCGACAGTGCGACAGTGCAACAGGTAGCAGTTGCCTACCTGGGGCGCGAACGGCTGACCACGACCTACCTTCAGCCGGGAGCACAAGCATGAGCCCAGACAATTTGACGACCACCCGACCGACGCTTTGCGACGGCCCAGCCACCGACACCGCCTTGGAGGCCATGGCCAACCTTCAATCGGCCAAGGAAATAGAGCTTGGCCAGGTACCGCCCTTGCAAGCCGCAGCCACGTGCTGGCAAACCACCAGCGGCACAAAGGTCAGCTTCATCGCAGATCATGAACGCCCGATGTTCGACCTGGCCTTGCGTTTTCGTGCTGGCAATGTGCTTGACGGGGCGAACCCGGGCCTGGCCGCAGTCACCCTGTACAGCCTCGACCAAGGGACTGGTGAACTCGATGCAGCCCAGTTTGCCGAGCAGTTAGCCGGGTACGGGGCCATCCTCGGCAGGAGGATCACCGATGACAGTGCCGTCATCACACTCCGCTGCCTGAGCTTGCCCACAATACGCACCAGCGTGATGCAGCTGTTCACCCAGATGCTTGCACGCCCTGCTTTCAGGGAGCCTGATGTAGCGAAAATCCGGGAGCGGCTCGCTTTCAACCGGGTCAGACAGGGCAGTCACCCCCTGGTACGGCTTACCAACACCACGATGGCTCATGTTTTCCGTGATCATCCGTACGCTGCCAGCGCCACCACGACAGCCAGTGGTCCCGTCAAAATCGAGCAGATCAGGGGCTTCCACCAGAAGGCTTACTCGGCGAACAATCTGGATATTGGCCTGGTGGGGGACCTGAGCCGGGAAGACGCGGAGCAACTGATCGACGAACTCACCCGTGCCCTGCCGCAGGAGTGGGCCGCCGCGGCCCCGCCGCCACTCCCCGAACACCCGCCACTCGTGCAGCACCTGGCCGCCGCCGGCAGCGCCACACGGTCGCTGTTGACTCTGTCCTCGAAAGCTTCGCCAAGCAGCCCGCTATTTCCGGCTTTGACGCTACTCAACGTGATACTTGGCACCAGCTATGAATCACGCCTGACGCAAGAGTTGCGAACCCTGCGCAGCCTGACCTACGCCATCTACTCCGACCTCAACCCGCTGGATGCGGCATGCCTGCTGCAAATTCATTGGGACATCGCCCCGCAGTACCGCGATGCGGCAGCGGCCCTGGTGTCGGGGATTGTCGCGTGCCTGCGCGAACGAGGCCCCAGCCAGGCAGAATGCGACATCGCTGTGAACGAAATTGCGGCCAAGCTGCATCACGACCTTGCAGACAGCGCCAAACTGGCCAGAGCACTTGCGACTTACAGCCACCAAGGGCTGCCAGGCGATCACCTTGCCACTTTTCTTGACAGGCTGCAGTCGCTCACGCCTGCGAACCTGCGTGAAGCCGGGCAGGTGTGGTTGGGCAACGCGACGCAAGTGCTGGTGACCGTAGGCCCCGAGTCAATGCAGCTGCCACTGCCGGAAACAATGAAGGACGACCAATAGCGCAGGTACATCGGGGTTTTTCCATGGCATTCTAGGCACGCACAACATGAGTCGCCCACATGCCCAGCCCCAGCGCAACGTTCCGTCCAGCCCTCGGCCTTGCCAACCCCCACTTGCAAACCTTGTGGGGGCCATTGTGGCGAAAACTGCCAGAGCTGCAGCGCAACCGCGAGCGGCTATGGCTGGCCGATGGCGACTTCATCGACCTGGACTGGCACGGCCCGCACCAGCCCCACGCGCCGTTGGTGCTGGTCCTGCACGGTTTGACCGGCTCCTCCCACTCGCCCTACGTCAAAGGTTTGCAGCAAGCGCTGCAAGGCCGCGGCTGGGCCAGCGTGGCGGTGAACTGGCGCGGTTGCTCGGGCGAGCCCAACCTGTTGCCACGCAGCTACCATTCCGGTGCCAGCGAAGACCTGGCCGAAATCGTCAGCCACCTGCGCGCCCAGCGCCCGTTGGCGCCGTTGTATGCGGTGGGGTATTCGCTGGGGGGCAATGTGCTGCTGAAATACCTTGGCGAAAGCGGTGTCGCCAGCCAGTTGCAGGCTGCGGTGGCAGTGTCGGTGCCGTTTCGCCTGGATCACTGCGCCGACCGCATCGGCCAGGGCTTTTCAAAGGTGTACCAGGCGCATTTCATGCGCGAGATGCTGGCTTATGTGCAGCTCAAGCAGCGGCACTTCCACGACAAGGGCCAGCATGAAGGGCTGGCGACGCTGCAACGGCTGGGGCCGTTGGGCAACCTGCGCACGTTCTGGGATTTCGACGGCAAGGTCACCGCACCGCTGAACGGTTTTCGCGATGCACACGACTACTACCGCCGCTCATCGAGTCATTTCTTCCTCGGCCAGAACCGCACGCCGACGCTGATCATCCACTCCAGCGATGACCCTTTCGTCTCCGGCCACAGCCTGCCAACAGCCCGCGAACTGGCGCCGCAAACCCGCTTCGAACTGCACAGCCGCGGCGGCCATGTGGGCTTTGTCGATGGCAGCCTGCGCAACCCGGGCTATTACCTGGAGCGGCGGATTCCACAGTGGCTGGTGGAGGGTCAATAGGAGCTGCGGTTTTCATTGGCAGCACCGGCCTCATCGCCGGCAAGCCAGCTCCCACAGGTGTGGTATAGGCCTGATGGACAGTGGTGTACCTGTGGGAGCTGGCTTGCCGGCGATGAGGCCGGGCCTGCTTACTCGCCAGTGGCTACGCCATGCTGCGGATCGTTGATCCACTCACTCCACGACCCGGCATACAGCTTGCCCAGCGGGTACCCGGCCAACGCCAGGGCAAACAGGTTATGACACGCCGTCACCCCTGACCCGCAATACGCCACCAACTGCTCCGGCGCCCGCCCGGCCAGCTTTTCGGCAAAGCGCTGTTTTAGCTGGTCCGGCTGCAGAAAACGCCCATCAGCCCCCAGGTTGTCGGTAAACGCCGCGCACTGCGCCCCCGGAATATGTCCAGCAACCGGGTCGATCGGTTCCACTTCGCCACGGAAGCGCGGCAAGGCACGCGCATCGATCAAGGTCAGGTCTGGGTTACCCAGGCGCTTGGCCAGGTGCTCGGCATCGATCAGCAGCTTGCCGTCCGGCTCACCGTTGAAGGTGCCTTCCCGCTTGAGCGGCGGGTCCAGGCTGAGCGGCAGGTGCGCCGCATGCCAGGCCTTCAGGCCACCGTCGAGGATCGCTACACCGCTGCGCTTGCCCAGCCAGGCCAGCAGCCACCAGGCACGGGCGGCAAAAGCGCCAGGGCCGTCGTCGTACAGCACTACCTCGCTGTCATCGTCCAGGCCCCACTCACGCAGGCGCTCGACCAACCGGCGCGCATCCGGCAATGGGTGGCGCCCGGTGCGTCCCTTGCTCACAGGCCCGCTGAGGTCACGCTCCAGGTCGGCAAAATGCGCTCCGGCAATATGCCCCTGGGCATAGCTGCGTTGGCCATAGTCCACATCCTCGAGGGCAAAGCGGCAGTCGAGGATCACCAACTTGGGCGAGCCCAGACGCTCGGCCAACTGCTGCGGGGTGATCAATTGCGCAAGGGGCATGACAATCTCCTGATCGATGGCACTATCGATAGCACTGAGGCCCTGGGTTAGTGCTCCAGGGCCTGGTTGAACGGTACATGGAATTCCTGGCACAGGGCGTCCACGGCATTGCGGGCGTTGTCGGTGACGAAGCCGAGCTCCAGCACCAGTACCTGGTAGACGCCGCGCTTGAAGGCTTCTTCACCCAGGTGCGCGGAATGCTCCCGCGTGGTGCTGAGAAAACGTACCCAGGACGTCAACACGATCCAGGCGTTGATGGTCAGCGATTCGATCTGCGCTGGTGCCATGGCCAGGATGCCCGCCTCGACGAAGCCGCGGTAGATCGCCTGGCCCTGGCGCAGGCAGCGCTCGGAAAAGCGCCGATAACGGGCGGCCAGTTCCGGGTCGCTGTCCAGCAGGTGCTCCAGATCGCGGTGCAGAAAACGGTAGTTCCACATCGCCGCCAGCAGGGCCTTGAGGTAGAAGCGCTTGTCCTCCACGGTCGCCGCGCGGCCTTGCGGCGGGCGCAGGAAGCTGTCCACCAGTTCTTCGTACTGGCTGAACAGCAAAGCGATGATCGCCTGCTTGTTGGGGAAGTGGTAATACAGGTTGCCGGGCGAAATTTCCATGTGCGCGGCAATGTGGTTGGTACTGACGCTGCGTTCGCCCTGCTGGTTGAACAGCTCGAGGCTGTTCTGCACGATGCGCTCTCGGGTCTTCATGCGCGGGGCCATGCTCAGCTCCCAGTCTGCGGGCCTTCATCAAAGGGTCATCTTACGGCGTATTGGCAATGGAATGCACCGCTCGACAACGCGGAAAAATTCGCACCATCGTACAAATTAGAGTATAGGCTCTAGGGATTCCCTGCCCGGACTCGACGCCGCCATGAACTCGCCCAGTGCCTTGCCCCCTGTGCAATCCGACCTCGACCTTGCGGCGACGTTCGCCACCCAGCGCCATGCATTTGCCGGCAACCCCTTGCCAGCGGCGGCGCAGCGGCGCCAATGGCTGAAAAGCCTGCGGGAAGCCTTGCTGGCCGGCCAGGCCGAACTGATCGAGGCAATCGGCCAGGACTTTGAGGGGCGCAGCGCCGACGAGACCCTGCTGGCCGAGCTGCTGCCCTCGGTGCAAGGCCTGCGCCACGCCGAAAAGCACCTGCAGCGCTGGATGCGCGCCAGCCGGCGCAAGGTCGGCCTGGCCTTCCAGCCGGCCAGCGCGCAGGTGCGCTACCAACCCCTGGGCGTGGTCGGCATCATCGTGCCGTGGAACTACCCGCTGTTCCTTGCCATCGGCCCGCTGACCTGTGCCCTGGCCGCCGGCAACCGGGTCATGCTCAAGCTCAGCGAAGCCACGCCTGCCACTGGCCAGGCGCTCAAGCAACTGCTGGAGCAGGTGTTCCCCACCGATCTGGTCAGCGTGGTGCTCGGCGAGGTCGAGGTAGGCCAGGCCTTTGCCCGCCTGCCATTCGATCACCTGTTGTTCACCGGCGCCACCAGCGTGGGGCGCCAGGTAATGCTGGCTGCGGCGCACAACCTGACCCCCGTCACCCTGGAGCTGGGCGGCAAGTCACCAGCCATAGTCTCGGCCGACGTACCGCTGGACAGCGCCGCCGAGCGCATCGCCTTCGGCAAGACCCTCAACGCCGGCCAGACCTGCGTCGCCCCTGATTACGTGCTGGTGCCACGCGAGCGCCTGGAGGCCTTCAGCGACGCCTACCAGCGTGCGGTACGCCGGCTGTACCCGCGCATCGCCGACAACCCCGACTACACCGCCATCATCAACCAGCGCCAGCTGCAGCGCTTGCAGCATCTACTGGACGATGCCCACGCCAAAGGTGCGCAGGTACTCGACCTGTACCCCGGTGAAGCCCGCCAGGGCCGGCGCCTGCCACCCCACCTGCTGCTGGAGGTGAACGACGGCATGCAGGTGATGCAGGACGAAATCTTCGGCCCGCTGCTGCCGCTGGTGCCCTACGACAGCCTCGAACAGGCACTGGCCTACATCAACCAGCGCCCGCGCCCGCTGGCGCTGTACTACTTCGGCTATGACCGCGCCGCACAGGAGCAGGTGTTGCGCCACACCCACTCCGGCGGAGTGTGCCTGAACGACACCCTGCTGCACGTGGCCCAGGATGATTTGCCGTTCGGCGGCATCGGCCCTTCAGGCATGGGCCATTACCATGGCCACGACGGCTTCCTGACCTTCAGCAAGGCCAAGGCGGTGCTGGCCAAGCAAGGCTTCAACGCTGCCCGGCTGATCTACCCGCCTTATGGCAAAGCCTTGCAGCGCTTGGTCTTCAAGCTTTTCATCCGCTGAGGGCCGGCCCATGCACCGCCGCGAACTGCTGCGCTTCAGCCTTGGCGCCAGCGTCTTTCTGGCCGGTACCAGCCTGGTCGGCTGCAGCGCACAGACAGCCGCAACGGGTTACCAGGTATTGCGCGACGACGACCTGCCGCTGCTGCGCGCGCTGATCCCGGTGGTACTGGCCGGCACCCAGGCCGCCGAGACACTGGTGCTGCATAGCCTCGACCACAAGCTGGCGGCGCTGTCGCCGGAAATGCTCAAACTCACCCGGCAGTTGTTCGACGTGCTCAACCTGCCGCTCACCCGCGGCCCCCTGACCGGTGTCTGGGGCGCCTGGGAGCAAGCCAGCGCCGCGCAGGTCACGGCCTTCCTGCAACGTTGGCAGGACAGCTCGCTGAACCTGCTGCGCATGGGCCACGCCTCGCTGCTGCAGTTGCTGCAGATGGCCTGGTACGAACGCCCCGAATCCTGGGCCGCCTGCGGCTACCCCGGGCCACCGAAAATCTGAAAACAACAAGAGCAGCGCCAATGCCTGTACCCGACCCGTTTCGCCAAGGCCTGGAAAGCGGCTGGATCACCCACGACGCCTCGCGCCTGGAGCACGACCTCACGCTGGAAGCCGACGTTGCCGTGATCGGCAGCGGTGCCGGTGGCGCTACCAGCGCGCAAATGCTCAGCACTGCCGGCTTCAAGGTGCTGCTGATCGAAGAAGGCCCGCTGAAGACCAGCAGCGATTTCCACCTGCTGGAACACGAAGCCTATGCCAGCCTGTACCAGGAAGGCCTGGGCCGCATGAGCAAGGACGGCGCCATCACCATCCTCCAGGGCCGCGCCGTGGGCGGCACCACGCTGGTCAACTGGACCTCGAGCTTTCGCACGCCGCCACAGACCTTGGCGCACTGGGCCGCAGCCCACAACGTGACCGGCCTGGGCGAGGAGCAAATGCGCCCCTGGTTCGAGCGCATCGAGCAGGAACTGGGCATCACCCCCTGGGCCCTGCCACCGAACGCCAACAACGACGTGCTGCGCCGTGGCTGCGAACAGCTGGGCTACCGCTGGGCGGTGATCCCACGCAACGTGCGCGGCTGCTGGAACCTGGGCTACTGCGGCATGGGTTGCCCGGTGAATGCCAAGCAGTCGATGCTGGTAACGCGTATTCCCGCCACCCTCGAACAGGGCGGCGAGCTGCTGTACCTGGCGCGGGCCGAGCGCTTCGAACACAACGGCGAGCGCATCCAGGGCCTGTCATGCCAGGCCCTGGATAGCCGAGGCATACACGCCACAGGACGGCAGGTCCGCGTTCGCGCGCGTCACTACATCCTTGCCGGTGGCGGCATCAACAGCCCGGCCCTGCTGCTGCGTTCCGACGCGCCCGACCCGCATGGCCGCCTGGGCAAACGGACCTTCCTGCACCTGGTCAACTTCAGCGCAGCACGCTTCAACGACCGTATCGACCCCTACTACGGCGCCCCACAGTCCATCTACAGCGACCACTTCCAATGGCAAGGCGGCAACGATGGCCCGATTGGCTACAAGCTGGAGGTGCCACCGCTGCACCCGGCCCTGGCCAGCACGCTGCTGGGCGGGCATGGCCACGAGAATGCCCAGCGCATGGCCGAGCTGCCACATACCCACGTGATGCTGGCGCTGCTGCGTGACGGCTTCCATCCGCAAAGCCAGGGCGGGGCCGTGGAGCTGCGCGGCGATGGCTCACCGGTGCTCGATTACCCGGTCACCGATTACCTGCGCGACGGCCTGCGCCGCGCCTATCGCAGCATGGCGCAGATCCAGTTCGCCGCTGGTGCCACCCAGGTCACCCCCGTGCACAGCGATGCCAGCGCCGCGTCCCGCCTGGAACACGCCTTGGCCATGATCGACAAGTTGCGCCTGGAGCCGTTCCGCACGCGCCTGGGCAGCGCTCACGTGATGGGTGGCTGCGCCCTTGGCGACGACCCGCGCCAGGCGGTATGCGACAGCCTGGGCCACCATCACCAGCTGGAAAACCTGTCGGTTCACGACGGCTCACTGTTCCCCACCAGCATCGGCGCCAACCCGCAACTGTCGGTATATGCCATCAGCGCCAGGCTCACCGAAGCGCTGGTCGCCCGCCTGGCACACAGCGCATGACAAGGAACAGGCCCCCTGTCTATAGTGCCATCAGCCGGCCGCATGACTTGGCCGGGGCGCCGTCGCTGCGCTACCATCCGACTCCCCAACGCACTCCAGCCAGGATGACGCGATGAACCGAGTGTTGTACCCGGGTACTTTCGACCCCATTACCAAAGGCCATGGCGACCTGGTCGAGCGCGCCTCGCGGCTGTTCGACCACGTGATCATCGCGGTGGCGGCCAGCCCGAAGAAAAACCCGCTGTTCCCGCTGGAACAACGGGTGGAGCTCGCCCGTGAGGTCACCAAGCACCTGCCCAATGTCGAAGTCATCGGCTTCTCCTCCCTGCTGGCGCATTTCGCCAAGGAACAGGGCGCCAACGTCTTCCTGCGTGGCCTGCGTGCGGTGTCCGACTTCGAGTACGAGTTTCAGCTGGCGAACATGAACCGGCAACTCGCCCCCGATGTCGAGAGCCTGTTCCTCACGCCTTCGGAGCG
Source organism: Pseudomonas sp. ABFPK (assembly GCF_001586765.1). NCBI lineage: Bacteria > Pseudomonadati > Pseudomonadota > Gammaproteobacteria > Pseudomonadales > Pseudomonadaceae > Pseudomonas > Pseudomonas sp. ABFPK. The sequence continues at coordinate 413,538 of NZ_LQXW01000001.1, read as the reverse complement.
TTATTCGTTCATTTCCTCGACCCTGGTCCGGGAAATTGCCGCGCTGGGCGGTGATATCAGCAAATTCGTCCACCCAGTGGTGGCCGATGCGCTGACCGAACGCTTCAAGAAATGACCTTTAGCGGCTGATCATCGCGCCCGCGTGCACTGCGGGCGCGAATGCGGCACAATTGTGCCCACTGCGTTGAACATGCCCGGGCGCGGAGCCCCGGCCGGAGTCCCCATGTCCCTGATCATCACCGACGATTGCATCAACTGCGACGTCTGCGAACCCGAGTGCCCGAACGAGGCCATCTCCCAAGGCGAAGAGATCTACGTGATCGACCCTAACCTGTGCACCCAGTGCGTGGGCCATTACGACGAGCCGCAATGCCAGCAGGTCTGCCCGGTCGACTGCATCCCGCTGGATGAAGCGCACCCGGAAACCGAAGAAGAGCTGATGGCCAAGTACCGCCGGATTACTGGCAAGGACTGATCGCTCGGCCCTACGCTGTACCTGTAGGAGCGGCCTTGTGTCGCGATGGGGTGCGAAGCGCCCCCCAGATTTCAGCTCAGCGGCAGAAATTGCCGGGGCCGTTTCGCGGCCCATCGCGACACAAGGCCGCTCCTACAAGGTACCGAGTAACTTGCCTCAGCGCTGGCAACGCGGGCAATACACACTCGCCCTCTGCCCCAGCTTCACCTCGCGCAACTCCGTGCCACACACCTTGCACGGCTGCCCGCCCCGCCCGTACACGAACAATTCCTGCTGGAAGTACCCCGGCTGCCCGTCGCCACCGATGAAGTCGCGTAGCGTGGTGCCGCCCTGTTCGATCGCCGCCGCCAGCACACGCTTGATCTCGATCGCCAGCTTCAAGTAGCGCGCCCGGGAAATCCCGCCCGCTTCCCGACGGGGGTCGATGCCAGCGGCAAACAGCGCCTCGGTGGCGTAAATGTTGCCCACCCCCACCACTACCGCGTTATCCATGATGAACGGCTTGACCGCCATCGACCGCCCACGGGACAGCTGGAACAGCCGCTCGCCGTCGAACAGGTCGGTCAGCGGCTCCGGCCCCAGGCGCAGCAGCAGTTCGTGGTTGAGCGGGTCCAGGCTCCATAGCATCGCGCCAAAGCGGCGCGGGTCGGTGTAGCGCAGCATCAACCCCGACTCCAGCTCGATATCCACATGCTCATGCTTGGCCGCCGGCAAGCCCAGTTCGACCAGGCGCAGGTTGCCCGACATGCCCAGGTGACTGATCAGGGTGCCAACCTCGGCATTTATCAACAGGTACTTGGCGCGTCGCTCGACACTGACGATGCGCTGCCCAGACAGGCGCACATCCAGGTCTTCCGGAATCGGCCAGCGCAGGCGCCGGTCACGTACCACCACCCGGCTGACGCGCTGGCCTTCCAGGTGGGGCGCAATACCGCGCCGGGTGGTTTCTACTTCTGGCAATTCCGGCATGTGTCAGTGCCCGCCCAACTCGCGAATGTTCTGCTTGAGGTTCTCGAAATCGTATTCCGACAAGCCGATGTAATCGAGCACCAGCGGGCCGACCACATTCCATTCGTGGTCCACGGCCTGGTTGCCCAGCACCCGGTACGATGCGCAGATGTGCTCGGCCATCTTCAGCACCGCCAGCAGGTTTTTAAGCTGGCTCTGGGTATTGCGCGAACTCTCGTCGCGGAACACCGCCAGAGCGTTGTGGTGGTTGGCAATGGCCGCGCTGAGGTGCTCGGGCAGGCGCCAGGATTTGGCAGTGAAATAGCCGACCACCGAATGATTGGTGTTGAACGCGCGGTTTTCGGTGTCGACCACGCGGGTTTCCTCGTCGGACTTGGCATAGGCCTCTTCCAGTACATCCATGTAGTCGGGGAAGCGCTTGAGCATCAGCGGCACGCCACAGTCATGGAACAGGCCCAGGGTATAGGCCTCGTCCGCCGCCTGGATGCCGGTGCGCTTGGCCAGGGTCAGACAGGTCATCGCCACGTCCTGGGCGGTGTCCCAGAAGCGGTTGAGGGTAACGATGGTCTCGTCGCTCATCTCGCCCTTGATCGACTGGGCATTGATCAGGTTGATGATCGAACGGCTGCCCAGCAGGTTCACCGCGCGCTGGATCGAACCGATCTTGTTGGAAAGGCCGAAATGCGGTGAGTTGACCAGCTTGAGCAAGGCGCCCGAGAGGCCCGGGTCCTGGGAAATCAGCTTGGCGATGGTTTCCAGGTCCGGGTCAGGCATGTACTGCTCGAACTGCAGGTCGACCATGATCTGCGGTTGCGGCGGGATGGTGATGCCTTGCAAGGCTTGCTGGATCTGTTCGGCGCTGAGTTCTTGGGACATACGTGCACACTCGTTTGGGACCGGCGATTCTAACCCTCCAGACCGGAAAGGGACCAACCACTGAATCGTTGCGCCGGAACTTTACCTTATCCATGCGGGCCTCTTTCTCATATTCATCAAGGAAAGGAGCAAGGCCCATGAGTGCAGAACTGAACGGCAAGCGAGTGGCTTTCCTGGTCACCGACGGCTTCGAGCAAGTGGAACTGACAGGCCCTCGCGAGGCCCTGCAACAGAGCGGCGCGGTGGTGGACATCCTCAGCGACAAGGAGGGCACGGTACGCGGCTGGAACCACGACCAGCCGGCCGACGCATTCGCCGTGGACGCAACCTTCGAAAGCGCCCACCTGGACCTCTACGATGCCCTGGTGCTGCCCGGTGGCGTGCAAAACTCTGACACGATTCGGCTGATTCCCGCTGCGCAAAAACTGGTGAAAAGCCACGATTCGGCTGGCAAGCCGCTGGCGGTGATCTGTCATGGTGGCTGGTTGCTGGTGTCCTGCGGGTTGGCCAAGGGCAGGCGGCTGACCAGCTACAAGACCCTGCAGGACGACATCCGCAATGCCGGCGGAGACTGGGTGGATGAAGAAGTGGTAGTCGATGGCAACCTGATCACCAGCCGCCAACCCGACGACATTCCGGCGTTCAACCAACAACTGATCAAGGCATTGGCAGCCTGACGCCATCTCTTGGCCTACGCGAGACCTGAGCGGCCTTGTGTCGCGAAAGGGCCGCAAAGCGGCCCCGGCAATTTATGCGCCGCTGCTGAAGTTCCGGGGACCGATGCGCAGCCCTTTCGCGACGCAAGGCCGCTCCTTCAAGGGACGTGTGCCCAGGCAACAGGCTATAATCCCGCTCTTTTTTCCCGGAGCGACGTCATGTCCCTGCCCAGCCTACGCCTCAAAGCCAATGCCGACCGCCGCCTACGCGCCGGCCACCTGTGGGTCTACAGCAACGAAGTCGACGTCAGCGCGACCCCGCTGCAAGGCTTCCAGGCCGGCCAGCAGGCTGTTCTCGAGGCGGCCAACGGCAAGCCGCTGGGTATCGTCGCACTGAGCCCGAACAACCTGATCTGCGCCCGCCTGATGTCGCGCGACGCCAAGCTGCCGCTGGACAAGTCGCTGCTGGTGCACCGCCTGAACGTCGCCCTGTCGCTGCGCCAGCGCCTGTTCGACCAACCGTGCTACCGCCTGGTCTACGGCGATTCCGACTTGTTGCCAGGCTTGGTGGTCGACCGCTTCTTCGACATCCTCGTGGTGCAATTGGCCTCCGCCACCATGGAAGCGCACAAGGACGACGTGATTGCAGCCCTGGTACAGGTGCTCAAGCCAAGCGGCATCCTGTTCAAGAACGACTCCTCCGCACGGGATGCCGAAGGCCTGCAGCGCTATGTCGAAACAGTCTATGGCGAGGTGCCGGACTGGGTGCCGCTGGAAGAAAACGGCGTCAAATTCGAAGCCCCGGTACGCGAAGGCCAGAAGACCGGCTGGTTCTACGACCACCGCATGAACCGTGCACGCCTGGCGCCGTACGTGAAAGGCAAGCGCGTGCTCGACCTGTTCAGCTACATCGGTGGCTGGGGCGTGCAAGCCGGTGCCTTCGGCGCCAGCGAAGTGTTCTGCGTCGATGCCTCGGGCTTTGCCCTGGACGGCGTCGAGCGTAACGCCGCCCTGAACGGCATCAGCGAGAAACTGACCTGCATCGAAGGCGATGTGTTTGAGGCCCTGCGCGAACTGAAGGCCGCCGAAGAGCGCTTCGACGTGATCATTGCCGACCCACCCGCCTTCATCAAGCGCAAGAAAGACCTGAAGAACGGCGAAGCGGCCTACCGCCGCCTGAACGAACAGGCCATGCGCATGCTGACCAAGGACGGCATCCTGGTCAGTGCCTCGTGCTCGATGCACCTGCCCGAGGACGACCTGCACAACATCCTGCTGACCAGCGCCCGTCACCTGGACCGCAACCTGCAGTTGCTCGAGCGCGGCGGCCAAGGCCCCGACCACCCGGTGCACCCGGCCATCGCCGAAACCCGCTACATCAAGAGCATCACCTGCCGGTTGCTGCCAAACAGCTGATATCCGCTAAAAAGGGCCGCCAAGCGGCCCTTTCCTGCTGCAATCTCCCCGCCAGCTATCCACATCTGCATTCCCTCGCCGCGCCAGCGGTGTAGAATCGGCCTATTCATCGCCAGTCATCCCCGGCGGGTTTATGAGCTCTGCCCAAGCACGCGGCGATCCCGCGCGGTCTTCGGCCCCATCCGTGCCAGTGGCAACCGGCCTGCGGTACAAAGGACAAGAGAAGCTCACTCCCCTTTTTGTGACCTGATTAAGCCGCCAGGAGTGTTTCATGCCTGATTATCGTTCCAAGACTTCCACCCAAGGCCGCAACATGGCCGGCGCCCGTGCCCTGTGGCGCGCCACCGGGATGAAGGACGAAGATTTCAAGAAACCGATCATCGCCATCGCCAACTCGTTCACCCAGTTCGTCCCGGGCCACGTGCACCTGAAGGACCTGGGCCAGCTGGTCGCCCGCGAAATCGAACGCGCCGGTGGCGTGGCCAAGGAATTCAACACAATCGCAGTCGATGACGGCATCGCCATGGGCCACGACGGCATGCTCTACTCGCTGCCAAGCCGCGAGATCATCGCCGACGCCGTGGAGTACATGGTCAACGCCCATTGCGCCGACGCCATCGTGTGCATCTCCAACTGCGACAAGATCACCCCCGGCATGCTGATGGCCGCCCTGCGCCTGAACATCCCGGTAATCTTCGTCTCCGGCGGCCCGATGGAAGCCGGCAAGACCAAGCTGGCCAGCCACGGCCTGGACCTGGTCGACGCCATGGTCATTGCCGCCGACTCCTCGGCTTCCGACGAAAAAGTCGCCGAATACGAGCGCAGCGCCTGCCCTACCTGCGGTTCGTGCTCCGGCATGTTCACCGCCAACTCGATGAACTGCCTGACCGAAGCCCTGGGCCTGGCCCTGCCGGGCAACGGTTCGACCCTGGCCACCCACGCCGACCGCGAGCAGTTGTTCCTCACTGCCGGCCGCACCATCGTCGAGCTGTGCAAGCGCTACTACGGCGAGAACGATGAGTCGGTACTGCCGCGCAACATCGCCAACTTCAAGGCGTTCGAGAACGCCATGATGCTCGACATCGCCATGGGCGGCTCGACCAACACCATCCTGCACCTGCTGGCTGCCGCCCAGGAAGCCGAGGTGGCGTTCGACCTGCGCGACATCGACCGCCTGTCGCGCAAGGTGCCGCAGCTGTGCAAGGTTGCGCCGAACATTCAGAAATATCACATGGAAGACGTGCACCGTGCCGGCGGCATCTTCAGCATCCTCGGCTCGCTGGCCCGTGGCGGCCTGCTGCACACCGACCTGCCGACCGTGCACAGCCGCAGCATGGAAGAAGCCATCGCCAAGTGGGACATCACCCAGACCGATGACGAAGCCGTGCACACCTTCTTCAAGGCCGGCCCTGCCGGCATCCCGACCCAGACGGCATTCAGCCAGTCGACCCGTTGGGAATCCCTGGATGACGACCGTGAGAACGGCTGCATCCGCAGTGTCGAGCACGCCTATTCGCAGGAAGGCGGCCTGGCCGTGCTGTACGGTAACATCGCGCTGGATGGCTGCGTGGTGAAAACCGCCGGTGTCGACGAGTCGATCCTGGTGTTCGAAGGCACCGCGAAGATCTTCGAGAGCCAGGACAGCGCCGTACGCGGCATCCTCGCCGACGAAGTGAAGGCCGGCGACATCGTGATCATCCGCTACGAAGGCCCGAAAGGTGGCCCGGGCATGCAGGAAATGCTGTACCCGACCTCGTACCTGAAGTCCAAGGGCCTGGGCAAGGCTTGCGCCCTGCTCACCGACGGCCGCTTCTCGGGCGGCACCTCGGGCCTGTCGATCGGCCACGCATCGCCGGAAGCTGCCGCTGGCGGTGCTATCGGCTTGGTGCGCGACGGCGACAAGGTGCTGATCGACATCCCGAATCGTTCGATCAACCTGCAGGTCAGCGACGAAGAGCTGGCCGAGCGCCGGGTCGAGCAGGACAAGAAGGGCTGGAAACCGGCTGAAGTACGCCCACGCAAGGTGACCACCGCGCTGAAGGCCTACGCCCTGCTGGCGACCAGTGCCGACAAGGGTGCTGTGCGTAACAAGGCGATGCTGGAAGGGCTGTGAGGCTCTGACGGTGTGAATGAAGAACCGGCGCCCTGGGCGCCGGTTTTTTTATGCCTGTACCGGCCTCTTCGCGGGCACGCCCGCTCCCACAGGTACGGTGCCTGGCTCAAAGGCTGTGGGGTTTCTGTGGGAGCGGGCGTGCCCGCGAAGATGCCAGCACGGGCACCACATGGCTTACTGAATCTGCTCCGGCGTCACGATCACCCAGTTCTTGTCCGCCGTCACCGGCAGCCCTTCCTTGGCCTGCGCCGCTGCATTCCTGGCAATCATCCCGTTCATCTGGTCCATGTACTTGGCCTTGCGATTTATCCACAGGTGGATGCCACCTTTGCCCACATCCACCCCATGAAACTGCATGTAGCCATCGCTGGTCGGTGTGTCGCCCCCCACGAGTACCGGTTTCTTCCACTCATCGATATAGGTGAGGATCGCCGCCTGCTTGCCCGCCATCCAGGTGGCCGGAGTCCACAGGTACGGGGTCAGCTCCAGCCCCAGGTTGGCCTTGGCATCATAGTGCCCGGCGCTGATCTGCTTGCGTGCGGTGGTCAACTGGCCGCTGGCACGGTCCTTCAGCAACAGGCTGACGCCAATCACGTTCTGCGGCTTCACGTTGTAGCCGTACTTGGGGTCCGACGCGACCATGCGCACCAGTTCCTCTGATGCCGCGGAAATCACATAGACCTCGATACCGTTCTCCATGAGCTTGTTGTACAGCTCAGCCTGGCCCTGGAAGACCTTGGGGGGCTGTACCTCGATGGTCTTGACCTGATCGCCTTCGTAATAGGTGCTGGGGATCGGCTTGCCGGAGGCCATCAGCTCATCCACCTGCACTTTCAGCTCCTGTAGGGTAAAGCCGGAGAACACCTGGGCCACCCACGGGTAGCAGACCATGTCATCGACTTCGCACAGCCGGTAGTAGTAACTGAACAGGCTTTCCTTATGTTCGGCGGTGTCCTTGAACGGCATCAGCTTCAACGACGGGTCGAGCTTGTCACGGCTCAACAGGCCCTTGTTTTCCATGAAAGGCAGCAAGGCCTCTTCAAGATCGTAGCGGTAGCTGGTGTTGTCCATGTCGAACACCGCGTAGTTACCCTTGTTGGCATTGGCGGCGATCATGCTGTCGAGCTGCCTGGCCGCCTCGGCGGGCCAGTGTTTGAGCTCGGTGGCGAAGGTTTCGATACTGAACAACAGGGACAGGCCGACGGCGACGGCTTTCGGAGCAAACTTCATGTACGAATCTCCTGAAATGACCCAGAAACGCTAGTGCAACACCCTCCGCTGGCAGCCCTCGATAACGACCTCCATGCAGCTGCAAACGCCGCGTTCATTGCAATCCGCGACACATCGTTATTCCATAAACGACTATACACATTCCATTTGGGTATAAATTCGTTTGTTTTCAGGCTGTTAGCATTTCCGTTCGCAATCGCTCACAGGGGCGATGCCTCTTCTGCTTTTTTCTGCTGGAGCTTCAATGAACCTGCCGCTGTCCCTTAACCTGCTGGCGTTCCTGGCCCTGTTGCTGGGCCTGGCACAAACCCGCCGCACCGACTGGAGCCTGGCCAAGAAGGTATTGCTGGGCCTGGTGCTGGGCGTGGTGTTCGGCCTGATCCTGCATACCGTCTATGGCGCTGGTCACCCTGTGCTCAAGGCCACCATCGCCTGGCTCGACCTGGTCGGCAACGGCTACGTCGGCTTGCTGCAGATGATCGTCATGCCGCTGATCTTCGCCTCGATCCTCAGTGCCGTGGCGCGCCTGCACAATGCCTCGTCGTTGGGCCGCATCAGTGTACTGAGCATCGGCACCCTTCTGCTGACCACCGCCATCGCTGCGTTGATCGGCATCGTCCTGACCAACCTGTTCGGCCTCAGCGCCGAAGGCCTGGTGGCCGGCGCCCAGGAAAGCGCGCGCATGCAGGTTATCCACAGCGACTACGCCGGCAAGGTCGCCGACCTCAACATCCCGCAACTGCTGCTGTCGTTCATCCCCAGCAACCCGGTAGGTGACCTGGCACGGGCCAAACCGACCTCGATCATCAGCGTGGTGATCTTTGCCGTGTTCCTGGGCCTGGCCGCGCTGCAGCTGATCAAGGACGATGCCGAGAAAGGCGAGCGCGCACTGTCGGCCATCGACACCCTGCAGGCCTGGGTGATGCGCCTGGTGCGGGTGGTAATGAAGTTGACCCCGTATGGCGTACTGGCGCTGATGACCAAGGTGGTGGCCAGCTCGAACATGGAAGACATCCTCAAGCTGGGCAGCTTCGTGGTGGTGTCGTACCTGGGCCTGGCGCTGATGTTCGTGGTGCACGGCATTATCCTCGCCGCCACCGGCGTGAGCCCGCTGCGCTTCTTCCGCAAGGTGTGGCCGGTGCTGACCTTCGCCTTCACCAGCCGCTCCAGCGCCGCCAGCATTCCGCTGAACATCGAAGCGCAAACCCGCCGCCTGGGCGTACCGCAGTCGATTGCCAGCTTCAGCGCATCGTTCGGTACCACCATTGGCCAGAACGGCTGCGCCGGCCTCTATCCCGCCATGTTGGCGGTGATGGTGGCGCCGGCGGTGGGCATCGATACCTTCGACCCGCTGTGGATCGCCACCCTGGTGGCCATCGTCACCCTGAGTTCGGCAGGTGTTGCCGGCGTAGGTGGCGGTGCAACTTTCGCCGCACTGATCGTGCTGCCGGCCATGGGCTTGCCGGTGGAGCTGGTGGCGTTGCTGATTTCGGTGGAGCCGCTGATCGACATGGGCCGAACGGCGTTGAACGTGAACGGTTCGATGACCGCAGGGGTGGTGACCAGCCAACTGCTGAAAGAGACCGACAAGGATGTGCTGGCTGGCGATGAACATGCCGAGCTAAGTCATTCCTGACAGATTGCCGGGGGCGCGTTGCGCCCCTGTCGCGACACAAGCCCGCTCCTACAATGGTCCCGCGTACGCCGATCAATGTGGGAGCGGCCTTGCCGGGGCGCCGGACCGGTCGGAAAGGGCTGCAAGGCAGCCCCGGCAATCTCAAACCTTGTCCCAGACCTCGAAATGATACCCAGGCTTGCCTTCCTCAGCCTGCGCCTCGCTCGATACCCGCTTCCACTGCCCCCGATCGAACTCAGGGAACCACGCATCCCCTTCCGGCGACAACTCGACCCGCGTCAGGTACATGCGGCTGACCAGCCCTTTCTCCAGCGCCTGCCCATACAGCTGCGCCCCGCCAATCAGCATAAGCTCATCAACGCCCTGCTCACGCGCCCACTGCTCGGCCCGCACCAGCGCCTCTTCCAGCGAGCCAAACACCTCGGCCCCCGCCAGTTCCAACCCGGCCTGCCGGCTGACGACGATATTCAACCGCCCGGGCAATGGCCTGCCCAGCGAGTCCCAGGTCTTGCGCCCCATGATGATCGGCTTGCCCAGGGTAGTGGCCTTGAAGTACTTGAAGTCCCCCGGCAGATGCCAGGGCATGGAGTTGTCGATGCCGATCACGCGGTTCTCGGCGTGAGCCGCGATCAGGCTGAGGGGGAGTGATGTATTCATGCCAGCGAGGATAGCACCGGGCGTGTGGGTTATGCTTCTGCCCTGACCTGTGCAATGGAAGACCTTGTGACTGCACCCACTTCACTGGACAAGCGCTGGCTCACCGAAGCGGTACGCCTGCGCGAGGAACATGCCGGCCCCCTGGAGGACCAGGAAGCCAACCGCCGCGCCCGCCAGGCAGGCGGTGACCTGGCGGCCCGCATCGAAACCCGTGCCCTGTTCCTGGCCGAACGCGACGGCATCACCACCGCCCTGCGCCACTGGAAACAGGGCGCACGCCTGGCGCTGCTGGCCTTGCTGGTGCTGGCCGTGCTCAGCGGCGCAGGGTTGGCCCTGGCCGCCTTGAGCGACGGGCAGCGCCCGGTGAATGTGTTCTGGGCCCTCGGCAGCCTGCTCGGGCTGAACCTGCTGATGCTGCTGGGCTGGGCCATCGGCTTTGCCCTGAGCGGCGAGCATGGCGCGGGGCTGGGCCGTTTGTGGCTGTGGCTGAGCGAACGCTTTGCCCGTGACGCCAAGGCCGCGCACCTGGCACCGGCGCTGCTGGTGCTGCTGCAACGTCAGCGCCTGAACCGCTGGCTGCTCGGCCTGCTGGTGCATGGCCTGTGGCTGCTGGCGATGATCACCGCACTGGGCATGCTGCTGGCCTTGCTGGCGACCCGGCGCTATGGCTTTGTCTGGGAGACCACCCTGCTCGCCGCCGACCCGTTCATCCACCTGACCCAGGCCTTGGGCGCGCTGCCTTCGTTGCTGGGTTTCACGGTACCCGACGAGGCCATGATCCGCGCCAGCGGCGACAGCCAGCCGGCCCTGGACCTGGCGCGCCAGGCCTGGGCCAGCTGGCTGCTTGGCGTGGTGCTGGTGTACGGCCTGCTGCCGCGTCTGCTGCTGGCCGGGCTGTGTCTGTGGCGCTGGCTTCAAGGCCGCCAACGCCTGGCGCTGGACCTCAGCCTGCCCGGCTACGCGCAGCTGCGTGAAGCGCTGATGCCGCGCAGCGAACGCATTGGCGTCCAGGATGCCGCGCCCGAGGTCTTGCCGCAGTTTGCCGCTGGCCAGCTGGAAAGCGGCAGCAGCGGTGCCCTGCTGGTCGGCCTGGAGCTGGACGACCAGCATCCCTGGCCACCCGCGCTGCCAAAAAGCGTAACCAGTGCCGGCGTTCTCGATAGCCGCGAATCGCGTAACCGCCTGCTGGAACAGCTCAGCCGTTTCCCGCCAGCACGCCTGGCCATCGCTTGCGACCCGCGCCGCTCTCCCGATCGTGGCAGCCTGGCGTTGCTCGCCGAACTGGCACGCAACGCCGGTGCCACCCGTATATGGCTACTGCAGGCCGTACCGGGCGAGGCCCTGGACGCCCAGCGTCTGGGCGACTGGCACGAAGCCCTCGACCGCCTTGGCCTGGCGCATGCCGATACCTCACCGCTGACCTGGCTGGAGCATGGCCATGACTGAGCCGCTGAAACTGGCCGTGGTCGGCCACACCAACGTCGGCAAGACCTCGCTGCTGCGCACCCTGACCCGTGACGTCGGCTTTGGCGAAGTTTCCCACCGCCCCAGCACCACCCGCCATGTGGAAGGTGCGCGGCTGTCCGTGGACGGCGAACCCTTGCTCGAGTTGTATGACACCCCTGGCCTGGAAGACGCCATTGCCCTGCTCGACTATCTCGAACGCCTGGAGCGCCCGGGCGAGCGCCTGGACGGCCCGGCCCGCCTCGAGCGCTTTCTGCAAGGCAGCGAGGCACGCCAGCGTTTCGAGCAGGAGGCCAAGGTGCTACGCCAGCTGCTGGCCAGCAATGCCGGCTTGTATGTGATCGACGCCCGCGAACCAGTGCTGGCCAAATACCGCGACGAACTGGAAGTGCTGGCCAGCTGCGGCAAGCCGCTGCTACCGGTGCTCAATTTCGTCGCCAGCCACCAGCACCGCGAGCCGCAATGGCGTGAAGCCCTTGCCAGGCTTGGGCTTCACGCGTTGGTGCGGTTCGACAGCGTGGCCCCGCCAGAGGATGGCGAGCGCCGGTTGTACGAAAGCCTGGCCCTGCTGCTGGAAGACGCCCGCCCGGCCCTGCAGCGGCTGATCGACGACCAGCAGGCACAGCGCCTGGCACGCCGCCACAGCGGCAAGCGCCTGATTGCCGAGCTGCTGCTGGACTGCGCCGCCTGCCGGCGCAGCGTCGAGGCCGAGCCGGCTGCCGAAGCCCGGGCCATCGAGGCATTGCGGCAAGAGGTGCGCCAGCGCGAACAGCGCTGTGTCGAGGCACTGCTCAAGCTGTATGCCTTCCGCCGCGAGGACGCCCATGCCAGCGACCTGCCGTTACTGGATGGCCGTTGGGGCGATGACCTGTTCAATCCCGAAACCTTGAAGCTGCTGGGCGTGCGTTTGGGCAGCGGTGTGGCCGCCGGTGCTGCGGCGGGTGCCGGGGTGGACCTGCTGGTCGGCGGCCTGACACTGGGGGCTGCCGCCCTGGCCGGGGCAATTGCCGGCGGCGCGCTGCAGACGGCGCGCAACTATGGGTCGCGGCTGATGGGTAAGCTCAAGGGCAAGCGCGAGCTGACGGTGGACGATACGGTGTTGCGCTTGTTGGCTTTGCGTCAGCAGCAGTTGATGGTGGCGCTGGAAAACCGCGGGCATGCGGCGCAGGACAGCATTCGGCTGGGGGAGCTGGATGAGAAGGCCTGGCGGGAGGGCAAGTTGCCGGAGGCGCTGAGCAAGGCGCGGGCGCATCCGCAGTGGTCCACCCTCAACCCTGGGGCGAAGCTGAACCAGGCTGAGCGGCAGGAACAGCTGGAGGCGCTGGTTTCACAGTTTTGATCAAGCAGGTCTGGCCTCTTCGCGGGTAAACCCGCTCCCACAGGTATCTCACATTCGTTGAGATGTGCACTATTCCTGTGGGAGCGGGTTCACCCGCGAATAGGCCCGCACAGGCAGCCCACATCTCAAAGTAATGCCAAAGCCTTCCGCTTCAACCCATCCAGGTCAATCACCGCCACCCCGACCACTTTGGCCCGCTCATCCCACTCCCTCATCCGCAAGCTCACCTCGAACAGCGGATCCCGCTCGAACACATCCGCCTCGTCCTCGCTCATCACGCCCCCCTGATACTCCAAGGTCCGCCGGCTCGCTTCACTCAACCTCTGGTAATACCCAGGCTGGCGCAAAGTCAGGTAGCGCTTGGCCTCCACGTGATACTGCACCAGCCGCGCCATGCGTTCGCCGAAGCCACAGCGGCGTAAATACTCAGCGCCGATGCGCTCATGGCTGACCACGCCATAGCCGCCCATGCTGGCGTCACCGCCGCACAGGTGGCCGATGTCGTGGAAGAACGCCGCCAGCACCACTTCGTCGTCGAAGCCTTCGGCCATAGCCAGTTGCGCGGCCTGGGACATGTGTTCGAGCTGGGTGATCGCTTCGCCGATGTAGTCGTCACTGCCGTGGCGTTCGTACAGCGCGAAGGTGCTGTCAATGATCTGGGCTGGGGTTGGCATCACCGTCTTCTCCTGGCTTGACTGGGTGGTGGCCTCTTCGCAGCACAAGGCTGCTCCTACAGGTTGTCGCCGCCCCGTAGGAGCAGCCTTGTGCTGCGAAGAGGCCGGTGCAGGTTACTGCTGAGCCACCTTCTCCGACGTGCCGTCATAGCGCTTGCGCCACTCGGCCAGGATCTGGTCACGGTTCTTCGAGGCCCAGGCAAAGTCGTTCTTGATCAGGCGCTGTTCATAGTCCGCCGGCAGTTCGGTCTGCGGCTTGGCAATACCCGGGGCAGCCAGCACGGCGAAGTTCTCCTTGTACAGCTCCATGGCCGCCGGGCTTGCAGAGAAATCAGCCAGGCGCCTGGCCGCATCCGCTTTTGGCGAACCTTTGATCACCGCAGTCGCCTCGATCTCCCAGCCCAGGCCTTCCTTCGGCAGCACGATGTCCAGCGGCGCGCCCTGGCGCTTGAGCTGCACGGCCGGGTACTCGAACGAGATACCGATCGGGAATTCACCCGCTGCGGCAAGCTTGCACGGCTTGGAACCGGAATGAACGTACTGGCCGATGTTCTGGTGCAGCGCATCCATGTACGCCCAACCCTGTGGCTCGCCAAAGGTCTGCAGCCAGGCACTGACATCCAGGAAGCCGGTGCCGGACGAGGCCGGGTTCGGCATGACGATCTTGCCTTTGTACTCGGGCTTGGTCAGGTCCTGCCAGCTCACCGGCTTGCTCAGGCCCTGCTTCTCGGCCTCGATGGTATTGAAGCAGATGGTCGCGGCCCACACGTCCATACCGACCCAGGCTGGCGGGTTGGCAGCATCGCGGTAATTGGCGGCAATCTTGCCCAGGTCCTTCGGTGCGTAGGCTTCGAGCATGCCGTTCTGGTCGAGGATAGCCAGGCTGGAAGCAGCCAGGCCCCACACTGCGTCGGCTTGCGGGCGGTCTTTCTCGGCCAGCAGCTTGGCGGTGATGATGCCGGTAGAGTCACGAACCCACTTGATCTCGATGTCCGGGTTGGCCTTCTCGAACGCCTGCTTGTAGCTCTTCAGCTGTTCGGCTTCCAGGGCGGTGTAGACCGTCAGCTGGGTGCCAGCGGCCGAAGCCTGCAGGCTGAAAACGGCGGAAACGGCAGCGGCAAGTGCAAGGTGCTTGTACATGGGTAGGTTCCTTACAGGTCAGACGGTCGCGGCGCGTTGGCGCCAGGCTTGGGAGCGGCGCAGCAGGCCGCGTGAGGCTGCGGCCAGCAGCAGTGAAGCGCCGGCACTGGTCAGCAGGATCAGGGTGGACATGGCGGCGGCACCACCGACGTTGCCGGCGTCATCCATGTTCAGCACGGCGACGGCAGCCAGGATGGTGTCGGGGCTGTACAGGAAGATTGCCGCCGACACGGTGGTCATCGCCGAGACGAACAGGTAGCGGATGATGTCCAGCAGCGCCGGCAGGCAGATCGGCACGGTCACCCGCAGGAAGTGCCTGTACAGCGGCGCCTTCAGCGACAGCGCGGCGGCCTCGAACTCGCCGTCGAGCTGGCGCAGGGCGGTGGTCGCGGTCATCTGCGCGGTGGTCAGGTAGTGGGCGATGGTGCACACCACCAGCAGCCCCATGCCGCCGTAGAACACATGCAGCGGGTTGCCGTTCAGGTTGAAGAAGAATACGTAGCCCAGGCCCAGCACCAGGCCCGGCACGGCCATGGGGATGAAGCTGAGCAGGCGCAGCGCCTGGTTGAGCAGGCGTTGGCCCTGGGTCTTCTCCATCAGGTAGGCGCCGGTGAAGATCACGATGCTGCCGATCAGCGCGGTGCCGATGGCCATGGTCACGCTGTTGCGGTAGGCCAGCCAGCCACCACCGGCGGTGTCCTCGAACATGTAGTGACGCAGCGACAACGACAGGTTGTAGGGCCAGAACGTGACCAGCGACGAATACACCGCCATGCCGATCACCAACAGCAATGCCGCGCACACCAGCAGCACGATCGCCAGGAAGCAGGCATCACGGCCGCGCGACGGCTTGGGCTCGAACACCTGGGCACGGCCGCTCATGGCCTCGCCCTGGCGCCGGCGCAGCCAGGCATCGACGGTAAAGCTGAACAGCGCCGGCAACAGCAGCACCATGCCGATCAACGCGCCGCGGCCGAACTGCTGCTGGCCGACCACCGCCTTGTAGGCTTCCAGCGCCAGCACCTGATAGTCGCCGCCGACCACGACCGGTACACCGAAGTCGGTGATGGTCAGAGTGAACACCAGGCAGAACGCTGCGAATACTGCCTGGCGCGTGGCCGGCCAAGTGATGCTGGTGAACGCTCGCCAAGGGCCGGCACCCATGCTGGACGCTGCGTCGAACAGGCGTGCATCGGCCAGCGATAGCGCCGACAGCAGGATCATCAGGGCATGCGGGAAGGTGTAGATGGCCTCGCCTAGCACAATGCCCCAGAAGCCATAGATGTTGTCGCTGAGCAACCCGCGTAGCAGCCCCTGGTTACCGAACAGGTAGACCAGGGCGATGGCCGGCAGCATCGACGGCGCCAGCAGCGGCAGCAGCGAAATCCCCCGCCACAGGCCTTTGCCCGGAATCAGCGTGCGTTGCAGGGCATAGGCGAACAGGTAGGCCAGCGGCACCACGATGGCTGCCACCGTGAAGGCCACCGACAAGCTGTTGCCCAGCAACCAGTGGAAGTTTTTAACTGGCGAACAGCTCGCGGGCCGCCAGCGGGCCACCACCCTGGCCCGCTTCAGCGCTGAAGCCGCGCCAGAAGATCGCCAGCAGCGGCATCAGCACCGCCAGCACCAGAAGGATCAGCAGCAGGCTCTTGCCGCCGACGACGAACAACCGGTCGCCCAGGGCGACGCCAGCGCGCGGCGTGGCCTTGGCCTGGCTCAGCGGCAGGGACATTGGCGCGGCCATCTCAGGCAAACACCTGCAGGCTCTGCGGCGGCAGCGCCACCCAGATGTCCTGCGAGCCCAGCCGCGGCATGGCCTCGGGGGCCAGCTCCGCCAGCAGTGCATGGCCAGGCAGCGCCTTGAGCTCGAAGCTCATGCGGCAGCGGTTACCGAGGAAGGTGATTTCACGGACCATGGCCGGGAACAGGTTTTCTTCGTGCACCGCAGGGTTGACCGTGATCGCCTCCGGGCGGCAGAACAGCCGTCCGCTACTGGGTCGGGCCGAACCTGGTGCCAGACGCATGTTCATGCCACCGACCTGGGCATGGCTGTCACTGCTGCGCTGGAACGGCAACCAGTTGCCCTGGCCGACGAACTCGGCAACGAACGGCGTGGCCGGCTGGTCGTAGATTTCCTGCGGGGTGGCGTATTGCTCGACCTGGCCGTTGTTCATCACCGCAATGCGGTCGGCCATCAGCATGGCCTCCTCCTGGTTGTGGGTGACCATCAGCGTGGTGATACCCAGCTGGCGCTGCAGCTGGCGCAGCTCGGTGCACAAGTGCTCACGCACCCGGGCATCCAGCGCCGACATCGGCTCGTCCAGCAGCAGCAACGACGGCGACGGTGCCAGCGCGCGGGCCAGGGCCACACGCTGCTGCTGGCCACCGGAAAGCTGACCGGGGTATTTCTTCTCGCTGCCGGCCAGGCCCACCAGTTCGAGCATTTCGGCCACTCGCTGGCGGGCCTGCTCGCGGCCGCTGCCAGTCAGGCCATAGGCGATGTTGGCTTCGACGGTAAGGTTGGGGAACAGCGCGTAGGACTGGAACAGGATGCCGTAGTCACGTGCCTGGGGTGGCAGCTCGGAGATATCGCGCTCGCCGATGTACAACGTACCGCGGTCCTGGCGCTCCAGGCCGGCGATGCAGCGCAGCAAGGTGGTCTTGCCGCAGCCGGACGGACCGAGCAGGCACACCAGTTCGCCGGCGGCGATGTCCAGCGAGACATCATTCAGCGCCGTGAAGGCGCCGAAGCGCTTGTGGATATTGCGCACTTTCATCTGTGCGCCGGGGGTGGTGTGGTTCATGGCAGGGCCTCATCGAAGAGATGGGGGCCATGCTAGGAAGGCTGTGCGAAGGTTCTGTGGCTTTAGGGCAAAAGCCGGTGATAGTGGTATAGGCAGATTTTGTAGTGGTCTTCGCGGCCCTCTTCGCGGGTAAACCCGCTCCCACAGGAATCTCGCCGCATCTGAAGGCTGTGCAGTACCTGTGGGAGCGGGTTTACCCGCGAAGAAGCCAACACGGGTCTAGAACTATGAACCGGCCACTTCCTGCGCCACCCCAAGGAAGGCCGCCGGCAACCGCGCCTGCCGCCGCTCCTTCAGGCAATACAGGTACTCATGCATCACCGGCGCGTTCTCCAGCGCCAGCACCCGCAACTCAGGGTTGTGCGGCACCTCGTGCCGGGCAATCACGCTGATGCCGATATTGCGCAGCACCGCCTCACGGATAGACTCGCGGCTGCCAATCTCCAGCAAGGCGCCGGCCTTCACCCCGGCCTCCTGCATCATCTGCTCGGTCAGCTTGCGTGTGGTCGAGCCCTTCTCGCGCATCAGCAGGCAATGCCCGGCCACCACGTCAATGGACACCGCCTGGCGGTGTGCCAACGGGTGGTTGCGGTGCACCGCCACCACCAACGGGTCGGTCCCCAGCACCCGCCGCACCAGCCGAGCATCTTCCAGCAGTTGCGACGAAGCGGCGATATCCACCCGGTAGTCCTCGAGCATCTCCAGCACCTGCTGCGAGTTGCCGATTTCCACCGCCACTTCCACCTGCGGGAGGCGTTCGCGGTAGATCTTCACCAGGTCGAGGATGTAGTAAGGCGCCGTGGCCGCGATGCGCAGGCTGCCCTGTGCCTGGCCGCTGTTGCGCAGCTCGAACTCGATGTCGGCCTCCTGCTGCAGCAGTGCCTTGACCATCGGCAGCAGGCGCACGCCCTCCTCGCTCAGCACCAGGCGCCGCCCGCCGCGGTAGAACAGCTCGACCGCGTACTGGCTCTCCAGGTTGCGAATCTGCGTGGTCACCGTGGGCTGGCTGAGGCCGAGCTTCTTCGCCGCCAGGGTGATGCTGCCCAGGCGGGCCACCATGTAGAAGGCTTTAAGCTCCGAACTCAGCATGCACGTCCTCTATTTGCGCAACAGGCGCAAGCCGTTGAACACCACCAGCAGGCTCACGCCCATGTCGGCAAACACCGCCATCCACATGGTGGCCATGCCGGCAAAGGTGATCGCCAGGAATATCGCCTTGATGCCCAACGCCAGAACGATGTTCTGCATGAGGATCGCCGCACTTTGGCGCGACAGCCTGACGAAGGCCGGGATTTTCCGCAAGTCGTCGTCCATCAGCGCCACATCGGCGGTCTCGATGGCAGTGTCGGTACCGGCCGCCGCCATGGCAAAACCGATCTCGGCACGAGCCAGCGCCGGGGCGTCGTTGATGCCATCACCGACCATGCCCACCCGATGGCCCTGGGCGTACAGGGTTTCGATGCTCTTGAGCTTGTCGGCAGGCAGCAGGTTGCCTTCGGCACGGTCGATACCCACCACGGTGGCGATGGCCTGGGCGGTATGCGGATTGTCACCGGTCAGCATGACAGTCTTGATGCCCAGTTCGTGCAGCTCGGCGATGGCCTGGCGACTGCTTTCCTTGACCGTGTCGGCCACCGCGAACAGCGCCAACGGGCCGGAGCGGTCGAGCAGCAGCACCACGGTCTTGCCCTGGCGCTCCAGCGCATCCAGCTGGGCCTCGAGCTCGGGCGAGCACAGCCCCAGCTCCTCGACCAGACGGTGGTTACCCAAGTGGTAAACCTCACCCGCGATGGTACCGCGCACACCGCGCCCGGCCAGGGCGGCGAAGTCATCAACCTCGCTCAAGGCCAGGCCTTGCTCCTTGCCGAAATGGGCAATGGCGCGGGAGACCGGGTGGTCGGAACGCTCGCCCAGGCTGGCGGCCAGGGCTTGCGCGCGGCCTTCGAACAGCGGCTCCAGTATCTTGGCATCGGTTTGCACCGGCTTGCCGTGGGTGATGGTGCCGGTCTTGTCCAGGGCCAGAAAGTCCAGCTGGCGCCCGCCTTCCAGGTACACGCCACCCTTGATCAGGATGCCCTTGCGCGCGGCAGCGGCCAGGCCGCTGACGATGGTCACCGGGGTCGAGATCACCAGGGCACACGGGCAGGCCACCACCAGCAGCACCAAGGCGCGATAGACCCAGTCGAACCAGGCACCGGCCATGAACAGCGGCGGTATCACCGCAACGGCCAGGGCAATGGCAAACACCACTGGGGTGTAGATGCGCGAGAAGCGGTCGACGAAACGCTGGGTAGGCGCCCGCGCGCCTTGCGCTTCCTCGACGGCCTTGATGATCCGCGCCAGGGTCGATTGCCCGGCAGCGGCGGTAACGCGGAACTCCAGCGCCCCTGCCTGGTTGATGGTGCCGGCGAACAACTTGTCGCCCACGGTCTTCTCCACAGGCAGGCTTTCGCCGGTGATCGGCGCCTGATCGACGGTGGATTGCCCGCTGGTCACTTCACCGTCCAGGCCAATGCGTTCGCCGGGGCGCACCCGCACCAGGGCCCCGATGGCCACCTCCCGCACCTCCACTTCCCGCCATTGGCCATCGGCCTGGCGCACGGTGGCCATGTCCGGGGCGAGCTGCATCAGGCCGCCAATGGCGTTGCGCGCGCGGTCCAGCGAGCGGGCTTCGATCAGCTCGGCGACGGTGAACAGCACCATCACCATGGCCGCTTCCGGCCACTGGCCAATCAGCACCGCGCCAGTCACGGCAATGCTCATCAGCGCGTTGATGTTGAGGTTGCGGTTTTTCAGGGCGATCCAGCCCTTCTTGTAGGTACCCAGGCCACAGCCGAGGATCGCTGCCAGCGCCAGCGCCGCCACCACCCACTCCGGGGCCAGCGCGGCAAAGTGCACGATTTCGGCGGCGATCGCGGCAATACCGGACAGCGCCAGCGGCCACCAGCGGGTCTTGGCCACTTGCGGTGCGCTGGCAGTGCCATCGTCTTCGGCGCCAAGCGGCTCGGCTTTCATGCCCAGGCTGTCGATGGCCTGCTCGATTTCAGCAGTGCCACCCAGGGTGTGGCGCACGCCGAGCACACGGTTGATCAGGTTGAACTCCAGCTGCTCGATACCGGCCAGCTTGCCCAGCTTGTCCTGGATCAGGGTCTGCTCGGTAGGGCAGTCCATGGCCTCGATGCGGAAACGGCTGAACTGGGCGTGGCTGCTGGCCTTTTCGCTCAGCTGGACCAAGGCTGGCGTAGCAGCGCTGCCACAGCAGCTGTGGGCGTGGTGATCGTGCTTGTGTTCGTGGCTGACAGGCTGGTTCATGGGGTCATCCTTAATTTGAGCCTGTTGCCAAGTGAACACCCTGTAGCCACTATAGGGTCAAGACACTTGCTGGAGAATTTCGTGATGAAGATCGGAGAACTGGCCAAAGCCACCGACTGCGCCGTGGAAACCATCCGCTACTACGAGCGTGAACAGCTGCTGCCGGAGCCGGCGCGCAGCGACGGCAACTACCGGCTGTACACCCAGGCCCACGTCGAGCGGCTGACGTTCATCCGCAACTGCCGCACCCTGGACATGACCCTGGATGAAATCCGCAGCCTGCTACGCCTGCGCGACAGCCCCGATGATTCGTGCGGCAGCGTCAATGCGCTGATCGACGAGCATATCGAGCATGTGCAGGCACGGATCGATGGTCTGGTGGCGTTGCAGGAACAGCTGGTGGAGCTGCGGCGGCGCTGCAATGCACAAGGGGCGGAGTGTGCGATCTTGCAGCAACTGGAGACGAACGGGGCGGTATCGGTGCCGGAAACCGAGCATTCGCATGTAGGGCGAAGCCACGGGCATTAAGCCAAAAGCTTCGCGGGTAAACCCGCTCCCACAGGTACTGCACAGGCCTGAGCTTTGTGCGGTCCCTGTGGGAGCGGGTTTACCCGCGAAGAGGCCGGTACAGGCAATAGAGATCTGTCACACCGCCATCGGCGCCGTCATCGGCGCATGGTGCTCATACCCTTCCAGCCAGAAATCGCTAGGCTCGATCTTCTCCAGCCACTCCGGCTCGTACTTCCCTGTGTCGGCAAACGCCGGCACGCGGTCGCTGATCACCAGCTTCGGCGCCTCCAGCGGCTCACGCTTGAGCTGCTCGTTGAGCATGTCCAGGTGGTTCTCATACACATGGGCATCGCCGATGAAGTAGGTGAACCAGCGCGGGGTGTAGCCGGTCAGGCGGCCGAACAGCGACAGCAGCGCCGCGCCTTCGGTGAGGTTGAACGGCGTACCCAGGCCCAGGTCGTTCGAGCGGATGTAGAGGGTCAGGGAGATTTCCCTGGTCTCAACGTTCGGGTGGAACTGGTACAGCAGGTGGCACGGCGGCAAGGCCATTTCGTCCAGCTGCGCGCAGTTCCAGCCGTGGAACAGGATACGGCGGCTGCCCGGGTCATTGGCGATGGTGTCCAGGCACTGGCGCACCTGGTCGATGGCCTTGTACAGGATGACGAACGCGACGCCGTCCTCCTCGTCCTGGGCGATGCGGCGGAAGCCCGCCTTCTCGGCCATTTCGATGGCCGCCGGGTTGCTCAGCGGGATGCGCTTGTAGCCCGGCCACTGGCGCCATTGCACGCCGTAGATCTCGCCCAGGTCGTCATGGCCCTGGCGGAACGGGTTGGCCAGCCACTGGGCGTTCTCGTTGGCGTTCTGGTCCCAGACCTTGCAGCCCAGTTCGCGGAATTCACCGGCGTTCTTGACGCCACGCAGGAAACCGACCATTTCGCCGATCGCCGACTTGAACGCCAGTTTGCGCGTGGTAATGGCCGGGAAGCCCTTCTGCAAGTCGAAACGCAGCATGGCGCCCGGCAGGCTGATGGTGCGGATGCCGGTGCGGTTGCCCTGCAGCGTGCCGTTGTCGATGACGTCGCGGACCAGGTCCAGATACTGTTTCATGGCTTACCTGTAGCAAAAACGGCAGGGGGATCGCCCCTGCCGTGGGATTAATCAGGCGGGTTTCGCCGTAGGCTTGCGATTATAAGCCCACCAGATCAGGCCAAGGCCAGCCAGGATCATCGGCACGCACAGAATCTGACCCATGGTCAGCCAACCCCAGGCCAGGTAGCCCAGTTGGGCATCCGGTACGCGGACGAATTCGACGATGAAGCGGAAGATGCCGTAGAACAGCGCGAACATGCCGGATACCGCCATGGTCGGCCGCGGCTTGCGCGAGAACGCCCAGAGGATGAGGAACAGCGCCACACCTTCGAGTGCGAACTGGTACAGTTGCGATGGGTGACGCGGCAGCTGCGCCGGGTCGCTGAACGGCGGGAAGACCATCGCCCATGGCACGTCGGTGGCCTTGCCCCACAGCTCGGCGTTGATGAAGTTGCCGATGCGCCCGGCCCCCAGGCCGATCGGCACCAGCGGGGCGACAAAGTCCATCAGCTCGAAGAACGACTTGTTGTTGCGCTTGCCGAACCACAAGGCCGCCAGCATCACGCCGATGAAACCGCCGTGGAACGACATGCCACCCTTCCACACCTCGAAGATCAGCGTCGGATTGGCCAGGTAGGCGTGCAGGTCGTAGAACAGCACGTAGCCCAGGCGACCACCGACGATCACACCCATCGACAGCCAGAACACCAGGTCGGAGAGCTTTTCGCGCGTCCAGGTGGGGTCGAAGCGGTTCAGCCGGCGCGAGGCGAGCAGCCAGGCACCGCCGATGCCGACCAGGTACATCAGGCCGTACCAATGGATTTTCAGCGGCCCGATGGCCACGGCCACGGGGTCTATCTGCGGGTAAGGCAGCATGGAACTTCCTCTCGATTCAAATCAAAAAGCTGAGACCGACACAGAACAGCAGGGCTGCGAACAGGCGTTTCAACAAACGTGGCGACAGCTTGTGCGCCAGGCGCGCGCCGAAGCGGGCGAAAAACATGCTGGTCACGGCAATGCCGAGCAGCGCCGGCAGGTACACGTAACCCAGGCTGTGGGCCGGCAGGTGCTCTTCGTGCCAACCCAGCAGCATGAAACTCAGGGCACTGGCCAAGGCAATGGGCAGGCCACAGGCCGAAGACGTGGCCACTGCCTGCTGCATGGGCAGGCTGCGCCAGGTCAGGAACGGCACGGTCAGCGAACCGCCCCCGATGCCGAAAATGGCCGAAGCCCAGCCGATCACCCCACCTGCACCGATCAGCGCGGGCTTGCCGGGAATACCTCGACTGGCCTTGGGCTTGAGGTCCAGGGCCATCTGCGCGGCGATGACCAGGGCGAACACACCGATGATCTTTTGCAGCAACGGCCCCTGTATCAGCGAGGCGGTCTTGGCGCCGACACCGGCCCCAAGAAGGATGCCGAGGGTCATCCAGACGAAGATCGGCCATTGCACCGCGCCCTTGCGATGGTGCTCGAGCACGGCGTTGATCGAGGTGAAGACGATGGTTGCCAGCGACGTACCGACAGCCAGGTGGGTCAGCACCGAGGCATCGAAACCCTGCAAGGTGAAGCTGAACACCAGCACCGGCACGATGATGATACCGCCGCCCACGCCGAACAGCCCGGCCAGCACACCGGCGCAGGCACCCAACAGCAGATAGAGCACGAATTCCATTCGTCTTCCCCAAGAAATCAATCCGGCATGGTAACGGAAGCCGGGCTCACGGCTCTAGTGAACTGTGTGTCAGGTTGGAAGTGCCCCATCGGAGTGGGTACAGTGGAAAAAAACCGGAGGCCCTACCGATGTGCCTGATCGTATTCGCCTGGCGACCGGGGCACGCCCTGCCGCTGATCGTGGCGGCCAACCGCGATGAGTTCTATGCCCGCCCCACCCAGGCCCTGGCGGCCTGGGAGGATGCTCCCGGGGTATATGCCGGGCGCGACCTGGAGGCCGGCGGCACCTGGCTGGGCGTCGGCCCGCAGGGGCGGTTCGCGGCGCTGACCAATATTCGCGACCCGGCGCAGGCTTTGGGGCCGCGCTCGCGGGGCGAGCTGGTGGCGGCGTATCTGCAGGGGGAGTTGGGGGTCGAGGCCTATCTTGACCAGGTGGCCAGCCGCAGCAGGCAATATTCAGGGTTCAACCTGCTGGTGGGCGATGGACTGCAGCTGGGCTATCTGCATGCCCGAGACGCGGCGCCGCGCTTGCTGGAGGCTGGGGTTTACGGGCTTTCCAATGCCGGGCTGGATACGCCTTGGCCTAAGCTGGTGAAGGCGCGCAGTGGGCTGGAAGGGTTACTGGAAACGCCAGAGCCACAGCGCTTGCTGGCATTGCTGGCCGATGCCGAACCTGCGCCGGAGGGCGAGTTGCCAGAGACGGGCGTGGGGTTGGCGACCGAGAAGCTGCTGTCGAGCGTGTTCATTGCCAGCCAGAACTACGGGACGCGGGCGAGCACGGTGCTGATTGTGGATGATCAGGGGAAAAGGCGGCTTATTGAGCGCAGTTTCGGGCCATTTGGCGGGCACTTGGGGGAAGTTGAGTTGCTGGCCTGATAATTTGACGTTGCTTGCTCCGGCCTCTTCGCGGGTAAACCCGCTCCCACAGGGATTGCGCCGCATCTGAAGGCTGCGCTGTACCTGTGGGAGCGGGTTTACCCGCGAAGAGGCCGGAACAGGCCACCTCACACTCAGAGGGTCTTATTGGCCCCAGGCCCGATCATCCGCGCCAACCCAAGGTTTTTCAGGGCCAGTTGCAGCGAGCTGTGGATAACCTGCGGGTTGTCATGGCTCAGGGCCTCGGTGAGCAATTCCTTGGCCTTGCCCAGGTTGATCTGGCGCAGCATCCACTTCACCTTCGGCAGGTTGGTGGCGTTCATCGACAGGCTGTCGAAGCCCATGGCCATCAACAGGATCGCCGCTGCCGGGTCACCGGCCATCTCACCGCAGATACTCACCGGCTTGCCTTCGCCATGGGCGTCGCGCACCACCGTGTTCAGCGCCTGCAACACCGCCGGGTGCAGGTAGTCGTATAGGTCGGCGACCCGCGGGTTGTTGCGGTCCACCGCCAGCAGGTACTGGGTCAGGTCGTTGGAACCGACCGACAGGAAGTCCACCTGCCGCGCCAGCTCCTTGGTCTGGTACACCGCAGCAGGAATTTCCACCATCACGCCAACCGGTGGCATCGGCACATCGGTGCCTTCGTCACGCACCTCGCCCCAGGCGCGGTGGATCAGGTGCAGCGCCTCTTCCAGCTCATGGATGCCGGAAATCATCGGCAGCAGGATACGCAGGTTGTTCAGCCCCTCGCTGGCCTTGAGCATGGCGCGGGTCTGCACCAGGAAGATTTCCGGGTGGTCGAGGGTGACGCGAATGCCGCGCCAGCCGAGGAACGGGTTTTCTTCCTTGATCGGGAAGTACGACAGCGACTTGTCGCCACCGATGTCGAGGGTACGCATGGTCACCGGCAGCGGGTGGAAGGCCGCCAGCTGCTCGCGGTAGATGGCCAGCTGCTCTTTCTCGCTGGGGAAGCGCTGGTTGATCATGAACGGCACTTCGGTGCGGTACAGCCCCACCCCTTCGGCGCCACGCTGCTGGGCACGGGCAACGTCGGCGAGCAGACCGGTGTTGACCCACAGCGGCATGCGGTGGCCGTCCGGGGTAACGCACGGCAGTTCGCGCAGGGCATCCAGGCCCTGGGCCAGCTGGCGCTCCTCCTCGACCACGTCGCTGTACTGCTTGCGCAGCACTTCGCTGGGGTTGGTGAACACCTCGCCCTTGTAGCCGTCGACGATCATCTCGATGCCGTCGACCTTGGAATAAGGCAAATCGACCAGGCCCATCACCGTGGGGATGCCCATGGCGCGAGCCAGGATGGCGACGTGGGAGTTGCCCGACCCCAGTACCGAGACCAGGCCGACCAGCTTGCCTTCAGGCACTTCGCCGAGCATCGCCGGGGTCAGCTCTTCGCTGACCAGGATGGTGTTGTCGGCGTACACCAGCGACTGCGCGCGGGCTTCCTGCAGGTAGGCCAGCAGGCGCCGGCCCAGGTCCTTGACGTCGGAGGCGCGCTCGCGCAGGTAGTCATCGTCCATCAGCTCGAAGCGGTTGACGTGCTCGCCCACCACCTGGCGCAGGGCACCCTGGGCCCACTGGCCGGTCTTGATGACTTCGGTCACCTCACCGCCCAGGGCCGCATCTTCGAGCATCATCAGGTACACATCGAACAGTGCACGCTCCTCCGGGCGCAGCTGGGTGGCCAGCTTGGCCGACAGCTTGCGCATATCGTCGCGCACACCTTCGAGGGCGTTCTGGAACAGCTTCAGTTCGGCGTCGATGTCATCGACGGTCTTGTCCGGTACCACTTCCAGATCGGCTGGCGGCAGCATAACCACTGCGCGCCCCACGGCGGCACCGGGCGAGCCCGGTACGCCGACGAAGCGCGCTTCCTGGATACCCTTGCCCTGGCGGCCCAGGCCACGGATCGAGCCAGTAGCCTCGGCGTGGGCGATAACCCCGGCGAGCTGGGCGCTCATGGTGACCAGGAAGGCCTCTTCGCCCTCGTCGAACTGGCGGCGCTCCTTTTGCTGGATGACCAATACCCCGACCACGCGGCGGTGGTGGATGATCGGCGCACCGAGGAAGGAGGCGAATTTTTCCTCGCCGGTTTCGGCAAAGTAGCGGTAACGCGGGTGGTCGGCAGCGTTTTCCAGGTTCAGCGGCTCTTCCCGGGTACCGACCAGGCCGACCAGGCCTTCGTTGGGGGCCATGCTGACCTTGCCGATGGAACGTTTGTTCAGGCCTTCGGTGGCCATCAGCACGAAGCGGTTGGTTTCCGGGTCGAGCAGGTAGACCGAGCAGACCTGGCTGCCCATGGCCTCCTTGACACGCAAGACAATGATCCCCAACGCCGACTTGAGATCTTTGGCGGAGTTTACTTCCTGGACGATCTTGCGCAGCGTATTGAGCATGGCTCGGGGTCGAACTCCGTCGTCAGTCGCGCGTCAGCAGACGCGGTGCTAGCTCTTTCAGGGCGCGTCGGTAGACCTCGCGCTTGAATGTCACAACCTGGCCCAGCGGGTACCAATAGCTGACCCAACGCCAGCCGTCGAATTCCGGCTTGCCGGTCAGGTCCATCCGCACCCGTTGTTCGTTGCTGACCAGACGCAGCAGGAACCATTTCTGCTTCTGGCCGATGCACAGCGGCTGGCTATGCGTACGCACCAGTCGCTGGGGTAAACGATAACGCAACCAGCCACGGGTGCAGGCAAGAATTTCCACATCATCGCGTTCAAGGCCAACTTCTTCGTTCAGCTCGCGGTACAGGGCATCTTCCGGCGTCTCGTCAGGGTTGATGCCACCCTGGGGAAACTGCCAGGCATCCTGGTTGATCCGTCGAGCCCATAGCACCTGCCCGGCATCATTCGTGAGAATGATCCCGACATTGGGGCGAAAACCATCCGGGTCGATCACGGCAGCAACCTCGCAAACGCATGTCACCGCATTGTTCCACAAAGCTTGCGAGCGCAGCAACGCGCCCGCCAAGCTTATGTGCAGCAGCGTGAAAACTCCGTATTCTGCGGGCCTACCCTGTGGCTTATGCGAGTGACCGCGATGCGCCTGGCTTTATTCGACCTGGACAATACCCTCCTTGGTGGCGACAGCGACCATGCCTGGGGTGACTACCTTTGCCAGCGCGGCATCCTCGACCCGGTTACCTACAAGCAACGCAACGATGGCTTCTATCAGGAATACCTGAACGGCACCCTGGACCTGCAGGCCTACCTGGCCTTTTCCATGGAAATCCTTGCGGCAACACCAGTAGCCCAGCTCGACGAATGGCACCATGATTTCATGCGCGACTGCATCGAGCCGATCATCCTGCCAAAGGCGCTTAGCTTGCTGCAGCAGCACCGCGAGGCCGGCGACCAGCTGGTGATCATCACCGCCACCAACCGCTTCGTCACCGCACCGATTGCCCGGCGCCTGGGGGTTCGCGTGTTGCTGGCGACCGAATGCGAAACGCGTGATGGCCGCTATACCGGACGTAGTACCGATATACCGTGTTTCCGTGAAGGCAAGGTGACGCGGCTGGAGCGCTGGATGCTGGAGAACGGCTTCGACCTTGAGGACAGCTATTTCTATAGCGACTCGATGAACGATTTGCCGCTGTTGCAGCGGGTGGCGCATGCAGTGGCGGTGGATCCCGACCCGAAGCTGCGGACGGAGGCCGAGATGCGTGGGTGGCCGGTGGTTTCGCTGCGGGATTGAGGTTTTCCTGTGCCGGCCTCTTCGCGGGTAAACCCGCTCCCACAGGTACTGCACAGCCCTCAAGCCTTGCTCAGACCCTGTAGGAGCGGGTTTACCCGCGAAGAGGCCAGCACATACAGCACAAAGCTGTCAGACCGGCTTGGCCCCCATCAGCCCGGCGATGGACAGGAAGCAAACCCCACTGAACACCGCCAGTGCCAAGGTAAAGCGCAACCCCACCACCTCGGCCTTGCGCAGCCGGTTCAACCGCACCAGCAGCCACCACACGGCAAACGCGCCCAGCGTATAGATGACGCTGGACGCCAGCACCCAGGCCTGCCCCAGCGGCCAGCCCACCAGGTGCACCAGCCACCAGCCGGTGAACGGCATGCTCACCAGGCACAGGCCCATCACCAGCCAGACGAACACCAGCGGCCGACGCAGCAGCTTGGCGTAAGCCTCGGCATCGCCCTGGCGGCGGGCGCGCACGGTCCAGAGCGCCAGGCCCAGAGCACCCAGCAGCAGGAGCGCGGTGGCGATGATGTGCAGGGTCTTGAGGGTGGTCAGGTGTTCCATGTCTCGGTTGTCCTTAAGCAGGCCATTTTGTGCAGGCTTCTTCGCGGGCTTGCCCGCTCCCACAGGGATATCACAGGCCCTGAAGCCTGCGCAGTACCTGTGGGAGCGGGCAAGCCCGCGAAAGGGCCGTCAGCCCCAGCTTAGCCTCTCAGCCCAGGAACAGCTTGTAAGCCGGGTTGTCAGTCTCGTCCCAGTACGGGTAGCCGATCTTGGCCAGCGCCGCCGGCACCAGGTGGCGCTCGTCCTCCGGCACCTGCAACCCCGCCACCACGCGCCCGTCAGCGGCGCCATGGTTGCGGTAATGGAACATCGAGATGTTCCAGCGCCCGCCCAGCTTGTTGAGGAAGTTGAACAGCGCCCCCGGCCGCTCGGGGAACTCGAAACGCAGCACCATCTCGTCACTGGCACCGGCCGAATGACCACCAACCATATGGCGAATATGCAGCTTGGCCAGCTCGTTGTCGGTCAGGTCGGTAACCGGGAAGCCCTGCTCGGTCAGTTGCTGTACCAGCGCCGCACGCGGGTCGTTTTCCGGGTGGGTCTGCACGCCGACGAAGATATGCGCCTCGTCGGAGGTGTGCTTGCGGTAGTTGAATTCGGTGATCTGGCGCTTGCCGATAGCCTCGCAGAAGGCCTTGAAGCTGCCCGGGCGCTCGGGGATGGTAACGGCGATGATCGCTTCGCGCTTTTCACCCAGCTCGGCACGCTCGGCCACATGGCGCAGGCGGTCGAAGTTGACGTTGGCACCGGAGTCGATGGCCACCAGGGTCTGCCCGGTCACGCCGTACAACTCGACGTACTTCTTGATGCCCGCCACGCCCAAGGCACCAGCAGGTTCGGTGATCGAGCGGGTATCATCGTAGATATCCTTGATAGCCGCGCAGATTTCGTCGGTACTGACGGTGACCACTTCATCCACATGATGGCGGCAGATGTCGAAGGTGTGCTGGCCGATCTGAGCCACCGCTACACCGTCGGCGAACAGCCCGACCTGCGGCAGCACCACGCGCTCGCCGGCCGCCATGGCCGCCTGCAGGCAGTTGGAGTCGTCCGGCTCGACACCAATCACCTTGATTTCCGGGCGCAGGTATTTCACGTAGGCAGCAATGCCGGCGATCAGGCCACCGCCACCCACCGG
Organism: Pseudomonas sp. ABFPK; assembly: GCF_001586765.1. Taxonomy (NCBI): domain Bacteria; kingdom Pseudomonadati; phylum Pseudomonadota; class Gammaproteobacteria; order Pseudomonadales; family Pseudomonadaceae; genus Pseudomonas; species Pseudomonas sp. ABFPK. The sequence goes on along the minus strand of NZ_LQXW01000001.1, from coordinate 383,221 downwards.
CACGAAGATCGCGTCCAGCTGGCCTGGGTGCTGGCGCAGGATTTCCATGGCCACGGTGCCCTGCCCGGCGATAGTGTGCGGGTCGTCGTAGGGATGCACGTAGACGAAGCCCTTTTCATCGACCAGTTTCAGCGAATAGGCCAGCGCCTCGGGGAACGAGTCGCCATGCAGCACCACCTTGCCGCCCCGCGAACGCACGCCCTCGACCTTGATCTCCGGGGTGGTCTTGGGCATCACGATAGTGGCCTTGATACCCATCTCGCGCGCAGCCAGGGCCAGGCCCTGGGCATGGTTGCCGGCAGAGGCGGTGACCACGCCGCGGGCCAGTTCTTCCGGGGTCAGTTGGGCCAGCTTGTTGTAGGCCCCGCGGATCTTGAACGAGAACACCGGCTGCAGGTCTTCGCGCTTGAGCAGAATCTGGTTGCCCAGGCGCTTGCTCAGCTGCCCGGCGCTCTGCAGCGGGGTTTCGACCGCGACGTCGTAGACGCGCGAGGTGAGGATCTTCTTGACGTACTGTTCGAGCATCGGGAATGCATCACTGTGCCGCGGGACAAGGGCTGGGAGTCTACCCCAGCGCTACGTCGGGCGACCACAGCAAAGCCGCCCGAGCCGTTATACTAGGCTCTTTTCAAATCCGCCCTGCCCCTCTCGGAGCCCGCATGACCCAGGACCAACTCAAACAGGCCGTCGCCCAGGCCGCTGTCGACTTCATTCTGCCCAAGCTGGATGAAAAGAGCGTCGTCGGCGTCGGCACCGGTTCGACCGCCAACTTCTTCATCGACGCCCTGGCTCAGCACAAGACCGCCTTCGACGGCGCGGTCGCCAGCTCCGAAGCCACTGCCCAGCGTCTGAAGGGCCATGGCATCCCGGTCTACGAGCTGAACAGCGTCAGCGAACTGGAGTTCTACGTGGACGGCGCCGACGAGAGCGACGCGCACCTGAACCTGATCAAAGGCGGCGGCGCAGCCCTGACCCGCGAGAAGATCGTCGCCGCCGTGGCCAAGACCTTCATCTGCATCGCCGATGCCAGCAAGCTGGTACCGGTGCTGGGCGCGTTCCCGCTGCCGGTCGAAGTGATCCCGATGGCCCGCAGCCACGTGGCGCGCCAGCTGGTCAAACTGGGCGGTGACCCGGTGTACCGTGAGGGCGTGGTTACCGACAACGGCAATGTGATCCTCGATGTGCACAACCTGCACATCACCAACCCGGTGGAGCTGGAAGCGCAGATCAACGCCATCGTTGGCGTGGTGACCAACGGCCTGTTCGCGGCACGGCCGGCGGATTTGCTGCTGCTGGGTACCTCTGAGGGCGTGAAGAGCCTCAAGGCCGAGTAACTTTCTGCTAGAGCTTCGCCCTCGATTCGCAGCACAAGGCTGCTCCTACAGGGGTACGCGGTTTCCTGTAGGAGCAGCCTTGTGCTGCGAATGGGCTGCAAAGCAGCCCCACCTGCTCACTCCGCTGGCTGTTTGAACACATAGAACAGGTTCGGCTCACTGACCAGATAGATGGTCCCCGCCTCATCCATCGCAATCCCCTCCGCCTGTGGCACCGTCGCCTGCAACCCCTGGAACCCCTTGCGCAACGACAAGGTACTCAGCGGCCGGCCCTCCACATCCAGCTCCAGCACCAGCCGCGACTCGTCCGACAGCGCCAGCAAGTGCCCGCTGCGCTCATCGAACTGCAAGCTCGACAGGTCCCGCACGAACAGCCGCGAATCGCGCTTGCGGTCCTGCACCACATGCACCGCATAGGGCTGCTCAGGATTGTCGTGCGGGAAGCCATGCACCTCGTAGATCAGCATTGGGTCACGCTCCTTGGCCACGAACAGGCGCTTGCCCGCCGAATCATAGGCCAGCCCCTCGAAGCCCTTGTTGCCATTCAGGCCAATGCCCAGGGTCAGCTGCTCGGCATCGCCGGCATCGAGGAACATCGCGTCGTCCTCCAGGCGCACGCGAATCAGCCGCTGCTGACGCTCGTCGGTGATCACATAGCTGTTGGGCCCGACGTACTCCACGGCTTCCGGGTCGCCGAAGCCGGTCAGCGGCACTCGGCGCAGGATGCGCCCGTCCAGCGATAGCTCGATCAGCTCCGAGCGTGCGTTGGTAACGGTAAACAGAGTCTTGCGGTCGGGGTCGTAGGTCAGCGCCGAGATGTCATCATCCAGCCCCTCGATCGGCTGCGCCTCCACCACCACCCGGTATCGGTCCAGGCCGATGCTTTGCTCGGCTGGCTGCCACCAGGCCTTGAGGTTGAACCAGCCACGCTCGAACAGGCGAAACTCCTGCCCGGCCAAGCCGAGCAGGATCAGGCCGATAACGACCAGAACAGGGAACGGACGAACAAAACGGCGCATGAGGGAAGACTCGACACAGGGGTGACGAATCTAATCACGAACAACTGAAGTAAAGCTTAATGCCAGCATCCGAAAAGTCGGATGTTTGGGTCAGATTTTGCTGAAGCGATAGAACAGTGCCGGCTCGCTGACCATGTACAGGTTGCCCTTGTCGTCCATGGCCACCCCTTCGGCACGCGGGATGGTGTCCTGCAGGCCGTTGAAACCGCCGAGCAGGGTCATGAAACTGACTTGCTGGCCCTGCTCGTCCAGTTCCAGAAGCATGTTGGAGTCGGACGACAGCACCAACAAGTGGCCGGTACGCGGATCCACGCCAAGCGCCGAGAGGTTGCGCAGGTCCAGTTCATCACTGGGCAAAAGCTGTTTTTCACCCGTGAGCGGGCTACGGCCGTCGGTATTCCAGGTATACAGCCTGGGCGGGCGCTCCTCGCCGATTACCAGGCGCTGGCGCAGCGGGTCCCAGGCCACCGCCTCGAAGCCCTTGTTGCTCTTCACCGACGGGCCCAGGTCGTGGCTCTGGAAATCATCATGGTTCAACGAGGTGGTCTGCGCATCCACCTTGACCACGGTCAGGTCGTGCAGGCGCTCATCGGTGATTGCCAGGTAGCCGTCCTCCAGCACGGCGACGCCTTCCGGGTTGTTCCAGCCGTTTAGGGGGATCTTGCGCAGCACATCGCCATCCAGGCTCAGTTCGACCAGGATCGGGTTCTTGCCCATGACTGCGAACAGGGTGCGGGTACGCGGGTTGAAGGCCACATCCGACGCCTCATCGTCGTCCATGCCCGGCAAGGGTTTGGCATCGATGTCGACCTTGTAGTCTGGTAGCCATACGCTCTCGCTGCGCTCGGCGGCGCTTTCGAATCTTTCCTTGACCCACAGCGCACCGCGGTCATCCCAATGCATGGCTACGGCCACGCCATAGCCGACTACCGCCGCCGCGGCCAGGCCGAAGGGCCAGCGCAGGAAGAAACGACGCTTGGGGGTTGCCGGGGCGCTGGAGGGAGATGGCATGCGGGGGTCCTGGGGAAATGGGCGTAGATTCGCGCATTATCCGGATCAGGTGTGAAAAATCGGTAAACAGGACCGGCCTCTTCGCGGGTAAACCCGCTCCCACAGGCATAGCGTCGCCCTTGAGGGTTGCGCAGTACCTGTGGGAGCGGGTTTACCCGCGAAGAAGGCGACGCGGTCTCGAGTCAGAGCACCCGGCTTTCGAAGCGGCTCACACCTGGCAACTCCAGCACCAGTTCATCACCGACATTGAACGGCCCCACACCCGCCGGGGTACCGGTAAGGATCACATCCCCCGCCTGCAGCGAGAAATGCGCGGCCATGTGCTGGATCATCGGCACGATCGGGTTAAGCATCATCGCGCTGTTACCATCCTGGCGAACTTCGCCGTTGACTGTCAGGCGCACCGGGATGTCGGTCACATCCTCGAAGCTGGCGGCCGACACGAACGGCGGCAGTACGCAGGCGCCATCGAAGCACTTGGCCAACTCCCAGGGCAGGCCCTTCTCTTTCAGCTTGGCCTGCACGTCACGCAGGGTAAGGTCTAGCGCCGGTGCATAGCCGGAAATGGCGTCCAGCACCTCTTCCTCGCTCGGATGAGTCGACAGCGGCTTGCCCAGCAGCACGGCAATTTCCGCCTCATAGTGCACCGAGCCACGTTCCGTCGGAATCTTGAAGCCACCCTCGGCTGGTACCACGCAGCTGCCCGGCTTGATGAACAGCAGCGGTTCGGTGGGGATCGGATTGTCCAGCTCCTTGGCATGCTCGGCATAGTTACGGCCGATGCACACCACCTTGCCCAGCGGGAAGTGAATGCGTGTGCCGTCTACGTACTGATGCTGGTAACTCATGGCCGACTCCTCTGGATACTGCTTTCTATTCAGGTGCGAAGATCTTACCCGGATTCATGATGCCGTTAGGGTCGAACACGGCCTTTATCGCCTTCATGCAGGCAATTTCTTCGGGCGAGCGGCTGTAGCCCAGGTAGTCACGCTTGGTCATGCCCACACCATGCTCGGCGGAGATCGAGCCGTTGTAGCGCTCGACGATCTCGAACACCCACTTGTTGACCTTGGTGCACGAGGCGAAGAAGTCGTCCTTGCTCATGTGCTCGGGCTTGAGGATGTTCAGGTGCAGGTTGCCGTCGCCGATGTGGCCGTACCACACCACTTCGTAATCCGGGTAATGTTCGGCGACGATGGCATCTATATCGCGCAGGAACGCTGGCACTTTCGACACCGTGACAGAAATGTCGTTCTTGTACGGGGTCCAGTGCGAGATGGTTTCCGACAGGTACTCGCGCAGTTTCCACAGGTTTTTCAGCTGGGTCTCGCTCTGGCTCATCACCCCGTCCAGCACCCAGCCTTGTTCGACGCAGTGCTCAAAGGTGGCCAGGGCTTCGTTGGCCACCTCCTCGGTGCTGGCCTCGAACTCCAGCAGCGCGTAGAACGGGCAGTCGGTCTCGAACGGCGCCGGCACGTCGCCACGCGCCAGGATCCTGGCCAGGCCCTTGTCGGAGAAGAACTCGAAGGCAGTCAGGTCCAGCTTGCCCTGGAAGGCATGCAGCACAGGCATGATCGAGTCGAAATCGGGGGTACCCAGCACCATCGCGGTGAGGTTGCGCGGCGCACGGTCCAGACGCATGGTGGCCTCGACCACGAAGCCAAGGGTACCTTCGGCACCGATGAACAGCTGGCGCAGGTCGTAGCCGGTGGCGTTCTTGATCAGGTCCTTGTTCAGCTCCAGCAGCTCACCCTTGCCGGTCACCACTTTCAACCCGGCCACCCAGTTGCGGGTCATGCCGTAGCGAATCACCTTGATTCCACCGGCATTGGTGCCGATATTGCCGCCAATCTGGCTGGAACCGCTGGAGGCGAAGTCCACCGGGTAATACAAGCCCTGTTCTTCGGCGTAGGCCTGCAGCTGGCGGGTAATAACCCCTGGCTGGCAGACTACGGTGCGGTCGAATGCATTGAAGCCGAGAATTTGGTTCATGTAGTCGAAGGCGACCACCACTTCGCCGTTGGCCGCCACGGCGCCTGCGGAAAGCCCGGTACGCCCGCCAGACGGCACGAGCGCCACCTTGTGCGTATTGGCCCAGCGCACGATCGCCTGCACCTGCTCCACCGTCTTGGGAAAGACGATGGCACTGGGTGCCGGTGGGTAATGCTTGGTCCAGTCCTTGCCATAGGCTTCCAGGGAAGCTGCGTCGGTCAGGACCTTGCCAGGGTCGACAAGGGTCATCAGTTCATCAATTACAGCGGGGTGGGTCATCGCTGGAACTCTCGACTTATTCATAGTCACCCTGAGCACTCTTCACCTGTCGGGATAAGCTCAGATTGTGTCGCGTATGCTAGCATAGCCCTCCCGCTGTTCATGCTAAGGCCGCCTTTGCGCCTGGCATCACCCTCGCCATTTTTTCTCCGGGATACAGGTTTACGCAGATGAGCAAGACTTCTCTCGACAAGAGCAAGATCCGGTTCCTTCTTCTTGAAGGTGTGCACCAGAACGCGGTCGATACCCTCAAGGCCGCCGGCTACACCAACATCGAATACCTCACTGGTTCGCTGCCGGAAGCCGAGCTGAAGGAAAAGATCGCCGATGCCCACTTCATCGGCATCCGTTCGCGCACCCAGCTGACCGAAGAGATCTTCGACTGCGCCAAGAAACTGGTCGCTGTTGGCTGCTTCTGCATCGGCACCAACCAGGTCGACCTGGAAGCTGCCCGCGAGCGCGGTATCGCCGTGTTCAACGCGCCATACTCCAACACCCGTTCGGTAGCCGAACTGGTACTGGCCGAAGCCATCCTGCTGCTGCGCGGCATCCCCGAGAAGAACGCTTCCTGCCACCGTGGCGGCTGGATCAAGAGCGCGGCCAATTCCTTCGAAATCCGCGGCAAGAAGCTGGGTATCGTCGGTTACGGCTCGATCGGCACCCAGCTGTCGGTCCTGGCCGAGAACATGGGCATGCAGGTGTATTTCTACGACCCGCTGACCAAGCTGCCACTGGGCAACGCCGTGCAGGTCACCAGCCTGCACGAGCTGCTGGGCCTGGCCGACATCGTTTCGCTGCACGTGCCTGAGCTGCCGTCCACCCAGTGGATGATCGGCGAGAAGGAAATCCGCGCGATGAAGAAGGGCGCGATCCTGATCAACGCCGCACGCGGCACCGTGGTCGAGCTGGACCACCTGGCCGCCGCCATCAAGGACCAGCACCTGATCGGCGCCGCCATCGACGTGTTCCCGGTCGAGCCTCGCTCCAACGACGAGCAGTTCGAAAGCCCGCTGCGTGGTCTGGACAACGTGATCCTGACCCCGCACATCGGTGGTTCCACTGCCGAAGCCCAGGCCAACATCGGCCTGGAAGTGGCCGAGAAGCTGGTCAAGTACAGCGACAACGGTACCTCGGTATCCTCGGTCAACTTCCCGGAAGTGGCCCTGCCGGCGCACCCAGGCAAGCACCGCCTGCTGCACATCCACGAAAACATCCCGGGCGTGCTCAGCGAGATCAACAAGGTCTTCGCCGAGAACGGCATCAACATCTCTGGTCAGTTCCTGCAGACCAACGAGAAAGTCGGTTACGTGGTGATCGACGTTGACGCCGAGTACTCCGACCTGGCGCAAGAAAAGCTGCAACAGGTCAAGGGCACCATCCGTTCCCGCGTCCTGTTCTAAGTTCGCTGGCGGCATGAAAAAAGGGAGGCCCTGGTGGCCTCCCTTTTTTTGCCTGTGACATTGGTGTCGCTTGCTTCGCGGGCTTGCCCGCGAAGAGCTCAACCCCTATTTCACGTCGACAGTAATCTTCTGCGACACGACGCTCGGCTTGAACGGCACGTGATACTGGTCACCCAGCACCAGCTGCAGGGTGTGCTTGCCTGGGGTCAGGGTAATGCTGGTTTCGGTCTGCGCCTTGCCGAAGTGCAGTACTTGCGGGCCATCCGGCAACGCGGTGCCGGCCTGTGGCATCAGGCTGGCCGGCAGGGCCATGTCGGCCACAGGCTCTTTATCCACGTCCACCAGCAGGTGGTGGTGCCCGGTGTGCGGGGTGCTGTCACCCGCAGGCTTGAGCGCCATGCCCTCGATGCCGAACTTGACGGTGAAGGTCTTGTCGACCGTGGCGCCATCGGCGGGGGAAACGATGAAGACCTTGGCATCCTTGGGCGGCTCCTGGCTCTTCAGGGCATCTGCGGCACTGGCGAACATCGACGCTCCCATCAACAGACCAGCAACGGCAGCACGCGAAAATAGGCTGTTCATTCACTTCTCCTGTGATTCACTTATTGACCGCCGCCAGTATTCCAGTGGCGGCGGTGGTTCACCTTAGTTGATATGTTTGCCCAGATGTTCACATCCTCAGGCAGAAATATTTCAATCAGGGTTAAACAATACCGAGGCTTCAAGGTCATAGGCTGCGCTCGACCACGGCGAGGAAGAAAGCCGTGGCGAAGGTTATTCATCTGCCAAAGAGAAAAGGGGCTTTAATGCGTTCGACCATAGGAGTAATGCTGGCGATACTGATCACGCCATTGGCTCAGGCCGAGCTGATAGACGAAATTGCCGACCGGGGCGAACTGCGCATAGCCGTACAGGCCGACAACTCGCCGTACGCATTCAAGGAAAATGACCACCTGAGCGGCTTCGAGATCGACTTCGGCCAGGCGCTGGCCAAGGAACTGGACCTGCGCGCCGAGTTCATCGAAGCCCCTGCGGCAGAGGTACTGCCCGGTGTCGAGAGTGGCAAGTACGACATCGCACTGACCCCGTCGAGCGAATCACCCAAAGGTGACGGCCCGCTCGATGTGAGCCTGCCGTTTGGCGAGAAGCAGCTGGTGATCCCGTTCCAGAAGGACAACCCGGCGTTCGAGAGTGCGGTGAACAATGCACTGCAGCGGCTCAAGGACAGCGGGCGGACTGCCGAACTTGAGCAAAAGTGGTTCAAGGGTGTGCCTGAGACTGCGGCCGGGCAATAGGATTTTTGCTGCCTGTACCGGCCTCTTCGCGGGTGAACCCGCTCCCACAAGTTCTCCACAGCCCTCAACGCTTGTGATGTCCCTGTGGGAGCGGGTTCACCCGCGAAGGGGCCGGAACAGGCTTAAGCTGAAAGCCCGGCCAGAGCCTGCTGTGCCTCGTCCAGCTCCAGCTCGCTGAACACCAGCACCCCCGCCCGCCGCAGTAATGCCGTGGTCACCCCTTCCCCGGCCACCTTCACACCACTGAACGTGCCGTCATAGGTCAACCGGTTGCCACACGAAGGGCTTCCAGCTTTCAGCACGGCCACACGAATGCCATGCCGGTGCACCAGCTCCAGCGCCCGCTGCGCCCCAGCCAGGAACTCGGCGCTGACATCCTCGCCCGCCACCGTCAGCACCTGCGCACCACCGTCGAGCACCTCCCCACCCTGCCCGCCCGGTATCTCTGCAGGCGGCCGTGGGGTCGGCAAGCCACCCGCCACTTCCGGGCACAACGGCACCACGCGCCCTTCGACCTGCCAGCGCTGCAACAGGTCGGGGTGGCCACTGGCGCGGCCGTCATAGCGCACCGGCTGCCCCAGCAGGCAGGCGCTGACCAGCACCTTGGGCAGGTCAGAAGGGGTCATTGCCACGGCGCCGGAACCAGCCGGTCAACGAAAGCCGCTCACGCCCTGCCGGCAGCACCTCATGGGGCACCTCGCCCGACAAGAACACCACCAGGCAGCCCGCCACCGGCTCGACATCATGCTCGACACCGTCCGCCAGGAACATGCGCAACTGGCCACCGTCCTGCGGCTGCCAGCCTTCATTCAGGTACAGGACTGCCGACACCATGCGCCGGTCATCATCGCGGAAGCGGTCCAGGTGCCGGCGATAGAACGCCCCTGGCGGGTACAAGGCAAAATGGCACTCGAAGTCTTCCAGGCCAAGGAACAGGCCCTGGTTGATGGCCTGGCGCAGCTGCTCCATGGCGCTCAGGTACTGGTCGCAGGCCTCGGCCTGGCCGGGGTCGATCCACTGGATCTGGTCGCCGCGAATGGCCTCGCGCACCTCCTGGGCAGCACCGCGCCCAACCCCTGCAGGGTTGAGTTCGCCTTCGGCATCACGGCGCCGACACTCGGCCGCGAGCGCACGCACCAGGTCGGCGGGCAGAAAAAGCGCCTGCTGGGACCAGCCATGGGTGGCCAGATCGTCGACGACGGCCGCAAGCATCGGGTGTTCAGGGGAGATGTGCATGGCGCGCATCATATCCATTAGCCATGCCGGCGCACAGCGCCACTTGGCCGAGAAGCACGCGGATATCTCGACAAACCGGCGCCCGGCCACGGACAATAGCCACCTGCCGACAGGAGTCCTGAATGCGCCGTCTGTTTTCCCTGATTCTGCTGATGATCTGCACCGTGCCTGTCTGGGCAGACAACCTGGATCAACTGTACAAGGCCGCCGGCTGGCCCGACCAGCGCGCCCATTTCAATGATGCCCTGACCGCTGCCCAGGAACGCTACCGCAACAGTTTGCCACCCGCCGTGTACCAGGCGCTGGTAAACAACAGCAACCAGCGCTTCCAGGCCCAGGCGGTGGACCGTCGCGCCCAGGCGCAGCTGCGCGCAACCTTGGCCAACCCGGCACCGGCGCTGGCGTTCTTCCGGTCGCCGCTGGGGCGCAAGGTGGTGGCTGCGGAGCTCAAGGCCACACGCAAGGACGAACTGGCCAGGAATGCCAAGGGCTTGCCGAAGATCCAGGCCAGCGATGATCGCCTGCTGATAATCGGGCATCTGGCCCAGGCCCTGCCGGCGCGCGAAGCCGGCGCCGAAGTGAGCCTGGCCATTGCCGGCGTGGCGGCCGACAGCCTCAGCTCGATGATCCCCGGCCTGTTCGGCGGCGGTCAGGCCCAGAACCTGCTCGACGGCCAGCGCCAGCGCCTGATGGGCCAGATCGGCGAAGACCTCAACAACACCCTGCTGTATGTCTATCGCGACCTGTCCGATGCCGAGCTGGAAGAGTTCGCTACCTTTGCCGAGTCGCCAGACGGCAAGGCTTACTACCAGGCCGCCTTGGCCGCCGTTCGCGCAGGCCTGGCAGTTGGCCAGAGCAGCAGCGACCTTAAGTGATCAGCCCAGGCGCTGGTCGATGAAGTCGAAGTAGCGCTGGCGAATGCCCGGCAGCTCGTTGGCCAGGTGGTGACGGGCCTCGGGCAGCATCAGAATCTGTGGTTCGGCGAACTTGGCCTTGAGTACTTCGAGGTTGTAGGGCCAGTCCACTGTGCCATCCGCTTCTCCTTGCACGATCAACGGCCGCCGCGTGCTGCGCGGCGCGGCCTCGATGCGTTTGACCCAGGCAATCAAGGCCCCCACCCAAGCTGTAGGCAGGCGGCGCGGTTGCAGCGGGTCGGCTTCGAGGAACGGCAGGAAGGTCGGGTCATTGGTGTTCTCGCTGAAGCGCCGCTCGATGCCATTCACGAAGTGACGCAACACGCGATAGCTCAGCTTCGACCAGCGCCAGGCACAGGGCCGCACCAGCGGTGCCAACAGGATGACCTGGCCATCGATGGGGCTGCGCGCGCCCTGGTACAACAGGTGGTCCACGGCGATGGCGCCACCGGTGCTTTGCCCGCATAGGTGCCACGGGCGCGGCAGTTGCAGCGTGCGCGCCTGTTCGAACAAAGCCTCCAGCACCTGCTGGTACACCGCGAAATCACTGATGCTGGCTCGCTCGCCGCTGGACAGGCCGTGGCCGGGCAGGTCGCAACTGATCACGGCGAACCCCTGTTTGAGCGCCCAATCGATCACATGCCTATAGAGGCCCATATGGTCGTAATAGCCGTGCAGCAGGAACAGCGTCGCGCTCGGCTGGTCGGGTAGCCAGGCCTGCCCGACCAGCTCGAAGCCTGCGGCCTGGAAGCCGCCCAGCCAGCTGTGGGCCGACAGGTTCAGGCCATAGAAGCGCTGGTAGTCCTGCGCCTGCGCCGACAACGGCTGGCGAAAGGTCAGTGGCGCCAGGCTGGTGCGCAGGAGGTCTGGGTGAAAGGCAGCGGGCATCGGGTACATCCACAGTGAAGCAAGTATTGATCTGGGATATTCAGCTCTGGCTGGCGTCGTGGCAAGCTTGCTCGATTTCAGGCCGATAGCGGTATCCCCCGGTAGGCGCAACCTTGTGCTGCGAAGAGGCCGGTACTGCCACAACAACACCATCAGTCATGCCGGCCCTTTCGCAGCACAAGGCTGCTCCTACAGAGGGCCGCGGAAACTTCATGAAGACTCGGATCATCAAACCGCTGTGCACAGCAATCGCCCTTCTGGTCGGTGTGACCATCCTCTGGCAGGCCTACACCACCTTCCAGGCCCGCTACCTGCGCCCGTTCGACAACCAGGCCACGCTGTTCGACGGCAGCCAGCTGCAGTTGCCCCCCGAGCTGGCCGGCCCCGGCCCGATCCGGGTAGTGCATTTCTGGGACCCGGCCTGCCCGTGCAACGTCGGCAACCAGCAGCACCTGGGCGACCTGATCAACCAGTTCGCCAGCCAGGGCGTGACCTTCCACGTGCTGCAAAAGCCCGACAGCCACGGCCAGCTGCCCGCCAACCTCACCGCCCTCAAGCCACTCGCCAGCCTGCCCGGCAGCGAACACCTGCCCGCCTCCCCGGCCGTGGCCATCTGGGACCGGCAAGGCCACCTGGCCTACTTCGGCCCCTACAGCGAAGGCGCGGTGTGCAATGCCAGCAACAGCTTCATCGAGCCGATCCTCAAGGCGCTACTCGACGGCCGCCAGGTGAGTGCCTCAAATACCCTGGCGGTGGGCTGCTACTGCCCCTGGGCCGGCTGACGCACCCGCGCAGGGTTGCCCACCACCACCGCCCCTGCCGGCACGTCACGGGTGACCACACTACCGGCACCCACCACGGCGTTATCGCCAATGGTCACCCCCGGCAGGATGATCGCCGCGCCGCCGATCCACACGTTGTTGCCGATGGTCACCGGCCGGCCACTCTCCAGCCCTGTGCGGCGCACCTCGGGGTCGAGCGGGTGGTCGGCGGTATAGATCTGCACGTTGGGGCCGATCTGGCAGTCATCACCGATACGCACCGGCAGCACATCGAGGATCACGCAGTTGAAATTCATGAAGGTGTTGCGGCCGACGCTGATGTTGTAGCCATAGTCGCAATAAAACGGCGGGCGGATCACCGCGCCTTCGCCGACCTGGCCAAAGTGCTCTACCAAGAGCCCATGACGTGCGTCGTTGAGCAATTCGACACTGCTGTTGTAGCGGTGCATCCAGTGCTTGTTGGCGATCTGCTCGGCCTGCAGCTCGGGACAGCCAGCGTGATAGAGCTGGCCTGTAAGCATTTTCTGTTTTTCGCTGAGGGACATGGAAACTCCTTCCTGGGGCTATGCTCTGGTCGCGAATCCGCCGATCATCGGACCACATTTTTCGCTTGAACGCACAAGGAGCCTGCATGAAGCGCAGCTTGACCCTATTGGCCGTGATGGTTGCCGTGGCCGCCGGCGCCGGATACTGGTATGTGCAGGGCAAGCTGCCGCAACGCGAGGGCGAGGTGGCCATCGCCGGTCTGCAGGCGCCGGTCAACGTGCGCTACGACGCCCGTGGGGTGCCGCACCTGCAGGCGCAGAGCGAGCCGGACCTGTATCGTGCTCTCGGTTACGTGCATGCCCAGGACCGGCTGTTCCAGATGGAGATCCTGCGGCGCCTGGCCCGGGGCGAGCTGGCCGAGGTACTGGGCGACAAGCTGCTGCCCACCGACACCCTGTTCCGCAGCCTGCGCATTCGCGAACAGGCAGCACTGATGGCCAAGCGTCAGGACCGCCAGTCACCCGCCTGGCAAGCCCTGCAGGCCTACCTCGACGGGGTGAACAGCTGGCAGGCCAGCCACCCAAAACCCGTGGAGTTCGACCTGCTCGGCATCACCCCACGCCCCTTCAGCGCCGAAGACACCCTGAGCATCGCCGGCTACCTGGCCTACAGCTTCGCCGCCGCGTTTCGCACCGAACCCGCGCTTACCTATATCCGCGACCAGCTGGGCCCTGAGTACCTGAACATCTTCGATCTCGCCTGGCAGCCCGAGGGCGCCTTGGGTACACCGCTGGCCGCTGCCGACTGGCAAAGCCTGGAGGCCCTCGCCCGCCTCAGCCATGACGCGCTGGGCGATGCGGGCATCCCGCAATTCGAGGGCAGCAACGCCTGGGCCGTGGCCGGCAGCCGCACCCGCAGCGGCAGGCCGCTGCTGGCCGGCGACCCGCACATCGGTTTTGCGGTGCCGGCGGTGTGGTACGAGGCCGAGCTGTCGGCGCCGGGCTTCAACCTGTATGGCTACTTCCAGGCGCTCAACCCGTTCGCCCTGCTCGGCCACAACCGCGACTTCGGCTGGAGCCTGACCATGTTCCAGAATGACGACGTCGACCTGATCGCCGAGCGCACCAACCCTGCCGACGCCAACCAGGTGATGGTCGATGGCAAATGGCATGCGCTGGAAAAGACCGAGCAGCAGATTGCCGTTAAAGGCGAAGCACCGGTCACCCTCAGCCTCCGCCGCTCGCCCCATGGCCCGATCGTCAACGACGTACTGGGTGCCACTGCCGGGCCCACGCCAATCGCCATGTGGTGGGCGTTCCTGGAAACCGAAAACCCGATCCTAGACGGTTTCTACCAGCTCAACCGCGCCGATACCCTGGGCAAGATGCGCGAGGCTGCGGCCAAGGTGCATGCGCCGGGGCTGAACCTGGTCTGGGCCAATGCCCGTGGCGATATCGGTTGGTGGGCAGCGGCGCAGTTGCCGATCCGCCCCGACGGCGTCGACCCCGTGTTCATCCTCGATGGTGCCAGTGCGCAGGCAGACAAGCTCGGCTTCTACCCCTTCAGCGTCAACCCGCAGCAGGAGAACCCGGCACGCGGCTACATTGTCTCGGCCAACTACCAGCCTCCAGCAGCAGTGCCGATACCCGGTTACTACAACCTGCCGGACCGAGGCCGCCAGCTCGATCGCCACTTGGCCAACCCCGATGTGAAGTGGGATACCCAGAATAGCCAGGCGCTGCAGTTGGACACTGCAAGCGACTATGGCCCGCGCACCCTTGCACCACTGCTGGCAACGCTACGCGCAGTGGCCGAAGGTGACGAAGAGAAGGAGCTGGTCGAGCAACTGGCAGCCTGGAGCGGCGACTACCCGCTCGACTCGACCAGTGCCACGCTGTTCAACCAGTTCCTCTACGAGCTGGCATTCGCGGCCTTGCATGACGAACTGGGCGACACCTGGTTCCCGGTGCTGATCAGCACCCGCGCCATCGACGCAGCCCTGCCGCGCCTGGCGGCGGATGCCGATTCGCCGTGGTGGAACACCCGCGGAGCCAACCAGCGCACCGACCGTAACGCCGTGGTGCGCATGGCGTGGCAGAACACCTTGAAGCACCTGCGGGAAACCCTGGGCAACAACCCGGCCAGTTGGCAGTGGGGCAAGGCCCATACCCTGACCCACAACCACCCGCTGGGGGTCAAAAAGCCGCTGAACCTGCTGTTCAACGTCGGCCCGTTCGCCGCACCGGGCACCCATGAAGTGCCGAACAACCTCTCGGCGAAGATCGGCCCGGCGCCATGGCCGGTGACCTATGGGCCGTCGACGCGGCGGCTGGTCGACTTTGCCGATGCCGGGCAGGCGCTGACCACCAACCCGGTCGGGCAGAGTGGTGTGCCGTTCGACAGGCATTTTGCGGATCAGGCCGAAGGGTATGTGCAGGGGCAGTACCAGAAGGCGCAGATGGGGGTGATCCCGGCGCACAGTACCTTGCGTCTGGTGCCAGCCCATTCGCAGCACAAGGCTGCTCCTACAAGAGACCGCGAGCCCCTGTAGGAGCAGCCTTGTGCTGCGAATGGGCCGCAAAGCGGCCCCCGACAATTTCGAATACCCTACAGCACTCCCAGCCGAGACCCATTCCATGCAAAGACACTTCATCGAAATCGACGGCGCCCGCATGAGCTACATCGACCAGGGCCAGGGTTTCCCGGTGCTGCTCGGCCACAGCTACCTGTGGTCCGCCGAGATGTGGCAGCCACAAATCGAAGCCTTGTCAGCACACTTCCGCGTCATCGTCCCCGAGCTGTGGGGCCACGGCGGCTCCGATGCTCCGCCTGCCACGACCATCGACATGAACAGCTTGGTCGACCAGCACCTGACGTTGCTGGACAAACTGGAAATTACCAAGTGCCACCTGGTCGGGCTGTCGGTAGGCGGTATGTGGGGGGCACCGCTGGCTGCTACCCACCCTGAACGAATTGATCGCCTGGTGCTCATGGACACTTACCTGGGCGCCGAGCCGGAGGAAACTCGGCTCAAGTATTTCGCCTTGCTGGATACCGCCAGCGCAGCCGGCGAATTCAGCGACCTTCTGCTCGACATCATCGTACCTATTTTTTTCCACGCAGGCGGCCAGACCGTACCTGAAATCCGTGAGCAGTTTCGTGCTCAGCTGAAGGCAAGCAGTGCACAAACCATTCGCGAGAGCCTCGATCCCATGGGGCGGATAATCTTTGGACGACACGACCTTCTGGAGCAACTCGAGCTGCTGCCGAGCGAGAGAACCATCCTGATGTGCGGCGATCAGGACATTCCGCGGCCGCCGGAAGAGTCCAATGAAATGGCGCGGATCATTGGCTGCCTGGCGGCGCAGATTCCGTTTGCGGGGCATATCTCCAGCCTGGAGAACCCGCGGGTGGTGAATGAGTTCCTGTTGAACTGGCTACCGCGTAACCAGTGAGATTGCCGAGGCTGCTTTGCAGCCCTTGTGAAAAACGCCGACACAAGGGTGTCGGCGTTGGGTCATGCAAGGTAATGCAAGCGCATCAGAACGCCGGCAGCACCGCACCTTGGTACTTCTTGGCGATGAATTCCTTCACTTCCGGGCTGGTCAGGGCCTTGGCCAGTTTCTGGATGGCTTCGCTGTCCTTGTTGTCCGGGCGGGCGACCAGGAAGTTCACGTATGGCGAGTCGCTGCCTTCGATCACCAGCGCGTCCTTGGCCGGGTTCAGGCCGGCTTCCAGGGCGTAGTTGGTGTTGATCATGTCCAGGTCGACCTGGTCCAGCACGCGCGGCAGCATGGCCGACTCAAGCTCGCGGAACTTCAGCTTCTTCGGGTTCTCGGCAATGTCCTTGGGGGTGGCCAGGGCGTTCTTCGGATCCTTCAGGGTGATCAGGCCAGCTTTCTGCAGCAGTAGCAGGGCGCGGCCGCTGTTGCTGCCCTCGTTAGGGATGGCAACGGTAGCGCCTTCTTTCAGTTCGCCCAGGCTCTTGACCTTCTTCGAGTAACCACCAAAGGGTTCGACATGCACGCCGATCACGGTTTCCAGGTGGGTGCCCTTGCCTTCGTTGAAGTTCTGCAGATAAGGCAGGGTCTGGAAGTAGTTGGCGTCCAGGCGCTTCTGGTCAACCTGCACGTTCGGCTGCACGTAGTCGGTGAAAACCTTGATCTGCAGGTCCACACCTTCCTTGGCCAGGGTCGGCTTGATCAGCTCGAGGATTTCGGCGTGCGGTACCGGGGTGGCGGCGACAACCAGTTTCTCGGCGGCGGTAGCCAGGCCGGCAAACGACAGGGCAGCGGCCAGGGCAGTGGTCAGCAGGGTCTTCTTCATGGTGGTCCTTGTTCTGGTTCTGGGCCATCGACGATGGCGAATCGGGTGCCCAACCGGTTCACCAGCGGGCGTGAGGCGGACAATACCCAGATTTTTTATTCCGTAAAAATATCTTTTATTTAGCTGCTTATTCCAAAAACAAAATGCTATCAGCCATTTTGCTTTTGAGCAGTGCCTAGCGCGCAGGGTCGGGCAGGTCCAGGTCCTCTGCCAGGATCTCCTCGCCATCATTCAGCAGCAAGGCAAAGTGGATGACATTCTCCAATTCACGGGTGTTGCCGGGCCAGGGGTGTGCCTCCAGCACCTGCTGCGCCGCCTCGCTCACCAGCGGCACAGGCCGTTGCAGGCGCACGCTGTAGATGCCCACGAAGTACTCGGCCAACGGCAGGATATCGCCCGGCCGCTCGCGCAGTGGCGGTAGCTCCAGCGCTCCCTCGCGCAGGTACTGGTACAGGCGCTCGTTGAAGCGCCCCGCGCGCACCACCCGCGCCAGGTCGATGCTGGTAGCGGCCACCAGGCGCACATCCACCGGTTGCGGCTGCTGCGCGCCCACCCGGGTAACCTCGCGGTTTTCCAGGGCGACCAGCAGCTTGCCCTGAATTGCCAGCGGCAAGTCGGCGATCTCGTCCAGGTACAAAGTGCCACCGTTGGCCGAGCCAAACCAGCCGGCGCGGCTGCTGGCTGTGCCACCCTGGCTGCCGGCGCTGTAGCCGAACAACTCGGCATCGGCGTAGGTGGGACTGATGGCCGCGCAGTTGACCGACACGAACAACCCGCTGCGGTCACTGGCACGGTGGATCTGCCGGGCCAGCAGTTCCTTGCCGGTGCCGGTTTCGCCACGGATCAGCACCGGCAAGGATTGTGGCGCCAGGTGCTCGAGCTCCTCGCGCAGCTGCTGCGAACGTGGGTCGATGAACACCAGCGCCTTGGCGCGGATGCTCAGTGGGCTCTTGTCCAATTCAGGGAAGGTCAGCAACGGCTGGCCAAAAGGGTTTTGAAAAGTCATGACGAACTCCCGCCCCAGGCCTTCAATGGCCGGGCGTCAGGCAAACGGTAAACAGTAAGGGCGATCAGGCGCGGCGCAGTGCGCGCTGCTCGACCCGGCTCTGCAAGCGATACAAGTAGGCGAAACCTTGTTCCCAGCGCTCATGGCCGGACTTGACGTTGATGTGCCCGGCGTTGGTCAGCAGCCCTGCTTCGGCGCCCCAGACCTGGGCCAGGTACAACGCCCTTGGCACGCTCACGGCCGGGTCGTTGTCCGAGCTGACCACCTGGCTGGGGAATGGCAGTGCTTCGGTCGGTATCGGCGCGAAGTTGCGCAGAGCCGGCGCGCAGGTCGGCCGCTCTACGTCAGAGGGTGCCACCAGCAGCGCGCCACGGACCCGCCGCAGCAGGGCCGGGCTGGCTTGCGCGGCCCAGTGAGCGACGGTTATGCAGCCCAGGCTATGGGCAATCAGAATCACCGGTGAGCGCTCGGCGGCAATCGCCTGCTCCAGTGCCTGCACCCAGTCCTGGCGTTGCGGAGTCAGCCAGTCGTGCTGCTCGACCCGCACACTGTTCGGCAGGGTGCGCTGCCAGTGACTTTGCCAATGGTTGTCTGGCGATCCTTGCCAGCCCGGCACAATCAGGTAACGAATCGACTCATTGCGCATGGGGACGCCTCCAGTGAGCTTGCGTGCTTGGAGACAAGTATAGGGGCGGACATATATCAGTAAAGGAATAAGAAGCTATTTGTTAATAACCAAAACCTACCACTGACGCGATCCCTGTGGGAGCCTCGGGTTGAAAAAAAGGGGCCAAAGACTACCTAGGCTGGCGGAGCCGGCCGCGCTGATGCCCTTGAGCGCTTCCATGATGCCCCAGACGGTGCCGAACAGGCCGATTCGAGAGAGTATGCCAGAAGGCTCATGATGACACCCCTCGCCCCCCGCAGCTTTACTTCTTAGATGATGGCCTGCATACCTTGCATGCCTAAAAAATGCGCGGGGCATCGCTCATCGACGCATCATTTGACCAACCATACGAACACTCATCGCTGGTACATTTATCGACCTCAAGTAATTCACCGCCGCCTGTGAGCTTCTGTAACTAGGAAGATAATGACCCGAATGATTATCAACATAAGTTTGACCATTTTCCCTATATATATATCCCGCAGCTACAACCGGAGAGGCCGACCTTAACTGACGTCGACCAAGCTCCGCAAGACTGGCGTGAGAAAGAGGAGCATCATCAAACTCGGAAAAGGTACTGATAAAAAAATTTTCATCCTGCCTTAGAATGAATTTATGCTTTTTCTCAGAAAGGTCCAACACCGACAAGCCCTTCTGATTCACCACATGCGTCACGCTCTCTTTACCAGATGAAATTTTTTCTCTGGCATATCTAACCTCTGGAACAATCGATTCTTTTTTCCAGTTCCGTAATGGGCGCCATTCAACGGGACCTTTAATCTTGGCAAAGAGCAGACTTTTAAAGCGACGCGCCGCAATCGCGGTCAACGCCGGCGTCGCGAAAGAAGTTTTTCCGTTAGGGTCTTGACGATTAACAGGATCCCCTAAGCAATAACAGTAACAATTCAACCCACCGCTATCGAAAGGACTTAACTCATCAGGTCCATTGAAACGCATCAACGCTGGACTGAACGCCCTGTATCCGAACCCTAGAAAATATAGATCACTTAGTGCATCAAGGTGTTCACCATTAAAATTCAATGCACCCACAAAAGCACTCACAGAGAAAAAATATCCATAAGGAGAGTATGAATTAAACATATTACAAGCCCCATGATTTTCTACGCGATGAATTTAAACCTCAGGAGACCTTAATAACAATGGCCGTGGCAACAGCCCAGAAAAGGCGCACTCGGCAATTCCTTGACTCAGGCCCACCCAAAAACCCAATACTCCGCCGATTCCCGGCGATTGAAAACTAGCAAATTTACTAGGCCAAGAATCAAGAGCTTCTAGATCGACAGCTATATAGGACCTCCGCCGTTATCCACAGCGAGAAGCCGATTACTTAACCAACCGCTAAATCTTGCGCACGCATCGTTTATTCATAAAAAACAGACGTTTCTGCTTAGCGTTAGCGCCGCCATTCTGTCAGGCATAAAAAAAGCCCGGGACCGCCCCCCGGGCTTTTTCATCGTCAAAGGCGAATCAAATATCCGCCACCTTCTGCCAAACCTTCGGCCGGAAGAACAATGTCTCCCCCCGCGCCAACCCGGTCAGGCTGTCATGGTCCTTGACCACTTCGGCCTCGATCAGCTCGCTCTGCCCTTCCACCTTCAATGTCACCCGCGTGGTCGCGCCCAACGGCCGGATGTCGCGCACCTCGGCCGCATGGTGCCCTTCTGTCTCGTGCCGCGACAGCGACACTTCGTGCGGGCGGAACAGCACATGATGCCCTTCGCTCAGGGCCAGGCGGTTGGAGTCACCAAGGAAGTGGTAGACGAAATCGTTGGCCGGGTGCTCGTACACCTCGCCCGGCGAGCCGATCTGCTCGATCACGCCCTTGTTCATCACCACGATGCGGTCAGCCACCTCCATGGCTTCTTCCTGGTCGTGGGTGACGAACACCGACGTCAGGTTGATGTCCTCGTGCAGGCGCGCCAGCCAGCGGCGCAGCTCCTTGCGCACCTTGGCATCCAGCGCACCGAAAGGCTCGTCCAGCAACAGCACCTTGGGTTCCACCGCCAGCGCACGGGCCAGGGCGATACGCTGGCGCTGGCCACCGGACAACTGCTCGGGGTAGCGGTCGGACAGCCAGTCCAGCTGCACCATGTTCAGCAGTTCATGCACCTTCTCGGCTATCTTGCTCTCGCTCGGGCGCTCGCCCTTGGGCTTCATGCGCAGGCCGAAGGCAACGTTGTCGAACACACTCATGTGGCGGAACAACGCGTAGTGCTGGAACACGAAACCGACGTTGCGGTCGCGCACGTCATGGCCGGACACGTCCTCGCCATGGAACACGATATTGCCCTGGTCGGGGGTTTCCAGGCCGGCGATGATGCGCAGCAACGTGGTCTTGCCGCAGCCGGACGGGCCAAGCAGCGCCACCAATTCGCCGCTGTTGATGTCCAGGTTGATGTTGTCCAGGGCCTGGAAGCTGTTGAAGCGCTTGCTGACGTTACGAACTTCGATCGACATGAATCATTCCTCCGCGGCGCTGTGGCGCAGGCGGTTAATACGGTTCTCGCTCCACTGCTTGAGCAGCAGGATGAAGAGCGCCAGGATCAGCAACAGGCTGGCCACGCTGAAGGCTGCGACATGGTTGTACTCGTTGTAGAGGATCTCCACGTGCAGCGGCAAGGTGTTGGTCACGCCGCGAATGTGGCCGGACACCACCGACACCGCGCCAAACTCGCCCATGGCCCGCGCGGTGCACAGCACCACCCCATAGATCAGGCCCCATTTGATGTTTGGCAGGGTCACGTGCCAGAACATTTGCCAACCATTGGCGCCGAGCAAGCGCGCGGCCTCCTCTTCCTGCGTGCCCTGCTCCTGCATCAGCGGGATCAGCTCACGGGCCACGAACGGTACGGTGACGAAGATGGTGGCCAGGACGATGCCCGGCAGGGCGAACACGATCTGGATATCGTGGTCCTGCAGCCATGGCCCGAACAGGCCTTGCGCGCCGAACATCAGCACGTAGACCAGGCCCGCGATCACCGGCGACACCGAGAACGGCAGATCGATCAGGGTGACCAGGATACTCTTGCCACGGAAGGTGTACTTGCTCACGCACCAGGCGGCGCTGACACCGAACACCAGGTTCAGCGGCACCGAAATGGCCACGGCGAGCAGGGTCAGCTTCAGCGCCGACAATGCGTCAGGCTCGAAGATCGCCTCGAAGAAGGTGCCAAAGCCGTTCTTCAGCGCCTGCGACACCACGATCACCAGTGGCAGCAGCAGGAACAGCGCGAACACCAGCCAGCCAAGGCCGATCAGGATACGCCGCGAAGTGGCGCTGCCCCGGCGGGCGGCGTTGGCGGCGGCGGTTGCATTCAGGGATGAACTGGACATGCCGGCCTCCTTCAAGGGGTTTCGATGCGGCGCTGCAGCAGGTTGATCAGCAGCAGCAGGATGAAGGAAACCACCAGCATCAGCACGCCGATGGCGGTCGCGCCGGTGTAGTCGTATTGGTCGAGCTTGACCATGATCAGCAGCGGCAGGATCTCGGTTTTCATCGGCATGTTGCCGGCAATGAAGATCACCGAACCATACTCGCCCACGCCGCGGGCGAAGGCCAGGGCAAAACCTGTCAGCCAGGCAGGCAGCAGCGCTGGCGCCAGCACATGGCGGAACACCTGCAGCGGCTTGGCGCCCAGGCAGGCAGCGGCCTCCTCCACTTCACGCGGAATGTCGGCCAGCACCGGCTGCACCGTACGCACCACGAACGGCAGGGTGACGAAGGTCAGCGCCAGGGTGATGCCCAGTGGGGTGTAAGCGATCTTGAAGCCCAGGTCGGTGGCGAACTGGCCGACCCAGCCCGAGGGTGCGTACAGGGCGGTCAGGGCAATACCGGCCACGGCGGTGGGCAGGGCGAACGGCAGGTCGATCATTGCATCGATGATCTTGCGCCCAGGGAAGGTGTAGCGCACCAGCACCCAGGCCAGCAGGGTACCGATCACACCATTGATGATGGCGGCGAACAGGGCGGTGCCGAAACTCAGCTTGAGCGCGGCGATCACCCGCGGTGCACTGATGATGTTCCAGAACTGCTCCCAGGTAAGCTGCGCGGCATGCACGAACATGGCGGCCAGCGGTATCAGCACTATCAGGCTGAGGTACACCAAGGTGTAGCCCAGCGTCAGCCCGAAGCCGGGTATGACGGGGGAAATGCGACGTGACATAAATATCCCTGGTTGAACGCACGAAACCCGGGACAGATCCCGGGTCGGTGCAAGCTTCTGAATCCTGGGGCCGCAGCGCGGCCCCGCTTTTCCTTGGCGATTACTGTGCCTGATAGATCTGGTCGAACACACCGCCATCATTGAAGAATTTAGGTTGTGCAGTCTTCCAGCCACCAAAGTCCTTGTCGATGGTCACCAGGTCCAGTTTCGGGAACTGCTTGCCGAACTCGGCAGCGACCTTCTCGTCACGCGGGCGGTAGAAGTTCTCGGCTGCGATCTTCTGCCCGGCCGGGCTGTACAGGTGCTTGAGGTATTCGGTGGCAATCTCGGTATTGCCCTTCTTCTCGGCGTTCTTGTCCACCACCGCCACTGGCGGTTCGGCGAGGATCGACAACGACGGCACGACGATCTCGAACTTGTCGGCACCTCCGTCTTCCTTCAGCGCCAGGAAGGCTTCGTTTTCCCAGGCCAACAGCACATCGCCCTGGCCGTTATTGACGAAGGTGATGGTCGAGCCACGGGCGCCGGTATCCAGCACCGGGACGTGCTTGAACAGCTCCTGCACGTACTCCTTGGCCTTTTCTTCGCTACCGCCGGCCTTCAGGCCATAGGCCCAGGCAGCCAGGAAGTTCCAACGGGCGCCGCCGGAGGTTTTCGGGTTGGGGGTGATGACCGACACGTCCTTCTTGATCAGGTCGCCCCAGTCCTTGATGCCTTTCGGGTTGCCCTTGCGCACCAGGAACACGATGGTCGAGGTGTACGGGGTGCTGGCATCCGGCAGGCGGGTCTGCCAGTTGTCTGGCAGGGTCTTGCCGAGCTTGGCGACTTCATCGATGTCGCCGGCCAAGGCCAGGGTCACCACGTCGGCACCCAGGCCGTCGATCACCGCACGGGCCTGCTTGCCCGAACCGCCGTGGGATTGCTGGATCTTCACCTTGTCGCCCGGGTGGGCCTGCTGCCAGTGCTTGATGAACTCGGCGTTGTACTGCTGGTACAGCTCGCGGGTCGGGTCGTAGGACACGTTCAGCAGTTCGTAGTCCTTGGCGATGGCGGAACCGGCAAAAACAGCACTGGCCAGGGCGGCAAGCGCATAACGGCGGATGGACATGGTGAAGCTCCTGATTGGCATTTTTCTAGTTTTGAATGTGTGGCGCGATCAGCCGGTCTTGTTGCCGGGCTGCTGCAGGCGGAACTTCTCCTTGCGCTCGATCTGTACGACCTGAGCGTTGTGCACGGTTATCTCCACCGCACCGAATCGCAGGTCGCGCAGAGCGCTCTGGATTTCACGCAGAATGGTGGCTTCGTCCTGACCGTCGATGCTACGCAGAGATGCACTCATGCTCGTTCTCCTTGGAGTGAGGGTGCCGGGCTGAGGTTTGAAGGGGATTTGCGCCTGGCTTGAGGGCAATAGTAGTGAGGCGGGGTTATTCTTAAAAATACTGTTTGAGAATGTTTATATAACCATTTTTTAAGCGCCGCATTTCCCTTGTAGGAGCAGCCTCGTGCTGCGAAGAGGCCGGCAATCCCATCAGCATTTGATGATGAATTTACCGGCCTCTTCGCAGCACGAGGCTGCTCCCACAAGGGGATGCGTGGTCAGGAGGGTTTCTTCTGTGGCTCGCGGATCTTGTACCAGGCCACATACAAGGCCGGCAGGAACAGCAGCGTCAGCAGGGTCGCCACGATGATCCCGCCAATCATGGCGTAGGCCATCGGCCCCCAGAACACTTCGCGGGCAATCGGGATCATGCCCAGGCTCGCCGCTGCTGCGGTCAGCAGAATCGGCCGGCGCCGGTGGTTGGTTGCCTCCACCACCGCATCCCACGGCGACAAGCCCTGGGCTTCGAACTCATCGATCTGGGTCACCAGGATCACCGAGTTACGAATGATGATGCCCGCCAGCGCGAGAATGCCGAGAATCGCCACGAAGCCCATGGGCGTACCTGTGGGCACCAGCGCAATGATCACGCCAATCAACCCCAGCGGCGCCACGCTGACCACCAGGAACAGCTTCTGCACGCTGTGCAGCTGGATCATCAGGAACGTCGCCATCAGGAACAGCATCAGCGGGATGACCTTGCGGATCGGCCCCTGCGCCTTGGCGCTCTCCTCCACCGTACCGCCGGTGGCCACCTCGAAGCCCACCGGCAACTTGCTGGCGAACTCGTCGATCTTCGGCTTCAGCTGGGCCACCAGGTCGGTGGGCTGGATGTCGCCGTTGACCGAAGCCTTGATGGTGATGGTCGGCTTGCGGTCGCGACGCCACACCAGCGGCTGCTCCAGCTCGTAGCGCACGGTGGCGAACGCCAGCAGCGGGATCGAAGTGCCGTTGGGTGTCAGGATCTGCAGGTTCTGCAGGGTATCCGGCGAGCCACGCTCGCTGTCCTCGGCACGGGCGACCACGTCGACCAGGTAGATGTTGTCGTTGACCTGGGTGATCTGCACGCCGCTGACGATGCTGTTCATCACATTGGCCACGTCCTCCGACGACAGGCCCAGCTGGCGCGCCTTGTCCTGGGCGATTTCCACGCGCAGCACCTTACCCGGCTCGTTCCAGTCGTAGATCATTTCGCCGATGTGCTCGTTCTGGTCTAGCAAGGTGGCCAGCTCGATGGCGTGCTTGCGAACCTCGTCGATATTGGCACCGCTTACCCGATACTGGATCGGTCGGCCCACCGGTGGGCCCATTTCCAGCGATTGCACGTTGGTGCCGACGCCAACGAATTCTTCATGCAGGATCTTCTGCAGGCGCTCCATCATGGCCTGACGTTCTTCGAAGCCCTTGCTGACGATCACCAGCTGCGCGTAGTACGGGTTCTGCAACTGCTGGTCGAGGGGCAGGTAGAAGCGGATCGCGCCCTGGCCGATATAGGTACTCCAGTGCACCAGGTCCGGGTCGTCCTTGATCCGCGCCTCGAAACGGTCGACCACCTTGCGCGTCTCCTCGATCGAGGCGTTCTGCGGCAGGTTGAGGTCGACGAGGATTTCCGGGCGGTCAGAGGACGGGAAGAACTGGTTCTGCACGAAGCGTTCGGAGAAGATCGCCAGGGCGAACAGCACCACGGTGCCGATGATGGTCAGCCAGCGGTTGCGCATGCACCACAACAAACCATGCTCGAAGGCCCGGCCGACACGGCCCGGCTCGGCTTCATGGTGCTTGAGCTTGGCACTGCTGAGGATGTGCACGCCTAACACCGGAGCGAAGAATACCGCCACCACCCACGACACCATCAGTGCCACGGCAATTACCGCAAACAGCGTGTAGGTGTATTCACCCGCCGAGCTGGCGTTGAGGCCGATCGGCACGAAGCCGGCCACAGTCACCAAAGTGCCGGTGAGCATGGGGAAGGCTGTGGAGGTATAGGCAAAAGTTGCCGCCTGCTCCTTGCTTTCGCCCATTTCCAGCCGTGTGACCATCACTTCCACAGTGATCATCGCATCATCCACCAGCAGGCCCAGGGCGATGATCAGCGCCCCCAGCGAAATCCGCTGCATGGTGATACCGCTGTATTCCATGAACACGAACACCATGGCCAGCACCAGCGGGATCGAGCAGGCCACCACCAGCCCGGCACGCACACCGAGGCTGACGAAGCTCACCGCCAGCACGATCACCACCGCCTCGAACAGCGCACTGGTGAAGCCACCGACGGCTTGCTTGACCACCACGGCCTGGTCGGAAACAGTGTGTACCCCGACGCCCACCGGCAGGTCTTCGACCACCTGGTCCATGCGCTTTTTCAGCGCCGCGCCGAACACCTGGATATTGCCGCCGGCCTTCATGCCGATGGCCAGGCCCAGCGCCGTCTGGCCGTTGTAGCGGAACATCGGCGAAGGAGGGTCGACGTAGCCGCGCTCGATATCGGCGATGTCTGCCAGGCGGAAGAAGCGGTCGTTAATCTTCAGGTTGACGGTTTCCAGGTCCTTTTCCGAGGTGAACTGCCCAGAGGTACGCACCGAGATACGTTCCGGCCCGGCCTCGATCACACCGGCAGGGGTCACGGCGTTTTGCGATTGCAGGGCCTGCATGACCTGGCGCTGATCGATGCCCAGGGCTGCCAGCTTGCGGGTGGAGAAGTTCAGGTAAAGCACTTCGTCCTGGGTGCCGATCAGCTCGATCTTGCCGATGTTGGGCACATCGCGCACTTCGGCCCGCGCCTGTTCCACGTAGTCGCGCAGCTGGCGCAGGGTCAGGCCGTCGGCGGTGAAGGCATAGATAGAACCGAACACATCGCCGAATTCATCGTTGAACCCGGGCCCTTGTATACCCGCAGGGAATTCACCGCGAATGTCCTGGATCTTCTTGCGCACCTGGTACCAGATTTCCGGGATGTCCTTGGCCTTGGTGGTGTCGCGCAGGTACACGTAGACCGTGGATTCGCCGGGGCGGGTGTAGCTTTTGGTGTAGTCGAGGGAGTCGAGTTCCTCGAGCTTCTTCTCGATACGGTCGGTGACCTGGTACAGGGTTTCGTCCTGGGTCGCGCCGGGCCAGCGGGTCTGGATGACCATGGTCTTGATGGTGAACGACGGGTCTTCCTCACGGCCCAGGTTGAAGTAGGAAAAGATCCCCATCAGCAGGCCGACGAACATCAGGTACCAGACGAACGATTGATGCTTGAGTGCCCAGTCGGACAGGTTGAAGCTTCCTTTCATTGCGCATCCTCGTCGAAGGTGACCTTCTGGCCAGGCTTGAGGCTGTTCACGCCCGCAGTCACCACCCGCTCGCCGGGCTGTACGCCCGAGGTCAGGACGATGCTGTCGGCGGTTCGACCGATCAGGGCCACATCACGGGTGGCCACGGTCTTCTGCTGCGTATCGATCACCCATACCTGGGTCTTGCCGTCGCGCTCGAGCAAGGCACTCAAGGGCAGTTCGCTGCGCGGCGACACCTCCGAACTCAGGGTCACGCTGATGGCGGTGCCCAGGTGGAACGCCGCCGGGGTGCTCGCCAGGGTCAGGCGCGCGCGGCGGGTGCGCGTGGTGGCGTCGGCCTGGGGTTCCAGTTCCCGCAAGCTGGCGGTGGTGTTGATGGTCGGGTCCAGCTGCGAAGCAACGGTGAAGGTCAGGCCTTTGCTCAACTGCTCGGCCAGGCCGATCGGCAGATCGATCACCGCTTCCTTCACATCCGGCCTGGCCAGGGTTACCACGGCCTGGCCAGCGGTGACGGTTTGCCCGGCTTCGGCCTGCCAGGCAGTGATTACCGCGGCATGGTCGGTTCGCAAGGTACTGTAGTCGAGCTGGTCACGCGCCTGGCTGAGCGCAGAGCGCGCCTGTTCCAACGCCGCGCTGGTGGTTTTCAGGTTGGTCTGGGCGATATCCAGCTGGGCCTGGGCGCCTACGCCACGGTCATATAGCTGTTGCTGCCGGCGGGCATCGGCCTGGGCGTTGATCCACTGCGCCTGCACCTTGGCCAAGTCGCCTTCGGCGGCGCGCAACTGGTTCTGCTGGTCGGTCGGGTCGAGGGTGGCCAAGGTGTCACCCGGTTTCACCTGGGCGCCCACATCCAGCCAGCGCCGGGCAATACGCCCGGAAACCCGGAAGCCCAAGGTGCTTTCGAAACGGGCCTGGATACTGCCGGCGAAGCGGCCCAGCTGCGACTGCACCTGGGGTTCGACCTTGACCGACAGCACCGGCCGAATCGGCTCCGGCACTTCATCCTCGCTACTGCAGCCGGCCAACAGCACGCCGGCCGACAGCATCAGCAGCAGGCGCTTCATAGCTCACCCCCTTTGGCCTTGGCATCGACCTTCAGCACCTGCATGCCGGGGTGCAGCAACTGCCCGCCATTGACCACCACGGTCTCGCCGCCTTTCAGGCCACTGGCGACCACGATCCTGCCGGTGAGGTAACGGCTGACCTCGACCTTGCGCAGCTCTACCTTGTCACCCTCGCCCACCACCCACACGGCAGGCTCATGCAGGGCCTTGGTCAGTGCCGACCATGGCAGCTCGATACTTGGTCGGCCCTGGGCATTGGTGGTGGCCGTCACCGGTGCACCCAGTTGCATCCCTGGCGGCACATCCCTCAGCCCGACCTTGACCTGTACCGTGCCGCTTTGCGCGGATACCGTGGGGGTGATTTCGCGCACGAAGCCACGGGCCTGGACCTTGGGGTCGTCCAGCAGGCTGACGATCACGCCGGCGTCGCTTGGCGGAGCCACCAGCAGCGATTCGTAGACATTGAACACGGCATCACGGTCACCATCGGTGGCCAGGCTGAAGATCGGCATGGTCGCCTGCACCACCTGGCCAACCTCGGCCTGGCGCTCGGTGATGACCCCATCGGCCTCGGAGACCAGCGCGGTATAGCTCAGTTGTTCGTTGGCATTGGCCAATTGTGCCTGTGCGGCCTTGAGCGCGCTCTGGTTGCTACGCAGCGCGGCTTCGGCGGAATCGTATTCGCTCTGGCTGGTGTAGCCCTTGGGCAACAGCTTTTGCTGGCGTACGAAGGCAGCGCTGGTCTGGGTGACCCGCGCCTGCGCGGCGAACACCTCGGCCTTGGCCGAGTCGACATTGTTCTGCAGGTCTTTCGGGTCCAGCCGCGCCAGCACCTGGTTGGCCTTGACGTGGTCGCCGACATCGACACTGCGCGAAATGATCTTGCCGCCCACACGGAATGACAGGTCTGTCTGCACCCGCGCCTGCACATCGCCAGTCAGGGTGACCCTGGCAGCGAAATCGGTGGGTGATACCTGTTGCACGCCTACGCGAGGCAGTGTTTCGGTGGTTTCTTCCTTACTACAGCCCGACAGCAGGGACACAAGCCCCAGGCAGACGACCAACAGCGGACGTATCAACGTCATGCAGGCTCCTTGCTTGCGCGCAAATGATTCGTGGGATGCGACTGTTAGCGTAGATCAGGGTTCGATAAACGGCACTGACCGCGATCAAGCTGGCATTTTCGGCGCCTGCGCGGGCCTCTTCGCGGGCACGCCCGCTCCCACAGGATGGTCGCCAGCCTCAAGCCTGCGCTGTACCTGTGGTAGCGGGCGTGCCCGCGAAAGGGCCGGTACAGGTCAGAGCTGAACTGAAGCCTTGTTCAACCCCAGCTCTATGTCATCAATCAATGCTTTGGCAAAGCCACTGAGAATTCTCGCGGCACTACCAGCCAGCCGGTCATTTTCCATCTCGGCTTCGGTCGTCAGGTGATTAATGCACCCGAGCATTACGGAGAGTTCGGAGAAGGCATGGTTGAAGGGGATGTTGGCCTGGACGCGGAAAAGGTCCATGCAGGTTTCTTTACCGACGGTGCTGCTGTTTTGTGGGTGATTTGGAACGTGCGTTGTCATGGTCGGAATCCAATGTCGTTTATGGAACCGCCAGCTCATCTTTCTCACGGATAAGGGGTGGCAGCCGTACGCGGGGTGAGAAAACCGAGGACATTGAACCCGGCCAGGCCGAGGCCTGCCCACGCAAAGCCGCCATGACAGGAAGCCTGTTCAACATCGAGCGGGTTTCTCACACCCGGTCACCTTGATTGGCGACTCGACGACGTTATCCCTGGGGCATTTCCCCTACAACAGAGCAGCTTCCACACGGCTCGTAGGATAATTCCCAAGCCGATCCAACTGAAGCCTTTGGTTTGAGTTGATGAAAAGTCGTACACCTTCAGGTCCTCTTCGCGGGTGAACCCGCACCCACAGGGTTATGTGCAGCCTTCAGGACCTGCGCAATACCTGTGGGAGCGGGTTCACCCGCGAAAGGGCCGGTACTGCCATCCGCAAGCTTCTGCCATATCCAGAAACCATGATCTACACAGCACCTGTATCTCAGCCACTACCTTTGAAAAGTCACCTGCTTTTCAAGGAAGAAGCCAATGTCGCGAGCCCAGTCTCACCTGCTTCGCCGTGGTCGCTATTTAGAACTTGGCCGGCTCTATCTGCTGACCACCGTCACCCACCAGCGCAAGCCGCTGTTCCATGATTTCCACCATGCCCGGCTGGTCATTCACCAACTGCGACAATCAGACCAGGAACATGCCTGCCGATCATTGGCCTGGGTGCTGATGCCGGACCATCTGCATTGGCTGATCGAGTTGAAAGGTACGACGTTGGGCACCTTGATGCGCAGGTTCAAGTCCAGGTCCAGTCTGGTTTTGCATCAGTCGGGGGTTGAGCAGGATCCGGTATGGCAGCCTGGGTATCAGGACCGGGCATTGAGAAGGGAAGAATGCATGGTGCATGTCGCCAGGTACATTGTTGCCAACCCCTTGCGGGCAGGCCTGGTCAGAAGTGTCAGGGACTATCCACATTGGGATGCAATCTGGCTTTGAATCTGTGCTGGGGCCTTCGCGGGTAAACCCGCTCCCACAGGGATTAACACAGGCTCGAGGCAGTGATATTTCTGTGGGAGCGGGCGAGCCCGCGAAAGGGCCGGATCAAGCCGACGCAGCCACCTGCGCCGGGCGCTTGACCTGTGGCTGCGAAGCATTCGCCGCAGCGCCCTCTTCGATCGCCTGCTGAATCGCCTTGCGACGGCGCTCTTCGGCCTGGCGGCTGAAGTACCAGACGAAGAAGGTCACCAGCGACACCGACAGCAGGATCAGGCTTGCCACGGCGTTGATCTCCGGCTTCACGCCCAGGCGCACCGCCGAGAACACTTCCATCGGCAAGGTGGTCGAACCAGGGCCGGAGACGAAGCTGGCCAGTACCAGGTCATCCAGCGACAGGGCGAACGACATCATGCCGCCCGCCGCCAGCGACGGCGCGATCATCGGGATGGTGATCAGGAAGAACACCTTCCACGGCTTGGCACCCAGGTCCATCGCCGCTTCCTCGATCGACAGGTCCAGCTCCCGCAGGCGTGCCGACACCACCACCGCCACATACGCGGCACAGAACGTGGTATGGGCGATCCAGATGGTGACGATGCCACGCTCCTGCGGCCAGCCGATCATCTGCGCCATGGCCACGAACAGCAGCAACAGCGACAGGCCGGTGATCACCTCGGGCATTACCAGCGGCGCGGTGACCAGGCCACCGAACAGCGTGCGGCCCTTGAAGCGGGTAACCCGGGTCAGCACGAACGCCGCCAAGGTACCCAGCGCCACCGCCGCCACCGCCGTGTAGCAGGCGATTTCCAGCGAACGCATCACCGAACCCATCAACTGGGTGTTGTCGAGCAGGCCGACGTACCACTTCACCGACCAGCCACCCCACACCGTCACCAGCTTGGAGGCGTTGAACGAGTAGATCACCAGGATCAGCATCGGCAGGTAGATGAACAGCAAGCCGAGCACCAGCATCAGCTTGGAGAAACTGAAGCGCTTCATGCCCTGCCCTCCATTTCTTTGGCCTGGCTGCGGTTGAACAGCAGGATCGGCACGATCAGGATCGCCAGCATCACTACCGCCAGCGCAGAGGCCACCGGCCAGTCACGGTTGTTGAAGAACTCTTGCCACAGCACCTTGCCGATCATCAGGGTTTCCGGGCCGCCAAGCAGTTCAGGAATCACGAACTCGCCCACCACCGGGATGAACACCAGCATGCAGCCGGCGATGATGCCGTTCTTCGACAGCGGTACGGTGATCTTCCAGAAGCTGTTGAAGGTGCTCGAACCCAGGTCCGAAGCGGCCTCGAGCAGGCTCGGATCGTGCTTCACCAGGTTGGCGAACAGCGGCAGGATCATGAACGGCAGGTACGAATAGACCACGCCGATGTACACCGCCAGGTTGGTGTTGAGGATTTGCAGCGGCTGGTCGATCAACCCGGTCCACAGCAGGAAGCCGTTGAGCAGGCCGTTGTTGCTGAGAATGCCCATCCAGGCATAGACGCGGATCAGGATCGCGGTCCAGGTCGGCATCATGATCAGCAACAGTAGGACCGTCTGGGTCTCCTTCTTGGCGTTGGCAATGGCATAGGCCATCGGGTAGCCGATCAGCAGGCACAGCAGGGTGCTGAAGAAGGCCATCTTCAGCGAGCCCAGGTAGGCCGAGATATACAGCTCATCCTCGGTCAACAGGCCATAGTTGGCCAGGTTGAGCACCAGCTGGACCTTGTCTTCGACGTAGCTGTAGATCTCGGTATACGGCGGGATCGCCACGTCGGCTTCGGCGAAGCTGATCTTCAGCACGATGAAGAACGGCAGCATGAAGAACAGGAACAGCCAGATGAAAGGCACGCCGATCACCAGGTGCCGCCCCTCCGGGGTAATACGCTGGAAGGCTCGCTTGAGCTTGCGCAGTTTCATGACCGCAGTACCACGCCGCTGTCGTCTTCCCACCACACGTACACTTCATCGCCCCAGGTCGGGCGCGTGCCCTGGCGCTCGGCGTTGGCGACGAACGACTGGACGACCTTGCCGCTCGGCAACTCGACGTAGAACACCGAGTGGCCACCCAGGTAGGCAATGTCGTGAACCTTGCCGCGCGACCAGTTGTGCTCGCAGGTCGGTTGCTGGGTGGTGACCAGCATCTTTTCCGGGCGCAGGGCGTAGGTGATGTGCTTGTCTTCCACCGACGTGGTGATGCCATGGCCGACATAGATCTTGCGCTCCAGCTCCGGGCTGGCAATGATCGCGTGGCCTTCGGCGTCGTCGACCACTTCACCTTCGAACAGGTTGACGTTGCCGATGAATTCGCACACCAGGCGGCTGGTAGGCGTCTCGTAGATGTCCACCGGCGAGCCGATCTGGGCGATCCAGCCCAGGTGCATGATGGCGATGCGCTGGGCCATGGTCATGGCCTCTTCCTGATCGTGGGTCACCATCACGCAGGTCACGCCAACGCGCTCGATGATCTCCACCAGTTCCAGCTGCATCTGCGAACGCAGTTTCTTGTCCAGTGCACCCATCGGCTCGTCGAGCAGCAGCAGCTTGGGGCGCTTGGCCAGCGAGCGGGCCAGGGCCACGCGCTGGCGCTGGCCGCCGGACAGCTGGTGCGGCTTGCGCTTGGCGTACTGGGTCATGTGCACCAGCTTGAGCATCTCGGCCACGCGGGCGTCGATCTCGGCCTTGGGCATTTTGTCCTGCTGCAGGCCGAAGGCGATGTTCTGCGCCACGGTCATGTGCGGGAACAGCGCGTAGGACTGGAACATCATGTTGATCGGCCGCTCGTAGGGCGGCATGTCGGTGATGTCGACGCCATCGAGGAAGATCCGCCCTTCGGTCGGGCGTTCGAAGCCGGCCAGCATGCGCAGCAAGGTGGACTTGCCGGAACCGGAGCCCCCCAGAAGAGCGAAGATCTCGCCCTTGCGGATTTCCAGGGACACATCGTCCACGGCTACCGTTTCGTCGAACTTTTTCGTGACCCGGTCGATCTTGACCAGCACCTGCTTGGGTTGCTGGCCACCCTCGAGGGCTTTTTTATAGGCACCGGAGGCAACTGCCATGAGTGAAACTCCCAACAAGATTTTTGTGCCCGCGAGCCCTGTTCTACAGGTGCCGCCACGGGCCTGGATTTTTACTTGCCCGACTTGACCTTGGTCCAGCTACGGGTCATCAGCCGTTGCACCTTGGGTGGCAACTCTGAATTCACGAACATCTTGTTCAGCACTTCCTGCGGTGGGTAAACCGCGGCGTCAGTCCTCACGGCCTGGTCCATCAGGTCGCCAGCCTTGGGGTTCGGGTTGGCGTAACCGACGTAATCACTGACCTGGGCGATAACCTCAGGCTTCAGCAAATAGTTGATGAAGGCATGCGCCTCTTTGACGTTCTTGGCGTCCTTGGGGATCGCCAGCACGTCGAACCAGAGGTTGCCGCCTTCCTTGGGAATGGCGTAGGCCAGGTTCACGCCCTTCTTCGCTTCTTCGGCGCGGGTCTTGGCCTGGAACACATCACCCGAGAAACCTGCCGCGACGCAGATGTCGCCGTTGGCCAGGTCGGTGATGTACTTGGACGAGTGGAAGTAGGTCACGTACGGGCGTACCGCCAGCAGTTTCTTCTCGGCGGCCTGGTAGTCCTTGGCATTGGTGCTGTTGGGGTCCAGCCCCATGTAGTTGAGCACCGCCGGCAGCATTTCGTCCGCCGAGTCGAGGAAGGCCACGCCGCACTTGGCGAGCTTCTTCATGTTCTCGGGCTCGAACAGCACCGCCCAGGAGTCGATGGTGTCCACGCCCAGCGCGGCCTTCACCTTGTCGACGTTGTAACCGATGCCGTTGGTGCCCCACAGGTAAGGCACGGCGTACTGGTTGCCCGGGTCGTTCCTTTCCAGGCGCTTCATCAGCGCCGGGTCCAGGTTGGAATAATTGGGCAGCAGGTTCTTGTCGAGCTTCTGGAACGCGCCCGCCTTGATCTGCTTGCCGAGGAAATGGTTGGACGGCACTACCACGTCATAGCCGGTATTGCCGGCCAGCAGCTTGCCTTCCAGGGTTTCGTTGGAATCGAACACATCTTGCACGGGCTTGATGCCCGTGGCTTTCTCGAAGTCCGCGAGTGTGGTCGGGCCGATGTAGTCGGACCAGTTGTAGAAGTGCACCGTAGGCGCCGCTTGGACGCTGCATGCCAGCGTCAGGCCCGCTCCAGCCATCAAGGCCTTGCGGAATACAGAAATGGACAAGTGGGTGGTCCTCACAATCAGTGCCTGGGTAGCGACAATGCTGCCGCACACGCAAAACCGGCGCGCAACTTACCTTCGCAGCTTCGATGCCGCAATCATCAATTGCCTTTCACTGGCTCTGGGCCGGGATTCCCCGGCCCAGAGGTACCGCATCGGGCTTATTTGCCCGACTTGATCTTGGTCCAGCTGCGGGTGATCACACGCTGGGCAGACGCTTCAGGCGCAGCGATCGCGTACAGCTGCTTCTTCACTTCAGCTGGCGGATAGATGCTCGGATCGCTGGTGATTTCCTTGTCCACGAACTGGGTGGCGGCAGCGTTGCCGTTCGGGAAGCGCACGGCGTTGGTGATCTCGGCCATGATTTCCGGCTGCATCAGGAAGTTCATGAACTGGTAGGCAGCGTCTTTATGCTCGGCATCCTTGGGGATGGCGACCATGTCGTAGAAGGTACCGGCACCTTCCTTCGGAATGACGTAGTCCACCTTGACCTTGTCGCCAGCTTCGTGGGCACGGGCCTTGGACTGCTCCAGGTCACCCGAGTAACCGACAGCTACGCAGATGTTGCCGTTGGCCATGTCGCCGATGTACTTGGACGAGTGGAAGTAGGTGATCGAAGGACGGATCTTGAGGAACAGGTCCTCGGCGGCCTTCAGGTCTTCCTTCTTGGTGCTGTTGCTCGGCAGGCCCAGGTAGTGCAGCGCAGCCGGGAGCATTTCGGTCGGGGCATCGAGGAAGCTCACGCCGCAGCTCTTGAGCTTGGCGATGTTCTCAGGCTTGAACACCACGTCCCACGAGTCGATCTTGTCTACGCCCAGCGCGGCCTTGACCTTCTCCGGGTTGTAGCCGATGCCGATCGAGCCCCACATGTACGGGAAGGCGTGCTTGTTGTCCTTGTCGCTGGCATCGCCAACGGCCTTGAGCAGGTCAGGGTCGAGGTTCTTCCAGTTCGGCAGCTTGGAGCGGTCCAGTTCCTCATACACGCCAGCTTTGATCTGCTTGGCCAGGAAGTTGTTGGACGGCACCACGATGTCGTAGCCGGACTTGCCGGCCAGCAGTTTGGCCTCGAGGGTTTCGTTGCTGTCGAAGACGTCGTACTTGACCTTGATGCCCGACTGCTTCTCGAACTTGGCGATAGTGTCCGGAGCGATGTAGTCCGACCAGTTGTAGACGTTCAACACCTTGTCTTCAGCCTGAACAGCGGTAGCCATGGCACCCATCAGGGCGGTGGCCAGCAACGTCTTGCCCAATTTATTCATGCGTAATGCTCCAGAATTTTTTATTTAGCCATCTGTTCAGCAGCCAGGACCTACAGTGCAGAGCGCGCGGCGACTGAAACAGTCGCTAGTCTGGCAAGTTACAAGGCTCTGTATCAAGGAAAGCAGGGCCTTGTAACGTCTTAATGTCACATCGCTAGCCTAGCAAACTGTCAACGAATCGCTTCGAGCGTCAGGTCCAGGCATTTGCGTGCCTTTTCCACCAGTTCGTCGATCTCTGCATGGCTGATCACCAGCGGCGGCGCAATGATCATGGTGTCACCCACTGCGCGCATGATCAGGCCGTTTTCGAAGCAGAAGGTGCGGCAGATCATGCCTACGCCCTTGCCTTCGTAACGGCTGCGGGTGGCCTTGTCCTTGACCAGCTCGATCGCGCCGAGCAGGCCCAGGCCGCGTACCTCGCCCACCAGAGGGTGGTCCTGCAGCTCACGCAAACGCTTTTGCAAATAAGGTGCCGCTTCGGTGCGCGCCTTCTCGACGATTTTCTCGTCGCGCAGGATGCGCAGGTTTTCCAGGCCCACCGCCGCCGCTACCGGGTGGCCAGAGTAGGTGAAGCCGTGGTTGAAGTCGCCGCCTTCGCTGAGTACCTGGGCCACGGTGTCACGCACGATCACACCGCCCATGGGGATGTAACCGGAAGTCAGGCCCTTGGCGATGGTCATCAGGTCGGGCTTGAGGTCGTAGTAGTCGGAACCGAACCACTCGCCGGTACGACCGAAACCGCAGATCACTTCGTCGGCGACGAACAGGATGTCGTACTTGGCGAGGATCTCCTTCACCTTCGGCCAGTAGGTTTCCGGCGGGATGATCACGCCGCCGGCGCCCTGGATCGGCTCGGCGATAAAGGCGGCGACGTTGTCTTCGCCGACTTCGAGGATTTTCTGCTCTAGCTGCTCGGCCGCCCACACCCCGAACTCGTCCGGGGTCATGTCACCGCCTTCGCCGAACCAGTAAGGCTGCGGGATATGCACGATGCCAGGAATCGGCAGGCCGCCCTGCTCGTGCATGCCGCTCATGCCACCCAGGCTGGCACCTGCCACGGTGGAGCCGTGGTAGCCGTTGATGCGGCCGATGATGGTCTGCTTCTGTGGCTTGCCTTTCAGCGCCCAGTAATGGCGGACCATGCGCAGCACGGTGTCGTTGCCTTCGGAGCCGGAGCCGGTGAAGAACACATGGGTCATGCCTTGCGGCGCCACGTCGGAGATCGCCTTGGCCAGTTCCAGCGCAGGCGGGTGGGCAGTCTGGAAGAACAGGTTGTAGTACGGCAGCTCGCGCATCTGCTTTTCTGCCGCCTGCACCAGTTCTTCACGGCCATAGCCCACTGCCACGCACCACAGGCCAGCCATGCCGTCGAGGATCTTGTGCCCCTCGCTATCCCACAAATGCACACCCTGGGCCTTGGTGATGATGCGCGGCCCCTTCTCCTTCAGCTGCTTGTAGTCGCTGAAGGGCGCGAGGTGATGCTCCCCGCTCAGGGTTTGCCATTCACGGGTTTGCGGGTTGTTGACGCTCATGTGCTTCTCCGTTGTTCGACAGCCGCGTCCTGCGGCACCAAGTTGATCAGACAGCAAACAGCAGGAACTCACGCTCCCAGGAACTGATGACTCGCTTGAAGTTCTCGTGCTCGGCGCGCTTGGTAGCGACGTAGCCGGTGATGAACTTCTTGCCCAGGTACTGCACCAGTGCACGGCTGTTTTCCATGCGTTCCAGGGCATCTTCGATGGTCAGTGGCAGGCGCAGGTTGCGGCGTTCGTAGCCACGGCCCTGCACCGGCGCGCTGGCGTCGATGCCTTCGACCATGCCGATGTAGCCACACAGCAGGCTTGCAGCGATGGCCAGGTATGGGTTGGCGTCGGCGCCTGGCAGGCGGTTCTCGACCCGGCGGCTTTGCGGGCCGGCGTCCGGCACGCGCAGGCCGACGGTACGGTTTTCCTCGCCCCACTCCACGTTCACCGGCGCCGAGGTGTCGGGCAGGAAGCGGCGGAACGAGTTGACGTTGGGAGCGAATAGCGGCAACGCCTCGGGGATGAACTTCTGCAGGCCACCGATGTGGTGCAGGAACAGTTCGCTCATGCTGCCGTCGTCGTTGCTGAAGATGTTCTTGCCGGTGGCCACGTCGACCACGCTCTGGTGCAGGTGCATGGCACTGCCTGGCTCACCGGTCATGGGCTTGGCCATGAAGGTGGCGGCCACATTGTGCTTGAGCGCGGCCTCGCGCATGGTGCGCTTGAACACCAGGATCTGGTCGGCCAGGTGCAGGGCGTTGCCATGACGGAAGTTGATCTCCATCTGCGCCGTGCCGTCTTCATGTATCAGCGTGTCGAGGTCCAGCTGCTGCAGTTCGCACCAGTCGTAGACGTCTTCGAACAGCGGGTCGAATTCGTTGGCGGCTTCGATCGAGAACGACTGGCGGCCGGTTTCCGGGCGGCCCGAACGGCCTACCGGGGGCTGCAGCGGGAAGTCCGGGTCTTCGCTGCGCTTGGTCAGGTAGAACTCCATCTCCGGCGCGACGATCGGCTGCCAGCCCTTGTCGGCGTATAGCTTGAGGACTTTCTTCAGCACGTTGCGCGGCGACAGTTCGACCGGGTTGCCCTTCTTGTCGTAGGTGTCGTGGATCACCTGGGCGGTCGGCTCGATGGCCCATGGCACCAGGAACACGGCGTTCTCGTCGGGGCGGCAGATCATGTCGATGTCCGCCGGGTCCAGCAGTTCGTAATAGATGTCGTCGTCGACGTAGTCGCCGGTCACGGTCTGCAGCAGCACGCTCTCGGGCAGGCGCATGCCTTTTTCGGCGATGAACTTGTTGGTAGGCGAAATCTTGCCGCGCGTGATGCCGGTCAGGTCACTGATCATGCATTCGACTTCGGTGATCTTGTGCTCTTTCAACCAATCGGTGAGCTGGTCGAGGTTGTTACTCATAAATACCTCAGGAGGTAAGGTGGTCCGCGCACTGATTCTGGATGGAGTACATTGCTAAAGCAAAAACCCCCGCGCAGAGCCGCAGTGGATACACTGAAAACAAGTGTGTCCGTAATGAGTTCGAAAGGCAGGAAGACGAAACGAAGGGCGGCAAGCCGCTACGAGGGCAGGTCCGGGAGCGCCAAACGTCAATTATTGCGGCCAGGGCGGCCACGCCATTGACGAAGCTTGCAAAAATGACGGATGTACCCGATGGCACTGCGCAGGCAGTACTTTCAGGTCTCGGCAAGCGGACCATGTGACCCTCGTATTATTGTGTTCTGGGTTGAGACCGAGCTTAGCCTTGTTCATTTTTTTACACAACACCTCCGTAAAAAATAAAACACGGCTGGTCGGAGATAGCCCTTTGCGAGGGAAATAGCGGATAATGGCTTGCCCCGATATGCAGCAAATCTGCCGTCGATGTGCCATTTCAGGGCATCATGGGGTTGGCTTGACATCAGTTTGTCTTTTCGATTGACTGGTCTTGCAAGCCCCCCTTGATTGATATTTTTAACAACAAAGGTGTTGCATCATGTCGGTACCCCCGCGTGCCGTTCAGCTTAACGAAGCGAACGCGTTCCTTAAGGAACATCCTGAGGTTCTCTACGTTGACCTTCTGATTGCAGATATGAATGGTGTGGTGCGTGGCAAGCGCATAGAGCGCACCAGCCTCCACAAGGTTTACGAGAAAGGCATCAACCTGCCTGCCTCCCTCTTCGCCCTGGACATCAACGGTTCCACCGTTGAAAGCACCGGGCTGGGCCTGGACATCGGCGATGCTGACCGCATCTGCTATCCAATCCCTGACACCCTCTGTAACGAGCCGTGGCAAAAGCGCCCTACCGCTCAGCTGCTGATGACCATGCACGAACTCGAAGGCGAGCCGTTCTTCGCCGACCCGCGTGAAGTGCTGCGTCAGGTGGTGAGCAAGTTCGACGAACTGGGCCTGACCATCTGTGCCGCGTTCGAGCTGGAGTTCTACCTGATCGACCAGGAGAACGTGAACGGTCGCCCGCAGCCGCCGCGCTCGCCAATTTCGGGCAAGCGCCCGCAGTCGACCCAGGTGTACCTGATCGACGACCTCGACGAATACGCCGACTGCCTGCAGGACATCCTGGAAGGCGCGAAGGAGCAAGGCATCCCGGCCGATGCCATCGTCAAGGAAAGCGCCCCGGCGCAGTTCGAAGTCAACCTGCACCACGTGGCCGACCCGCTCAAGGCCTGCGACTATGCGGTACTGCTCAAGCGGTTGATCAAGAACATCGCCTACGACCATGAAATGGACACCACCTTCATGGCCAAGCCCTACCCGGGCCAGGCAGGCAACGGCCTGCATGTACACATTTCCGTGCTGGACAAAGATGGCAACAACATCTTCACCAGCGAGGATCCCGAGCAGAACGCCGCGCTACGTCACGCTGTCGGCGGTGTGCTCGAGACCCTGCCCGCGTCCATGGCGTTCCTTTGCCCGAACGTCAACTCGTACCGCCGCTTCGGCGCGCAGTTCTATGTACCGAACGCGCCAAGCTGGGGCCTGGACAACCGCACCGTGGCCCTGCGCGTGCCGACCGGCTCGCCGGACGCCGTACGCATCGAGCACCGCGTGGCCGGTGCCGACGCCAACCCGTACCTGATGATGGCCGCCGTACTGGCCGGCGTGCACCATGGCCTGACCAACAAGGTAGAACCGGGTGAGCCGATCGAAGGCAACTCGTACGAGCAGCTGGAGCAGAGCCTGCCGAACAACCTGCGCGATGCCCTGCGCGAGCTGGACGACAGCGAGATCCTGAACAAGTACATCGATCCGAAGTACATCGACATCTTCGTCGCGTGCAAGGAGAGCGAGCTGGAGGAGTTCGAGCACTCGATCTCCGACCTCGAGTACAACTGGTACCTGCATACCGTGTAAACGAAAACGCCGCCCACAAGGGCGGCGTTTTTGTTCGAGATCGGTGTCGACTGCTTCGCGGGCTTGCCCGCTCCCACAGGGACCGCGCCGGCCTCAGTCCGGTGAAGATCCTGTGGGAGCGGGTTCACCCGCGAAGAGGCCAGTACAGGTTTACAAGGGCTTCTCGAAAATCTTCGAATTACGCTG
The DNA here is from genome assembly GCF_001586765.1 of Pseudomonas sp. ABFPK. Classification (NCBI taxonomy): domain Bacteria; kingdom Pseudomonadati; phylum Pseudomonadota; class Gammaproteobacteria; order Pseudomonadales; family Pseudomonadaceae; genus Pseudomonas; species Pseudomonas sp. ABFPK. The sequence continues at coordinate 341,580 of NZ_LQXW01000001.1, read as the reverse complement.
GTAGTTGTACAGCGAAGCCCGCGCCGCTGGCAGTCGCTCGACCCCACTCGGAGCAAACCCGCGTTCGCGGAACCAGTGCGCGGTACGCGTCGTCAGCACGAACAGGGTGTTCAGCCCCAACTGTCGCGCCCGGCTTTCGATGCGCTCCAGCAGCTCGTCGCCACGCCCGCCATGGCGGTACTCCGGGTTCACCGCCAGGCACGCCAGTTCGCCGGCGTCGGAGTCGGCAATCGGGTACAACGCCGCACAGGCGATGATCATGCCTTCGCGCTCGACCACGCTGAACTGCTCGATCTCCCGCTCCAGCACCTCACGCGAACGGCGTACCAGGATGCCCTGCTCTTCCAGCGGGCTGATCAGCTCCAGCAAACCGCCCACGTCCTCGATGGTCGCCTCGCGTACCACTTCGAACTGCTCCTGCGACACCAGCGTGCCGCCACCGCCACGGGTGAACAGCTCGGTCAACAAGGCGCCGTCCTCGGCATAACTGACGATATGGCTGCGCGCCACGCCGCCTTTGCAGGCTTCGGCCGCGGCATCCAGCAATTCGCCTTGGTAATCGCTGCCCAGGCGCTGCAGATGCGGGGCAACCTGCTGCGGGCGCAGCTCACGCACCAGCTTGCCATCGGCATCCAGCAGGCCCGGCTCGGCACCGAACAGCAGCAGCTTGTCGGCACCCAGTTCGATGGCGGCGCGGGTGGCCACGTCTTCGCAGGCCAGGTTGAAGATTTCCCCCGTGGGCGAGTAGCCCAGCGGTGACAACAGCACGATGGAGCGCTCGTCGAGCAGGCGGCTGATGCCCTTGCGGTCGACCCGGCGCACTTCGCCGGTGTGGTGGTAGTCCACGCCTTCGAGCACGCCTATCGGCCGCGCAGTGACCAGGTTGCCGGACGCCACGCGCAGGCGCGAGCCCTGCATCGGAGAAGCGGCGATGTCCATCGACAGGCGTGCCTCGATGGCCAGGCGCAAGGCGCCGACGGCATCGATCACGCAATCCAGGGTGGCGGCATCGGTGATGCGCAGGCCACGGTGGTAGTGCGGGGTCAGGCCGCGATCAGCCAGGCGGCTTTCGATCTGCGGGCGCGAGCCATGCACCAGCACCAGGCGCACGCCCAGGCTGTGCAGCAGCACCAGGTCGTGGACGATGTTGCCGAAATTAGGATGTTCCACCCCATCGCCAGGGAGCATGACCACGAAGGTGCAGTCGCGATGGGCATTGATATACGGGGAGGCATGACGCAGCCAGTTGACGTAGTCGGGCATGACAGGGCCTGTGGATAAGTGGACGGAGAACGGCGATACAGGGGGCGTTCAGGATCATCGTCGGAACAGGCTTGCGGTCACGCGCGGTCTCCTCTAGGCAGGAACGAAACAGTTCGGTTGACGTTTAGTCCAGGCAATAGTGCCGGATCAGGTCACGCAATAGACGCACGGTAGGCTCGATTCGTGACATTTCAAGGTATTCGCCGGGCTGGTGAGCACAGGCGATGTCGCCGGGGCCCAGCACGATGGTCTGGCAACCCAGTTGCTGAAGATAAGGTGCTTCGGTGCCGAACGCCACCGCTTCGGCGCGATGGCCGGTCAGGCGCTCCGCCACTTGCACCAACTCGGCGTCGGCTGCCTGCTCGAACGGCGGCACCTCCGGGAACAGCGGCGCATAGTCGATGCGCACCTCAAAGCGCTCTGCCACCGGCACCAGCTTGGCGCGGATGGCTGCGCGCAGTTGCTCCACGTCCATGCCTGGCAGCGGACGCAGGTCGAACTCCAGGGCGCACTGGCCGCAGATGCGGTTGGGGTTGTCGCCGCCGTGAATGCAGCCGAAGTTCATGGTTGGGGTCGGTACGGTGAACTGCGGGTTGCGGTAGGTTTGCTGCCATTGCTGGCGCAGGCCCATCAGCTCGCCCATCACTGCGTGCATGGCCTCCATGGCGCTGCGGCCCAGGCTTGGGTCCGAGGAGTGGCCGCTGCGCCCGAGGATGTCGATGCGGTCCATGAGGATGCCCTTGTGCATGCGGATCGGCCGCAGCCCGGTGGGCTCGCCGATCACCGCCGCACGGCCGAGCGGCTGGCCGGCCTCGGCCAGGGCACGGGCCCCGGACATGGAGCTTTCTTCGTCACAGGTAGCGAGGATCAGCAGCGGCTGCTTGAAACCGTGCTCCAGCAGCGGGATGACCGCCTCGATGACCAGGGCGAAGAAGCCCTTCATGTCGCAGCTGCCCAGGCCGACCCAGCAGCCATCGGTTTCGGTCAGCTTCAGCGGGTCGCTGGCCCACAGCTGTTCGTCATAGGGCACCGTGTCGCTGTGCCCCGCCAGCACCAGGCCACCCGGGCCGGTGCCACGGCTGGCCAGCAGGTTGAACTTGCCGGGGCTGACCTGCTGGATGTCGCACTTGAAACCCAGGTCGCCCAACCAACCGGCCAGCAGGTCGATGACCTGGCGATTGGACTGGTCCAGCGCAGGCTGGGTGCAACTGACCGAGGGCGCGGCGATCAGGGCGGCGAACTGGTCTTTCAGCGTCGGCAACGGCATGCGCGTACTCCTCGGAAGCGTTGCCCATCATAGCAATGCCGTCCAACCGTGTGGGCTTCTTCGCGGGTAAACCCGCTACCACAGGGAAAGCGCCGCACCTGAGGGCAGCACAGGACCTGTGGCAGCGGGTTCACCCGCGAAGAAGCCTCCACGATCCAACAGACGAGAGCCGACTCCTGTAGACTGCTGGGCAACCACGCCCCTCCTTCGAGCCTGTGATGCACAAAGAAACCGAACTCAAGCTCCGCGCCAGCCGCGAGACCCTTGCCGCCCTGCGCGAGCACCCTCTGCTGAAAAAGCGCAACAAGTCCGGCTGGCAGACCCGCGAACTGCTCAACCAGTACTTCGACACTCCCGAGCGCGAGCTCTCTGCTGCCCGTGTCGCCCTGCGCCTGCGCCGCGATGGCGAGGCCATCATCCAGACCCTCAAGTGCCGCGGCACCAGTGTGGCCGGTCTATCCGAGCGCAACGAGCATGAATGGCAGCTGGACAAGGTCAAGCTCGACCTGAAGAAGCTCGACGACAGCTGCTGGCCCGCGCAACTGGCCAACCTGGACAAAAAGACCATCAAGCCGCTGTTCACCACCGACTTCAGCCGTGAATACGCCGAAATCGCCTGGGGCCGTGGCAAGAGCAAGGTGGTGATCGAGGCCGCGCTGGACCAGGGTTTCGTGATCGCCGGCAAGCGCAAGGAAGAAATCTGCGAGCTGGAACTGGAACTGCGTGAAGGTGAGCCGCAGGCACTGCTGGAACTGGCCGCCGAGCTGGCCGCCAGCCTGCCGCTGATGCCATGTGACATCAGCAAGGCCGAGCGTGGCTACCGCCTGCTGGAGCCGGACAGCTACGAGCTGGGCCTGCCGCACACCGAGCTGGAAGCCGAAATGGCCGTGGACGACGCCTACGCCGCACTGGCCTGGCAACTGCTGGGCAGCAGCCAGCGCCTGGCCGAGCAATACCGCCACAACGGCCATTGGCGCTTGCTGCAGGACTGGGTCGAGTGCCTGAGCGAGCTGCGTGCCATTACCGCCAGCCTGGGCCAGGCCGCGCCACGCGCCACCACCCGTGACCTGCGCAGCAGCCTGGACGCCTTGCTCGAAGACTGGCGCCCGCTGGTGCAGGCCGGTAACGAAGACGAAGATATCCGCCGTGCCGCGCCCGAGCAGTTCGCCGAAGAGCTGGAGGACGTGCGCTGGGGCCAGTTCTCGCTGGAAACCTCGCGCTGGCTGCTGGCCCGTGCCTGGACCGTGGAGCGCAAAGGCCGTGGCGAGCGCCAGGGCAAGGCGCAGCTGGCAAGCTGGCTGGCGCACCTGCTGGGCGAAGAAGGCCGAGCGCTGAAGCTGCCGCTGTACACCCAGCGGCCGGAAGACCTGGCCGAGCAACTGCCGCGTATCGAGCAGCTGCTGGCCTGGCTGCACCATGCTCGCCAGGTGCTGGAGGCGCCCCAGATGGACCGCCTGTATGGCGACCTAAAGAAGCTGCATGAGCTGGCTGAGCAGCCGATCAGCGATGAAGTACTGGAAGCGCGTATCGAGCAGGCTCGGGCGGTGGATCAGAGCCGCGGCTGGAAGCACCTGCTCAAGGCTTGATACCGCGTCGCCTGCTTCGCAGCACAAGGCTGCTCCTACAGGGCACCGATATCCCCTGTAGGAGCAGCCTTGTGCTGCGAAGACCTCAGCGCGACAGTGGCAAGCTGGTGGTGGACTTGATCTCCGACAGCGCCACGATCGAGTTCACCTCCTGAATCCCCGGCACGTTCGACAGCTTTTCGAAGAAGAACCGTTCATAAGCCTCGATATCCGGGGTGACGATGCGCAACAGAAAGTCCACCGACCCCATCAGCACATAACACTCCAGCACCTCGGGAAACCCGCGGATCGCGTCGGTGAACTCTGTGAAGTTGGAGCGCCCGTGGGCGTTCAGTTTCACCTCGGCGAAAATCTGCGTGTTCAGGCCGACCTTCTTGCGGTCCAGCAAAGTCACCTGCCCACGAATCACTCCCTCCTCCTTCAACCGCTGGATACGCCGCCAGCACGGCGATTGCGACAGCCCCACGCGTTCGGCGATCTGCGCGCTGGACAGCGAAGCGTCCTCCTGCAGCAGTTCGAGGATACGGCGGTCGTAGGCATCCAGCTCGCTGTGCATAAATAATTCTCCAGAGAATAACTTTATGAATAGATCAATTCGCCAATACAGCGAAATGATCAAATCATAGCGAAAAAATACCGCCGCCAACGTGCAAGAATTTCTCCCACATTTGCGGAGACCAGCATGAACGCACAGCCCCGTACCGACGCCTGGGCCGCCAGCAGCGCCCACAGCACCGTGCACTATCGCCTGCAGGCCGAGGCCGAGCCTGACAGCCTGTGCCGGGTGCTCAACCTGTTTGCCCTGCAGTTCCTGACCCCGCACAGCGTGCAGGTCAGTCAGCAGGACGACTGGCTGGATATCGAGGTCGGCATCGGCGGCCTCAGCTGGCACCGGGCCGAGGTGATTGCGCAGAAACTGCGCAACCTGGTGTGTGTGGGTGAAGTGAGCCTGAGCAACCTGCAGCGGGTGGAGCTGGCGGTGGTCTGAGCCATGCTCGGTGCTTGTGCCGGCCTCTTCGCGGGTTTACCCGCGAAGAGGCCGGCACAAGCAAAGCAAAATTTCGAAACCTTTCACCCTCGGTAACCCTCCCTCGCCCGGCTAGCCTTGATCAGCACTCCCCTATCAGGCACGGACGCCAACCATGCACACCCCCGACAACCCGGCACTCGACCTCAAGCGCGTGCTCCAGGTCCTGCTCGCCGACCAGCACCTGTACGCCAACGACACCCTGCAGGTACTCGAGCACGCCGCCAATCACCCCACCGCCCACCCGCTGGAACAGGTCGCCGCCTGCGCCCTGGAAGACCGCCGACACCCTGGCAAGCCCCTGGACCTGGACCGCCTCTGCCAATGGCTGGCCAACAAGGTCGGCCAGCCCTACCTGCGCATCGACCCGCTGCAACTGGACCTGCCCCAGGTCACCGGCCTGATATCCCCGGCCTTCGCCCAGCGCCACGGCATCCTTATCGTCGCCGCCGACGCCTCCAGCGTCACCGTCGCCAGCGCCCAGCCCTACCAGGACGACTGGCTGGCCGACCTCACCCGCAGCCTGGGCCGGCCGATCCGGCGCGTTCTGGCCAGCCCGCAGCAGGTCCGCCAGGCAGGGCAGTCGTTCCACCGCCTGGCCCAATCGGTAAAGGGCGCGCAACACCAGCAGTCAGCCAGCCTGGGCGAACTCGAACAGCTGCTGGAGCTGGGCAAGCGCCAGGCCGAGGCCAGTGCGGACGACGCGCACATCGTGCATATCGTCGACTGGCTGCTGCAGTACGCCATCGAGCAACGCGCCAGCGATATCCACCTGGAACCACGCCGCGAACAGGGCCAGCTGCGCTACCGCATCGACGGCCTGCTGCACAACGTCTATGCCTTCCCTGCCGGCGTGACCTTGGCGCTGGTCAGCCGCCTGAAACACCTGGGGCGCATGGACGTCGCGGAAAAGCGCCGACCGCAGGATGGCCGGCTGCAAAGCCGCCTGCCTGGCGGCGGCGAGGTAGAACTGCGGCTGTCGACCTTGCCGACTCCGTTCGGCGAGAAACTGGTGCTGCGCCTTTTCGACCCGCAACAGTTGCAAGAAGGCTTCGACCGGCTCGGCCTGGACGGGGCGCAACTGGACCAGTGGCAAGGCCTGCTGCGTCATCGTCAGGGCATCATCCTGGTTACCGGCCCCACCGGGTCCGGCAAGACCAGCACGCTTTACGCCAGCCTCAAGCTGCTGGCCACGCCGCAGGTCAACCTGTGCACCATCGAAGACCCGATCGAGCGCCTGGAACCCGCCTTCAACCAGTTGCAGGTGCAACCCGCCCTGGATCTGGGATTCGCCAATGGTGTGCGGGCCATGCTGCGCCAGGACCCGGACATCATCATGATCGGCGAAATCCGTGATCGCGAGACCGCCCTGGTGGCGGTGCAGGCAGCCCTGACCGGGCACCTGGTGCTGTCGACCCTGCATACCAACGACGCCTGTGGCGCGATCACCCGCCTGCAGGAACTGGGTGTGGCCGACTACCTGATCAAGGCGACGCTGGTGGGGGTCATGGCCCAGCGGCTGGTGCGCACACTGTGCGCGGATTGCCGGGGTGATACAGCGCTGCGCGAAGGGCAGCCATGCCGTACCTGTCGTGGCACGGGGTTCCATGGCCGCACAGGGTTGTTCGAGCTGCTGATACCCAGCGACAGCCTGCGCGCCCTGATAGGCCCGGACAGCGATCTGGCCAGTTTGCGGCGCCAGGCCGTGGCCGATGGCTTGCTCGATCTGCGCCGCTGCGGCGATGCCAAGGTAGCCTGCGGGCAGACCCGCCAAGAGGAAGTGCTACGGGCCTGTTCCTGAGCAAAAATCCTTTGTATTCAAGGAACTTGCACCCCTGCGGCAGGATCAAATCGCGCATCTTCAACCCTCACCCTTCGAGGTGTTTCAACATGCGTTTCAAAACCGCCATCGCTGCCGCTGCCTTGCTTTCGCTGCCTATCGGCTCGGCCATGGCCGATACCTTCTGGCGTAACGTGATGACTACTGGTGCTACCACGGCATCGAGCTACCTGACTTCCGGGGATCACAAGCTGGTGATGGCGGCGCAGGATGACGCCGGCAGCTTCGTGGCCAGCGAAGGCGCGATCCGTGGGCCGTTCCTCGAAGCGGCGATTCGCCAGGCTCGCGCGGAGAACCCAGGGATGCAGGCTTCCGACATGGAACTGGCCAATGCCATCCTGGCCAAGAATGCGGTAGCCGAGTAACCGCGGCGCCTGCTTCGCGGGTGAACCCGCTCCCACAGGTACTGCACAGTATTCGAAACTTGTACAAGTCCTGTAGGAGCGGGTTTACCCGCGAAGGGGCCGCCACAGGCAAACCACAATTAGCGATACGCCTCCACCGGCACACAAGCACAGAACAGATTCCTGTCCCCATAAACGTTGTCGACCCGGTTCACCGCTGGCCAGTACTTGTGCTGGCGCACGTGAGCACTGGGCGCCACCGCCTGCTCCAGGCTGTAAGGCCTGTCCCACACCGTCAGCACATCGGCCAGGGTATGCGGCGCATGCTTGAGCGGGTTGTTCTCCGCAGGCCAGTTGCCCTCCTGAACTTCGCCAATTTCCGCCCTAATCGCCAGCATCGCCTCGACGAAGCGGTCCAGTTCAGCCTTCGATTCACTCTCGGTCGGCTCGACCATCAGCGTGCCCGGCACCGGGAACGACATGGTCGGGGCATGGAAGCCATAGTCCATCAGGCGCTTGGCCACGTCCTCTTCACTGATGCCGGTCAGCGCCTTCAGCGGCCGCAGGTCGAGGATGCACTCATGCGCCACCCGCTGGTTGCGCCCGCGGTAGAGCACCGGGAAGGCACCACCCAGCTGGCTGGCCAGGTAATTGGCCGAGAGGATCGCCACCTCGCTGGCATCGGCCAGTTGCGGGCCCATCATGGCTATGTACATCCAGCTGATCGGCAAAATGCTCGCACTGCCCCAGGGCGCGGCGCTGACCGCGCTGTTGTTCGGGTCCAGGCCGGGTACCGGCACCACCGGATGGCTGGCAACGAACGGCTTGAGGTGCGCGCGAATGCCGATCGGGCCCATGCCCGGGCCGCCACCACCGTGGGGGATGCAGAAGGTCTTGTGCAGGTTCATGTGTGAAACGTCGGCGCCGATATCCGCGGGACGCGCCAGGCCCACCTGGGCATTGAGGTTGGCGCCATCCATGTACACCTGGCCACCATGCTGGTGGACCACTTCGCAGATTTCGCGAATCCCCTCCTCGTACACGCCGTGGGTCGATGGGTAAGTGATCATCAGGCACGACAACCGATCCCCGGCCGAGTGGGCCTTGGCCTTGAGATCGGCCAGGTCGACGTTGCCATCGTCGTCGCAATCGACGATCACCACCTCCATGCCGGCCATTTGCGCCGATGCCGGGTTGGTGCCGTGGGCCGACGACGGGATCAGGCACAGCGTGCGTTGCGGCTGGTGGCGGCTACGGTGGTAGCGGGTAATGGCCATCAGGCCGGCGTACTCGCCCTGGGCGCCGGAGTTGGGCTGCATACAGATGGCATCGAAGCCGGTAATGGCGCACAGCCAGCTTTCCAGTTCGTCGATCATCGCCTTGTAGCCGGTGGCCTGGGCCGCCGGGGCAAACGGGTGCAGCTGGGCAAAGCCAGGCCAGGTGATGGGGATCATCTCGCTGGTAGCGTTGAGCTTCATGGTGCACGAGCCCAGCGGGATCATCGACTGGTTCAGCGCCAGGTCCTTGTTCTCGAGTTGCTTGAGGTAGCGCAGCATCTCGGTTTCGCTGTGGTGCAGGTTGAACACCGGGTGGGCGAGGAACGGCGTGCGCCGCACCAGGCTGGCAGGGATGCCTTCGGGCAGCGCCAACTGGTCGAGTGCGGCTATATCCAGGCCGTGATCCACCCCCAGGAAGATATCGAACAGGCGCAGCACGGTCTGCTCCGAGCAAGTCTCGTCCAGGCTCACGCCCAGATGCCCGCGGCCAAGGATTCGCAGGTTGATCTGGGCGGCCTCGGCGCTTTCGATGATGGCCGCCTGGGCACCGCCGACGTCCAGGGTAAGGGTGTCGAAGAAGTGCTGGTTGAGGCGCTTGATGCCCTTGGCCTCAAGGCCGGCGGCCAGGATGAAGGTCAGCCGGTGCACGCGCTGGGCAATGCGCTGCAGGCCTTCGGGGCCATGGTATACCGCATAGAAGCCGGCAATGTTGGCCAGCAGCACCTGGGCCGTGCAGATGTTGGAGTTGGCCTTCTCGCGGCGGATATGCTGCTCGCGGGTCTGCAGGGCCATGCGCAACGCGGTGTTGCCACGGGCATCGCGCGACACGCCGATGATGCGCCCCGGCATGGCTCGCTTGTAGTCATCGCGGCAGGCGAAATAGGCCGCGTGGGGGCCGCCATAGCCCATCGGTACGCCAAAGCGCTGGGTCGAGCCCAGCACAACATCGGCACCCAGCTCCCCAGGCGGTGCCAGCACCACCAGGCTGAGCAGGTCGGCGGCAACGCAGGCCAGGGCATGCTGGCTGTGCAAATGGTCGATCAGCGGGCGCAGGTCGCGCACCTCGCCGTGGGTATCCGGGTACTGCAGCAAGGCCCCGAAAACCGCGTGTTTGCCAAGGTTATCCACAGAGTCGACGATCAGCTCGAAGCCGAAGCCCTCGGCACGGGTCTTGAGTACCGACAGGGTTTGCGGGTGACAGTGCTCGTCGGCGAAGAAGGCATTGCTCTTGTTGCGCGCCACCCGCTTGGCCAGGGCCATTGCCTCGGCGGCGGCAGTGGCTTCGTCGAGCAGCGAGGCATTGGCCAGGGCCAGCCCGGTGAGGTCGATGACCATCTGCTGGAAGTTCAGCAGCGCCTCCAGCCGGCCTTGGGCAATCTCGGGCTGATAGGGCGTGTAGGCGGTGTACCAGCCCGGGTTCTCCAGCACGTTGCGCAGGATGACCGTGGGGGTGATGGTGCCGTGGTAGCCCATGCCGATCAGGCTGGTCCAGACCTGGTTCAGCCCGGCGTAACCGGCGAGCTTGGCCAGAGCGGCCTGTTCGTCCAGTGCCGGCGGCAGGTCGAGGGGGCGATTGAGGCGGATGTCTGGCGGTACGGTCTGCTCGATCAGCTCACTGCGGCTGGCGACACCCAGCGCGTTGAGCATGGCCTGCTGCTCCGTGGCATCCGGGCCAAGGTGGCGACGCAGGAAAGGGTTGAGCTCTTGCAGTTGATGCAGGGATGGCGACTGGGACATGACGACGCTCTCTTCCTGGAACAGCTCTCATGGAGACTTACAAGTCTAGGAAGGGATTGCCGATTCTGCGGGGAAAGTTGCTCGCAGGCCCGGCCTCTTCGCGGCAAAGCCGCTCCCACAGGGACCGCACAGGTATCAGACGCTGTGCATTCCCTGCGGGAGCGGCTTTAGCCGCGAAGACGGCGACGCGGTCTTACTCGCCGATCGCGGCCTTGTAGCCCGCAGCGTCCAGCAGCTTGTCCAGTTCGGCCGGGTTGCTTGGCTTCAGCTTGAAAATCCAAGAATCGTAAGGTTCTTCGTTGAGCAGCTCAGGGCTGTCAGCCAGCTCTTCGTTGACCGCAATCACTTCGCCACCGACCGGGGCGTAGATGTCCGAAGCGGCCTTGACCGACTCGACCACACCGGCCGCATCGCCAGCGGCGAATACCTTGCCGACTTCGGCCAACTCGACGAACACCACGTCACCCAGGGCTTGCTGGGCGTGGTCGCTGATACCAACAGTCACGGTGCCGTCGGCTTCCAGGCGAGCCCACTCGTGGCTTTCGGCAAAACGCAGTTCGGCGGGGATATTGCTCATGTCTTGAATTCCTCGATTGGCTCAGCGGTACGCCCGCCGGTTAAATATTGTTCAGATCAAAATCTTGCCGTGGCGCACGAAGGTCGGTTTGACCACCCGCACCGGGTACCACTTGCTGCGAATTTCCACCTCGGCCCGGTCGCCGGTGGCCATGGGCACGCGTGCAAGGGCAATGGACTTGCTCAGCGTAGGCGAGAAACTACCACTGGTGATCTCCCCTTCGCCAATCCCGGCTACACGCACCACCTGGTGGGCACGCAGCACGCCACGCTCTTCCAGCACCAGGCCGACCAGTTTTTCCTGCACGCCGTGCTCGATTTCCGCCAGCAGCCCGGCGCGCCCGATGAAGTCGCGCTCGGCCGGCTCCCAGGCGATGCTCCAGCCGAGGTTGGAGGTGAGCGGTGTGTGGTTTTCGTCGATGTCCTGGCCGTACAGGTTCATGCCGGCTTCCAGGCGCAGGGTATCGCGGGCACCAAGGCCGCTGGGGGCGATGCCGGCACCGACCAGGTCGTTGAAGAAGGCCACGGCCTGCTCGCCGGGGAGGATGATCTCCAGGCCGTCTTCACCGGTATAACCGGTGCGGGCAATGAACCAGTCGCCTTCGGCAAAGCCTTCGAAAGGACGCAGTTCGCGGATCAGCGCCGCACGCGAGGGGCTGAGCAGGGCTGCAACCTTTTCTCGAGCATGCGGGCCCTGGATGGCAAGGATGGCCAGGTCTGGGCGGACCTGGAAGTCCACGGCAAAACCGCCACGCTGCTGCTGCAGCCAGTCGAGTACCTTGGCACGGGTGGCGGCGTTGGTGACCAGGCGATAGCCATGTTGTGTGCGGTAGACGATCAGGTCGTCGATCACCCTGCCCTGTTCCTGCAACAGCGGGCTGTACAGCGCCTTGCCGGTGTCGTCGAGGCGGGCCACGTCGTTGGCCAGCAGACGCTGCAACCAGGCGGTGGCGTCGCTACCATCGACATCGATCACGGTCATGTGGGAAACATCGAACACCCCGCAATCGCTGCGCACCTGATGGTGCTCCTCGACCTGCGAGCCATAGTGCAGGGGCATGTCCCAGCCACCGAAATCGACCGTCTTGGCGCCAAGCGCCAGGTGCAGGTCATACAAAAGCGTGCGCTGTCCCATGGGTTTCTCCTTCCGGGCGTGGCGAAGCGGCGGCGGTCGATGACGTCGGGTCGTCAGCTCTTCTTGTGTAGGACCCGCCGCGCGAATGCCGCGCATTGTAGCCGCAAGGGCGCGGGCTGGCACCCTCAGTGACTGTGACCAGGTCGACGTGCCGAACGGCGGATCAGGCCGATGACCGGCAGCAGGCCCACCAGCACCAAGGTCAGTGCCGGCAGCGATGCACGCGCCCACTCACCCTCGCTGGTCATCTCGAACACCCGTACCGCCAAGGTATCCCAGCCGAACGGGCGCATCAGCAAGGTGGCCGGCATTTCCTTGAGCACGTCGACGAACACCAGCAGGGCGGCGCTGAGCGCGCCAGGCACCAGCAGCGGCAGATACACCTTGAAAAACAACCCCGCGCCACCGACGCCGAGGCTACGGGACGCCTCGGGCAGTGACGGGCGGATACGCTCCAGGCTGCTCTCCAGCGGCCCGTAGGCCACCGCGATGAAGCGCACCAGATAGGCCAGCAGCAACGCGGCCAGGCTGCCCAGCAGCAGCGGCTTGCCGGCACCGCCCAGCCAGCTGGACAGCGGGATGACCAGGTGGTTGTCGAGGTAACTGAAGGCCAGCATGATCGACACCGCCAGCACCGAGCCGGGCAAGGCATAGCCAAGATTGGCCAGGCCCACCCCGGCGCGAATACCACCCGTCGGCGCCTGGCGCCGGGCAAAGGCCAGCAGCAACGCCACGCACACCGTGACCAGCGCCGCCATGCCGCCCAGGTACAGGGTGTGCAACACCAGGCCGACATAGCGCTCGTCCAAGTCATGTCGGCCACGCTGCCAGAACCACGCCAGCAGTTGCAGCAGCGGGATGACGAAGGCGCAGGCGAACACCAGCAAGCACCAACCGCTGGCCAGCAACGCCTTGACCCCGTGCAGGTGGTACAACGCCTGCCCGCGCGGCCGCTCGTTGCCGCTGCGGCTGGCCCCCCTGGCACGGCGCTCGCCATACAGCACCAGCATCACCGCCAGCAGCAGCAGGCTGGCCAGCTGGGCAGCGCTGGACAGGCTGAAGAAGCCGTACCAGGTCTTGTAGATGGCCGTGGTGAAAGTGTCGAAGTTGAATACCGCAACCGCGCCGAAGTCGGCCAGGGTTTCCATCAGGGCCAGGGCAATACCGGCGCCGATCGCCGGCCGAGCCATGGGCAGGGCCACGCGCCAGAACGCTTGCAGCGGGGACAGCCCCAGCACCCGCGCGGCTTCCATCAGGCCCTTGCCCTGGGCCAGGAATGCGCTGCGCGCCAGCAGGTAGACATAGGGGTAGAACACCAGCACCAGTACGACGATCACCCCGCCGGTGGAGCGCACCCGCGGCAGGCGCATCGGCCCGAACACCTCGCGCAGTGCGCTCTGCACCGGGCCGGCGAAGTCCAGCAGGCCGACGAAGACGAACGCCAGCACATAGGCCGGTATGGCGAACGGTAGCATCAGCGCCCAGTCCAGCCAGCGCCGGCCAGGGAACTCGCAGAGGCTGGTCAACCAGGCCAGGCTGACCCCCAGTACCGTGACGCCGAAGCCCACACCCGCCACCAGCGTCAGGGTATTGCCCAGCAGGCGAGTCATCTGGGTGTCGAGCAGGTGCGACCAGATCTGCAGGTCGATCGACTGCCAGGACAGCAGCAGGACGCTCAGGGGCAGGAGCACCAGGGCGGCGACCAGGGTGACCGGGAGGTACCAGCGGCGTTGGGGGGCGTGGGGCAAGTTGAATGTCTCTGTGGCTGGTTTGCGACCGCTATGCGGTCGTTCGCGGGCACGCCCGCTCCCACAGGGATCGAGTAATCCTGTGGGAGCGGGCATGCCCGCGAAGAGGCCCTGAAAGGCCCCGGAAGGATAAAGCCTGGCGCTTAGTTCCAGCCAGCCCGATCCATCAAGCGAATCGCTTCAGCCTGGCGCTTGCCAGCGATTTCAACCGGAATGCTGTCAGCCTTGAAGCTGCCCCACGCTGCCACTTCTTCCGATGGCTTGACCTTCGGGTTGGCCGGGAACTCCTGGTTGATGTCGGCGAACAGCTTCTGCGCCTCTTCACCAGTCATCCATTCAACCAGCTTCTTCGCTGCCTCCGGGTGTGGCGCATGCTTGGTCAGGCCGATGCCCGACAGGTTCACATGCACGCCACGGTCACCCTGGTTGGGCCAGAAGATTTTCACCGGCAGTTTCGGGTTCTGGTTGTGCAGGCGACCGTAGTAGTAGGTGTTGACCACGCCCACATCGCACTGGCCGGCCTCGATGGCCTGGATCACTGCGTTGTCGTCGGAGAACACGTCGGTGGACAGGTTGTTGACCCAGCCTTTGACAATCTGCTCGGTCTTCGCCTCGCCGTGGGTCTCGATCAGGGTGGCGGTGAGCGACTGGTTGTACACTTTCTTCGCCGTGCGCAGGCACAGGCGGCCTTCCCACTGCTTGTCGGCCAGGGCTTCGTAGGTGCTCAGCTCCTGCGGCTTGACCCGCTCGGTGGAGTAGATGATGGTGCGCGCGCGCAGGCTCAGGCCGGTCCAGTCGTGGGACGAGGCACGGTACTGCGACGGGATGTTCTGGTCGATGATGTCGGACTTGATCGGCTGCAGGATGCCCATCTGCTCAGCCTGCCACAGGTTGCCGGCATCGACGGTCAGCAGCAGGTCGGCCACGCCGTTTTCGCCCTCGGCCTTGATGCGCTGCATCAGCGGGGCTTCCTTGTCGGTGATGAACTTGATCTTGACCCCAGTCTTGGCGGTATAGGCATCGAACACCGGCTTGATCAGCTCGTCGATGCGCGAGGAGTACACCACCACTTCGTCCGCTGCCTGGGCGGTGCCGCCGAACAGGGTCAGGGCCAGGGCGGCCAGTAGGGGCTTGCGTGGCAACATGGAAAGCACTCCTCGGATCGTATGAGAGGCGCAAATGGTAGTGAATCCCATTTTCCGACTCATCTACCTAGCCGTTACCGGATGTTGCAGAACTTGCTTCGTCTGTGTAGGAGCAGCCTTGTGCTGCGAAAGGGCTGGCAGCCCAATCTGAATGATTGGCTGGCTTCCCGGGCCTCTTCGCAGCACAAGGCTGCTCCTACAGCTGATCGTGCAAGACCTTCAGGCTTTGGCCAGATCCGGAAGGTCACCGCTCAAACCCAGCGCCTGCCGCACGAACATCGCCTTGGCCTCCGGCATCTGCTCCACCAGCTTCAACCCGCTGTTACGCAACCAGCGCAACGGCAACGGGTTGGCCTGGAACAACCGCTCGAACCCCTCCATCGCCGCCATCAGCGCCAGGTTGTGCGGCATGCGCCGTCGCTCGTAACGGCTCAGTACCTTCACATCCGCCAGCCGCTCGCCACGCTCGCAGGCGTTGACCAGCACCTCGGCCAGCACTGCAGCATCGAGGAAGCCCAGGTTGACGCCCTGCCCGGCCAGCGGGTGAATGGTGTGCGCGGCATCGCCGATCAATGCCAGGCCTTCATCCACATAGCGCTTGGCGTGGCGCTGGCGCAGCGGCACGCACACCCGAGGGTCGGCCTGCAGTACATCACCCAGGCGCCCCTCGAAAGCCCGCTCAAGGGCCTTCAGGAACGCAGCTTCATCCAGCGCCATCAACTGCTCGGCATGCTCCGGCGTGGTCGACCACACGATCGAGCACCAGTCCTGCTGGCCGTCGCGGGTCAGCGGCAGGAACGCCAATGGTCCTTCGTCGGTAAAGCGCTGCCAGGCCGTGGCCTGGTGCCCGGCGCTGCAACGCACGCTGGTGACAATGGCGTGGTGCAGGTAATCCCACTCGCGGGTTTCGCAGCCGGCCAGGCGCCGCACTGCCGAGTTGGCACCGTCGGCCGCGATCACCAGCGGCGCACGCAGCTGGCGGCCATCGGCGAGGGTCAGCAGCCACTCGTCGCCGGAGCGTCGCAGCTGTTCGAGCCGCGCATTGGGCAGCAGGCCGATATCGCTGTCATGCAGGCGCTCCAGCAGGCCATCCTGCACCACCCGGTTCTCGACGATGTGGCCGAGCACTTGGGCATGCACGCTGGCAGCCGAGAAGTGAATCTGCCCGGTGCCGCTGCCATCCCATACATGCATGTCCGAGTATGGCGTGACACGCCGGCGGGCGATGCCATCCCAAGCGCCAAGGCGCTCGAGGATGCGCTGGCTGGCTGCCGACAGCGCGCTGACACGCGGCTCGAACGGGGCCTGGGCATCGAACGGCTTGACCGTCAGCGGGCCACCGTCGAGCAAGAGGATTTGCAAGCCACTGTGGCGCAACGCCAGGGCCAGGGCGCTGCCGACCATACCGGCACCGACAATCAACAGATCTGCGCGCATTTCCATGCCTTACGCCAGCCTCGCTTGCGGCTTGAGCCGCACATATAGGGTTTTATCGACCCGCGCCACCAGCTCGCCGGCGCCGTCGCGGATATCGACCTGCAAACGCGGCAGGCACTTCTTGCCGGTGGCAGTCTGCTGGCGGATTTCGTCCAGCAGCGCGTCATCGACGTGGAGTTCGGCATACACCGGGCCTTTGCCCGGCGAAATGAAATCGATGCTGGCGGCCTTGTCCCAGACGATGTAGTCACGCCCCAGCTGCTCGATCAACAGCAGCATGTAGAACGGGTCGACCATGCCGTACAGGCTGCCGCCGCACTGGGTGCCGACGTAGTTGCGGTTCCAGCGGGTCAGCTTCATCGCCACCTTGACGCTGCGCAGGTCCGGGCTGATGTGCTGTACGCGGATACCAGCGCCGAGGTGCGGCGGGAACAGGTTCAGCCGCCAGCGCAACAGGCACGCCCGGCGCGCCAGCCTGCGCGTGTTGTCACTCATGCCTGACCTCGCGGATCGGGGCGGGTGCCCAGGCCCATGGCCTGGCGGGCGAACCAGCTTTTGGCCGGTGGCAGCAGGTCGAGCCCGAGCAGGCCAAGGTTGCGGCCGGCGGCCAGCAATGGCTGGCTGCTGCCGAACAGACGGGTGACCTGATCGGAAAAGCCGATGGTCATGGCCTGGTCCACGCGCTGGCGCTGGTGGTAGGCCTGCAATGTTGTCAGGTCGCCAGGCTGCTGCGGGCCGGCCAGCAGCGCCTCGGCAAGCGCCTGCACGTCACGCAGCGACAGATTGAAGCCTTGGCCGGCAATAGGGTGCAGGCTGTGCGCGGCGTTACCCAGCACCACCAGATGCGGCCGCACCTGCTCCTGGGCCTCGATCAGCGACAGTGGGTAGAGGTGCCGCGCGCCGACCTGGCGCAAGGCGCCCAGGCGATAGCCGAACACGCCCTGCAGTTCACGCAGGAAATTGCGCTCGTCGATGTCGGCCAGACGCCGCGCGTCCATGCCCTGGCGGGTCCAGACCAGCGCGCAGCGGTTATCCGGCAGCGGCAGCAGGGCCATGGGGCCTTCTTCGGTGAAACGTTCGAAGGCCTGGCCGCCGTGGGCCTCGCCCGGGGTTATGTTGGCGATCAGCGCGCTCTGTTGGTAGGGCGTGTGGCGCACGTGGATACCCAGTTGTTCGCGCAGGCCGGAACGGCCACCGTCGGCCAGTACAGCCAGGTCGCACTCCAACTGGGTGTCATCGTTCAGCTGCAGGCGGTAACCACCTTCGATGGCCTGCATCGCAGTCACTTCCGCCGGGCAGCGCCAGCTCACCACCTCGCTGTCCAGCCCTTGCCAAAGGCACTGGCCCAGCCAGGCGTTTTCCACCACGTAGCCAAGCGCCGGCACACCCTCTTCCCGGGCATCCAGGCGGGTGGCACCGAAACGGCCGCGGTCGGACACGTGAATCTGCAAGATCGGCTCGGCGCGATGGCCGATGGCCTGCCACAGGCCCAACTGCTGGTAGATCTGCTGGGTACCGAACGACAGTGCCGATGAACGCGCGTCGTAGCTGGGCTGGAAGCTGTCACCGGGGGCGAACGGCTCGATCAGCAGGATCTTCCAGCCTCGCGCCTTGGCCCCCGCCTGCAGGGCCAGGGCCAGGCTCGCGCCCACCAGGCCGCCACCGATGATCGCCAGGTTTACCCGATTCATGCCGCGTCCTTGCGGGCGGCCTGCATCAGCGCCTCGATCTCGGCGACCGTGCGCGGCACGCCCGAAGTCAGGATTTCACAGCCTTGCCTGGTCACTACCACGTCGTCCTCGATCCTTACACCAATGCCGCGCCATTTCTTGGCCACGGCCTGATTGTCGGCGCCTATGTAGATGCCCGGCTCGACGGTCAGCGCCATGCCGGGTTCGAGCACCCGCCACTCGCCGCCCACCTTGTACTCGCCCACATCGTGCACATCCATGCCCAGCCAGTGCCCGGCGCGGTGCATGTAGAAGGCACGATAGGCCTCGCTGTCGATCAGCGCCTGTACCTCGCCCGTCAGCAGGCCCAGTTCCACCAGGCCCTCGGTGATGACCCGCACGGTCGCCTCATGGGCGTGGTTCCAGTGCTTGCCAGGGGCGATTTCGGCAAACGCCGCTGCCTGGGCCTTGAGCACCAGCTCGTAGATGGCCTTCTGCTCCGGCGAAAAGCGCCCGCTGACCGGGAAGGTACGGGTGATGTCGCTGGCGTAGCAGTCGATCTCGCAGCCGGCGTCGATCAACACCAGGTCGCCATCCTTGAGTGGGGCGTCGTTCTGCTGATAGTGCAGGATGCAGCCATTGCGCCCAGCCGCGACTATCGAGCCGTAGGCCGGCATCTTCGCCCCGCCCTTGCGGAACTCGTAGTCCAGCTCGGCTTCCAGGCTGTATTCGTGCAAGCCGGCCCGGCAGGCCTGCATGGCCCGCACGTGGGCCCGCGCCGAGATGTCTGCGGCAGCGCGCATCACCTTCACTTCCGCTGCCGATTTATACAGACGCATGTCGTGCAGCAGATGATCCAGCGCAACGAACTCGTTCGGCGGCTGGGCCCCCAGGCGCGCCTTGGAGCGGATCACGTTGATCCAGTCCATCAGCCGGCGATCGAACTCGGGGTTGCTGCCCATGGCGCTGTACACCCGCTCACGGCCTTCGATCAGGCCCGGCAGGATCTCGTCGATGTCGGTGATGGGGAAGGCATCGTCTGCGCCAAAATCGCGCACCGCACCTTCCTGGCCGGCCCGCAGACCATCCCACAGCTCGCGCTCGGGGTTGCGTTCACGGCAGAACAGCACGTATTCGCCATGCTCGCGCCCGGGGATCAGCGCAATCACCGCTTCCGGCTCGGGGAAACCACTGAGGTACTGGAAGTCGCTGTCCTGGCGGTAAACGTGCTCGACGTCGCGGTTGCGGATGGCAACCGCGGCGGCGGGCAGGATGGCGATGCTGTTGGGGACCATCTGCGCCATCAGCGCCTTGCGCCGACGGGCATACTCGGCCTTGGGAATGTGGCTCATGGGCAGACTACCCCTGGTTGATCAGTGCAGCGATGGCTTGGGTGCAGGGGCGGCCGGCTTGGCCAGCTCGGAGAACAGCAGCAACGGCGCCACACGCAGGTATTCCATGACTTCCATGTAATCGCTCTCGCCATCCTCGGACTCCTCGAGGGCTTCCTGGACCTGGGAAATGGCCACCAGGTCCTGCAGCACTTCCTTGGCCTCGTCGGACAGGTCCTTGCCACCGGCATTCAGGCCGAAACCGGTGATGAAGCCCTGGCACCACTGACCCAGCGCGGTGGCGCGATCGCTCAGGGCGGCGTCGTCGGAAGGCAGCAGCAGGACGATCGCCATTTCGTCGCTGGTCAGTTCGCCCTTGACCATTTCCTGCAGGCCGACCAGTGCGTTACGTACGGTGTCACCGGGCTCGGTTTCCAGCAGCTGGGCGGCATCGGCCAGCCAGCCGTCGGCGTCGAAGCCGGCACCGGCGCAGCTGCGGCCGATCAGCAGGCCGTGCAGTTCGGCCGGGGTTACAGGATGGCCATTGCTGGACAGCAGCATGGCGAAGGCGATGTAGGGCGATTGGGTATTGGGCATGGGCAGCTAGGCGCCAGACGGCGCAATGACTAGAATGGAGACCTTGTATCCTAGCACCGGCAGGCGCGCCAAGACCATCGGCACTGGCCGTCGCCGCCCAGGGAGAGGCATCATCGCCAGGTGACTCAACGACGGAGCGAATCGAGTGCAACCCACGCAAGAGAACGACCTGCAGGCACTGATGAGCCGATTCGAGTTGCTGATCGAACGTGTCGAGCAACTAAAACGGCAAAATGCACTCCTAGTAGCTCAGGAAAAGTCCTGGCGCGAAGAGCGCGCCCACCTCATCGAAAAGAACGAGATCGCCAAGCGCAAGGTCGAGTCGATGATTTTACGCCTCAAGGCTCTGGAGCAAGACTCATGAGTTCAAGCAATAGCGTCACCGTGCAGATCCTCGACAAGGAATATTCGATCATCTGCCCGCCGGAAGAGCGCAACAACCTGGTCAGTGCCGCGCGCTACCTGGACGGCAAGATGCGCGAAATCCGCAGCAGCGGCAAGGTGATCGGCGCCGACCGCATCGCGGTCATGGCAGCGTTGAACATCACCCACGAAATGCTGCACCGCCAGGAAGACCGCAACGATGCTCCGGCAGGCGGCACCACCCGCGAACAGGTGCGCGACCTGCTGGAACGGGTCGACCAGGCACTGTCCGACGACGCGGATACCAAAATCGGCTGAGATTGGTATACTGGCGCCACTCCCTGGGGGATGCGCCAGTCGGTTATGTCCCTGAGCCGATACGCACAACCACGGGGGTTGCACGCTGGGGCCGGTGTGCATGTCCGCCCGACGGAAAGCCTTAACGCCCCCTGCAATCTCCACCTTGAACTTTCGGGTTCAAGGGCTACACCGATAGCGGTCTTATCGGGGAGCCTGAATTCTCTTGCCCGCCCTTCCGGCGGGCAATTCGTTTTGGCCGACCACGTCGGCCAGCACCTGGGATCGCCCGTGCCATGACCGACACCGCGCAGCTCACCCGCCCCCAGCTCCGTCGCCTGCTCCGCAATGCCCGCCGCGCCCTTACCCCTGCCCAGCAACGCCAGGCCGCCCTTGGCCTGTATCGCCAGCTTGCGCAGCACCCGCTGTTCCGCCGCGCCCGGCACATTGCCCTGTACCTGCCCAACGACGGCGAGATCGATCCTTACCTGCTGCTGCGCGAAGCCCAGCGCCGCGGCAAGCGCACCTACCTGCCGGTGCTGCACGCCTGGCCGCGCACGCGCATGGTGTTCCAGCGCTTCGAGCAGGGCGAGAAGCTCAAGCCCAACCGCTTTCGCATTCCCGAGCCGGTCACCGAGCGCAAGCGCCAGCGCCCGATCTGGTCGCTGGACCTGATCCTGCTACCGCTGGTCGGTTTCGACGAAGTGGGCGGTCGCCTGGGAATGGGCGGTGGTTTCTATGATCGCAGCCTAGCCTACCAGGCGCGTCGCCAGACCTGGAAAAAGCCGTTGCTGTTGGGGCTGGCACATGAATGCCAGAAGGTCGAGCGGCTGGCTCAGGCCAGTTGGGATGTACCGCTGCAGGGGACGGTCTCGGACCGTGGCTGGTACCTGGCGCCGCGTTGAGCGGCGCCAGCGGGGGCATCAACGTTGCGGCTGGCTGGCGTCGACCGGCATCTGATAGGCGTTGTCCAGCTTGCGCTCCCAGAACCCTTGCGCATAACCGGTAGTGACCACACCCAGGCCGAAAATGAACACCAAGACCCACAACAGATCCGGCTTGTTACGTTGATTCATCGAAGATTGCCCCCCAGGCAAACTGTTCACGCTCGGCAACTTTCTGGGTATTGCCGGAGCATCGCGCTTTAAACGGGGCGCATTTTCCGACAACCTGCGTCTGCACGCAAACCTTGACGCCAACCGGCTGTCGGTTTCGTGCAACAGGTTATTTCAAACCTTTTCAGGAGCAGCACCCATGGCCTACTGGCTGATGAAATCCGAGCCCGACGAGCTCTCCATCGAAGCCCTCGGCCGGCTTGGCGAAGCGCGCTGGGACGGCGTGCGCAACTATCAGGCACGTAATTTCCTGCGGGCCATGAGCGTTGGCGACGAGTTCTTCTTCTACCACTCCAGCTGTCCGCAGCCGGGCATCGCCGGCATTGCCAGGATCACCCGCGCAGCCTACCCGGACCCAACCGCGCTGGACCCGCAGAGCCCCTACTACGATGCCAAGGCCACGGCCGACAAGAACCCTTGGAGCGCGGTCGATGTGGCCCATGTGCAAACCCTGCCACGGGTGCTGGAGCTAGGCTGGCTGAAACAGCAGATAGGCCTGGCCGAACTGCCGCTGGTGCAGAAGGGCAGCCGCCTGTCGGTGATGCCGGTGACGCCAGAGCAATGGGCGGTGATTGTCGCTTTGCGTTGAAACTGCGGCTAAGGTCAGTCTTTGCGCAGTTACTCGGTAATGTGGGAGCGGCCTTGCGTCGCGAAAGGGCTGCGAAGCAGCCCCATAGATTTGTGCAGGGGCGCGAAAATCCTGGGGCCGCGTTGCGCGCCCTTTCGCGACACAAGGCCGCTCCCACAGGCACCGCATAAGGACTTTGACCGGCATCAACACATCGCTCATGGCCGCAGGCCATGATGCAGTGTGCATGACCGCAAGGATGCAGACCGATGAACCGATACGCCCCCAGGATCTTCGCCACCGCGCTGATCGCCCTACTCGCAGCAGCCGGTGGGCTGGGGTACTGGAAGTCGATCCACGACCAGTTGCCCGAAGGCCTGAGCATGGGCAACGGCCGCCTGGAGGCCACCGAAGTGCAGATCGCCAGCAAAATCCCTGGCCGCCTGGCCGAGGTGCTGGTCGACGAAGGTGACAAGGTGTCTCGCGGCCAACTGTTGGCGCGCATCGACACCCGTACCATGGAAGCCCAGCGCAGCCAGGCCGAAGCCGAAGTGCTGCGCGCCCGGGAAAACTACGCCGCCGCCCAGGCCAGCGTGCAGCTGCGCCAAAGTGAACTGCTGCTGGCCAGCCAGGAGCTCAAGCGCGTGCGTGAGATCTTCCAGCGCAAATACGCTAGCCAGCAATTGCTCGACCAACAGCAGGCGCGCTTCGACACAGCCAACGCCGCCGTGGTCGCCGCCCGCGCCCAACTGGCGGCGATCAAGGCCGCCATCGGCGCCGCCGAGGCCCAGGTAGCGCAGCTCACCAGCGAAATCGACGACAGCAGTCTGCGCGCACCGATCAGTGGCATCATCCAGCTGCGCCTGGCCGAGCCCGGTGAAGTGCTGGGTGCCGGCGGCCGCGTGCTGATGCTGATCGACCCCAGCGACCAGTACATGAACCTCTACCTGCCGGCGGCCACCAGCGGCCGACTGACCGTCGGCGACCAGGCGCGGATCGTGCTCGACGCCCTGCCCGAGCGGGCGCTGCCGGCGAAGGTGGCCTTTGTCGCGGCCAAGGCCCAGTTCACCCCCAAGCAGGTGGAAACCCGCGACGAGCGGCAGAAGCTGGTGTTCCGGGTCAAGCTGCGCCTGACCGACCCGGGCGCCGTGCCGCAGGCCAAACCGGGCATGCCAGGCGCCGGCTATGTACGCACGGCTGAGGTGGACTGGCCGGCCAACCTGCGATGAACGCCCCGGCACTGCTGGCCGAGGGTATCAGCCATCGCTACGGCGACCTGGTGGCCCTGCATCCCCTCGGGTTCAGCCTGCCGGCGGGCACCCGTTGCGCGCTGATCGGCCCTGACGGGGCTGGCAAATCGACCCTGCTGGGGCTGATCGCCGGCGTCAAGCGCCTGCAACAGGGCGAACTGCAGGTGCTGGGTGGTTCGATCCGCCAGCGGCGCCATCGCGGGGCGCTATACCCGAAAGTGGCGTTCATGCCGCAGGGGCTGGGCAACAACCTGTATCCGGAGCTGTCGATCAGCGAGAACATTCGCTTTTTCGCCACCCTGTTCGGCCTCGGCCGTCGCGAATGCGAACAGCGCATGGCCAACCTGCTACAGGCCACCGACCTGCAGCGCTTTGCCGAGCGCCCGGCGGGCAAACTGTCGGGCGGCATGAAGCAGAAGCTTGGCCTATGCTGCGCGCTGATCCACGAGCCGGACCTGCTGATCCTCGACGAGCCGACCACCGGCGTCGACCCACTGTCGCGGCGGCGCTTCTGGCAGCTGGTCGAACAGGTACGCGCACAGCGCCCGCAACTGACCCTGCTGGTGGCCACCGCCTACATGGAGGAGGCCGAACAGTTCGAGCATTGCCTGATGCTCGATGGCGGCCGCCTGCTGGCCGCCGGCCCCAGCCATGAGCTGAGCGCAGTCACCCCCAGTGGCAAGCTGGACGACGCCTTCACTCACTACCAGGGCGCGGGCAAGGCACAACATCGTCCGCTCATCATTCCACCGCGCCCGGCCACTGACACCTCGGTCGCCATCGAGGCTCACGACCTGACCCTGCGCTTTGGCGATTTCACTGCCGTGAACAAGGTCAGCTTCGCCATTGGCCGCGGGGAGATTTTCGGCTTCCTGGGCTCCAACGGCTGCGGCAAGACCACCACCATGAAAGTGCTCACCGGCCTGATGCCGGCCAGCGAAGGCAGCGCCAGCCTGCTCGGCCGCCCGGTGGATGCCAGCGACCTGGCCACGCGCAAGCGGGTCGGTTTCATGTCGCAAAGTTTTTCGCTGTATGGGGAGCTCAACACCCGGCAGAACCTCACTCTGCATGCACGCCTGTTCGACCTGCCCAAGGCCGAGAGCGCCCGGCGCATCGACGAGCTGATCGAGCGCTTCGACCTGGGTGCCATCGCCGACCAGCCATCCGGCGCCCTGCCCCTCGGCCTGCGTCAGCGCCTGTCACTGGCGGTAGCGGTGCTGCACCGACCGGAAGTGCTGATCCTCGACGAACCCACCTCCGGTGTCGACCCGGCTGCCCGTGACGACTTCTGGCGCCTGCTGGTGGAGCTTTCACGCGAGCAGGGCGTGACCATTTTCCTTTCTACCCACTTCATGAACGAAGCCCAGCGCTGCGACCGTATCTCGCTTATGCATGCAGGCCGGGTGCTGGCCTGCGACACGCCGGATGCCCTGCAACGCCACTACCAGGGCAACACTCTGGAAGACGCGTTCGTGCGCTGCCTGGAACAAGCTCAGGAACTGGCGCCGCAAGCCACCGGCAACGCCGTGCTGGAACAGGCCGCCGCGCCTGCGCCGCCGCTGCGCCAGGGCTTCAGCCTGCGTCGCCTGCTGGCGGTGGCCAGCCGTGAGGGCAAGGAGCTGTTGCGCGACAAGGTGCGCCTGGCCTTCGCCCTGCTGGGGGCGATGTTCATGATGGTGATCTTCGGCTATGGCATTTCACTGGATGTGGAAAACCTCGCCTTCGCCGTACACGACCAGGACCAGAGCCCGCAAAGCCGTGCCTACCTCGAAGCCTTCCGTGGTTCACGCTATTTCGCCGAACAGGCGCCCATCCGCGACACCCGCGAAATGCACCAGCGCCTGCAGCGCTCGGAAATCAAACTGGCACTGGAAATTCCACCCGGCTTCGGCCGCGACCTCTATGCCGGGCGTCAACCGGTGGTGGCCGCCTGGCTCGATGGCGGTATGCCGTTCCGCGCCGAAACCAGCCGCAATTACGTGGAAGCCGTGCACCAGGCCAACCTCGAGCAACTGGCCAAAGCCAGCCCACAGCCGCAGCCGCGCCAGGACCTGGTGCGCCTGGAAACCCGTTTTCGCTACAACCAGGATGTGGTCAGCGTGAACGCCATCGGCCCAGGGGTAATGGCGCTGATCCTCGCCTTCATCCCGGCCATGCTCACCGCGCTGGGTATCGTCCGCGAGAAAGAGCTCGGCTCCATCACCAACTTCTACGCCACCCCCCTCACCCGCCTGGAGTTCCTCCTCGGCAAGCAGATGCCCTACCTGGCCGTGAGCCTGGTCAACCTGGCACTGCTGGTGGCGATGAACCGCTGGCTGTTCGCCGTGCCGCTAAAGGGCAGCGTGCTCGCCCTGGCCTGCGGCGGCGTCGCCTACCTGCTGGCTACCACCAGCCTGGGCCTGCTGATCTCGGCCTTCACCCGCACCCAGATCGCCGCCATCCTGGGCACCATGATCATCACCAGCCTGCCGACCATCCAGTTCTCCGGGCTGATCGTGCCACGCTCGTCGCTGGACGGCGCGGCGGCGGTGATGGGCCAACTGTTCCCGGCGGGCTACTTCCTCGATATCGCGGTCGGCACATTCACCAAAGCGCTGGGACTGCGCGAGCTGTGGCCGCAGTGCCTGATCCTGCTCAGCTTCTTTGCCGTGTTCACCGGCCTGAGCCTGGCCATGCTGAAAAAGCAGGAGGCCTGATATGTCACGCCTGAACCACACCCTGCGTCTTGGCCTGAAAGAGCTGACCAGCCTGCGCCATGACAGCGTGCTACTGCTGTTCCTGCTGTATGCCTTCAGCGTGGCCATTTACATGCCGGCAGCCGGCTCGGTGATCGGCGTGCACAACGCCAGTGTCGCGATGGTGGACGAAGACCACAGCCTGCTATCGCGCAAGCTTGGTGAAGCCCTGCAACCACCCGAGTTCCAGCCCGCCGTGCCACTGGCCCCGCAGCGTCTGGACCAGGCCATGGACAGCGGCCAGTACACCTTCGTGATCAACGTGCCGGTGAACTTCCAGAGCGACCTGCTGGCCGGGCGCTCGCCGGAACTGCAGATCTATGTCGACGCCACGGCCATGAGCCAGGCGTTCATGGGGGCCGGCTACATCGGCCGCATCTTCGAACGCGAGTTGCTCGACTACAGCCAGCGCAGCAACACACAGAGCCCGGTGGTAATAAACGCCAAGGCTCTGTTCAACCCCAACCTAGAGGGCGGCTGGTTCCTTGCGGTGATCCAGATCGTCAACAACATCACCATACTGGCGATCATCCTCACCGGCACCGCGTTGCTGCGCGAGCGCGAGCACGGCACCCTCGACCACCTGCTGGTGCTACCGCTGACCGCGCTGGAAATCATGCTGGCGAAGATTGCCAGCAACGCGCTGGTAGTGGTGATCTGTACCTGGATTTCGCTGGTGGTGGTGGTCAAGGGCGCGCTTGGCGTGCCGCTGTCCGGTTCGATGGGCCTGTTCCTGGCCGTGACGGCGCTCTACCTGTTCGCCAGTACCGCACTGGGCATCTTCCTCGCCACCCTGGCGCGCTCGACGCCACAATTCGGCCTGCTGGCGATTCCGGTGATCATCCCGATGCTGTTGCTGTCCGGCGGCAGCACACCGCTGGACAGCATGCCGCAGTGGCTGCAGTGGGTGATGCAGGGGTCGCCGTCGACGCACTTTGTCAGCCTTGGCGCCGCAATTCTGTTTCGTGATGCCGGTTGGACGGTGGTGTGGCCGGACATCCTGGCGCTGGCCGTGATCGGGCTGGTGTTCTTCGGCGTGGCACTGGCGCGGTTTCGTCGAAGCCTGGCGTCTTGATCCGCGCATACCCGGCTCAAAATCTGAAAGATTGCGCGATTCCTGTGGGAGCGGGTTTACCCGCGAACACCGGCGCAGCCGGTGCCATGCACCGCGTTGGATTCTTCGCGGCTAAAGCCGCTCCCACAGGGATCGCGCCACAGTGCGGATTGCGCTGTTCCTGAGAGAGCCGGCTTGCCGGTCACTGCACGATCAGGTTGTTGAACAGCAAGTCTTCAACGATCGGTTTGCCCTCTTCGGCTTCCATCACCTGCTGCACCTGTTTCAGCGCTTCCTGGCGAAGATGCTCCTTGGCCTCGACATTGCTCATGCTGTCCACCGACTGTTGGGTGAACAGCGCCACCAGCTGGTTGCGGATCAGCGGCTCGTGGTGCTTCACCGCCTTGGCGGCTTCGTCGCCGGTCACGCGCAGGGCCACGTCGGCCTTGTACACGCGCAGCCGCGGGCTACCGTCGAGGGCGTAGTTGCCCACAAAGGGCGGGCTCAGGCTGATGTAGGCGACTTTCGGCGCCCCTTCCTTGGCTTCCTCGCCCATGGCCGCAGCCGGCAGCAGCAGCGCCAGCACCATCAAGATCCACGCTTTCAAGAATTCGCTCCTCAATACAGTTGGTGCCAGCTTACCCAGCATGCCGCTCAAACCCAAGCCCGTGCTTGTGCCGCCGCTTATGCCTGCACATCAGGGCGCCCCATGCTCGTTGACCGGGCAGGCGGCCCTCCTACACTTATCGGCCACGACCCGCAAAGGAATAGCCCGATGAAAGCTGTGTTGTGCAAAACCCTGGGCCCGGCGCGCGACCTGGTGCTGGAAGAGGTGGCCAGCCCGGTGCCGAAGAAAAACGAGATCCTGCTGGATGTGCAGGCCGCTGGGGTCAACTTCCCCGACACCCTGATCATCGAAGGCAAGTACCAGTTCCAGCCACCGTTGCCGTTCTCCCCCGGCGGCGAGGCAGCGGGCTTGGTGGCCGCAGTCGGGGAAAAGGCCGGCGCGTTCAAGGTCGGTGACCGGGTCATGGCGCTGACCGGCTGGGGTGCATTCGCCGAGCAGGTGGCGGTGCCGTTCTACAATGTGTTGCCGATCCCGGCGAGCATGGACTTCACTACTGCCGCGGCATTCGGCATGACCTACGGCACCTCCATGCACGCCCTGCGCCAGCGCGGCCAGTTGCAGGCGGGCGAGACCCTGTTGGTGCTGGGTGCATCCGGCGGGGTCGGCCTGGCGGCGGTGGAGATCGGCAAGGCCATGGGCGCGCGGGTGCTCGCGGCCGCCAGCAGTGCGGAAAAACTGGCCGTGGCCAAGGCAGCCGGCGCGGATGAACTGATCGACTACAGCCAGGCCAGCCTGCGTGAAGAGATCAAGCGCCTGACTGGCGGCCAGGGCGTAGACGTGATCTACGACCCGGTGGGTGGCGAGTTGTTCGAGCAGGCCGTGCGCGGGCTGGCCTGGAATGGCCGGTTGCTGGTGGTGGGCTTTGCCAGCGGGACCATCCCGCAGCTGGCGGCCAACCTGGTGTTGCTCAAGGGCGCAGCGGTGCTCGGGGTGTTCTGGGGGGCGTTTGCCCAGCGTCAGCCGGAGGACAATGCGGCCAACTTCCGGCAGCTGTTTGCATGGCATGCCGAAGGCAAGTTGAAGCCACTGGTGTCGCAGACTTATCCACTGGCAGAGGCTGGGGCTGCCATTGAAAAGTTGGGGCAGCGTCAGGCTGTGGGTAAGTTGGTGGTGCTGGCCAGGTAAGACAGTTCCGGCCTTTTCGCGGGTGAACCCGCTCCCACAAGGACCGCACCGCCCTCAAGGAAGGTGCAGTACCTGTGGGAGCGGGTTCACCCGCGAAGAAGCCGGCACAGGTGATCAAACCTCCCGCAGGTTATGGCAGCGCCTGAAACGCGCCTCCAGGTTGCGATCGGGCATCTGGTGGCTGCGCAGGGCATTCAGGGTCTGCTCGACATAATCACGCGTGGTGCCATAGCGCCCCTTGGCACTGGCCAGGATCTGGCTGAGCAGGGTGTCCGGCAGGTTCCCGGCATAGCACGGCAAATGCCGCTCCAGCACGAAGCCCAGGGCCTGCACCTTGCTGCCATCACCCAACCGGCAGCTGAGCCAGTGCGGCCGGTACGCCGGGTACGGCATCTCGCGCTGCCACAAGGCCATCAGCGAATCGTCCAGGCTGCTGTCATCCAGCCGATAGGCAAAACCGCTGCAGGAGCCACCACGGTCCAGGCCGAACACCAGGCCAGGGGTTTCCGGGGTGCCACGGTGCTCATGCGACCACAGGTACAAGCCACGGTGGTAACCATGCACCCGCGCGCGCTGGCGCTCCACCGAGTTGCATTCCGGCCGCCAGATCAACGAACCATAGGCGAACAGCCACACCGGCCCACCCTGATGGCGAGACATGGTTGTCTTCATGGAGTTGAACAACTGTTCGCGAGTATGTTGCTGACCGAAGTCGAGTGTCGGTGGATATGAAACTTCCCAGGACATACTTTCAAGTGCCGACATAAGCTGCCGCCATTATCCCTGTGAACTACGGATGTAGCGAGATTCGATTAAGATGCGACCCCAAGCCTCTGTACCAGGGGCGCTTGCAATAACCATAGGACAGAAGTGCAGGAATACTCAAGCCCTCCCGCCAGAGTTTCATCCTCGCTCCCGACGACTGGAAAGTACTGTTTCAGCAACTGTGAAAGTTATTAGCCAAGGCGGTAACAATTACCGCCTTATACCAATACTTTCAAACTCCAGTTATTAGCAGCGCGGTGCGTAGGCAAACACATCGGCACGCATGCGATGCGCATCCATGCCGGCTTCGACCAAGGCGTCGAGCGTGGCATAGATCATGTTCGGCGAGCCGCTGGCATATACATGCACGCTGTTGAGATCGGCGATGTCTTCGCAGACCGCCTCATGCAGCATGCCGCAACGGCCTTCCCAACCGCACAGGTCGCTGACCACCTGGTGCAGGAACAGGTTGGGCAGGCGCTGCCATTCGTCCCAGTGCTCGATCTGGTAGAAGTCCTCGGGCCGACGCACGCCCCAGTACAGGTGCACCGGGTGCTTGAAACCCTGTGCCCGGCAATGCTCGACCAGGCTGTGCATCTGACCCATGCCGGTGCCAGCAGCGATCAGCACCAGCGGCCCGTCGGGCAACTCGGCCAGGTGGGTGTCACCGAACGGCATTTCAATGCGCGCCAGGCCGTCGCGCTTGAGCTGTTCGATAAGTTGCAGCGCACTGGGCTCGCGCGCCAGCACATGCAGCTCCAGCTCGCGCCCGGCATGGGGTGCGGAAGCCAGCGAAAACGCCGCCTGCTTGCCGCCTTCGCGCTCGATCATCAGGTACTGCCCCGCGTGATAGCGCGGCGGCCTGCCAGCCGGCGCGCGCAACCGCACGCGCCAGACGTCGCCACCGACCTCGACGCACTCACTGACACTGCACGCCAGTTTGCGCACCGGCAGCTCGCCAAGGGCGAGCACACCATCCCAGAGCAACACGCAGTCCTCCAGCGGTTCGGCAATGCAGGTGAACAGCTCGCCATGGTCGCGGACTTCGCCGTCCTGGCGTACCCGGCCTTCGACCAACAACGCGGCGCAGACATGGCAATTGCCATTGCGGCAGCTGTTCGGGCAGTCATAGCCCAGCCGCCGCGCTCCATCCAGGATCCGTTCCCCGGGTTCGAGCGCCAGCACCGCCCCGGACGGCTGCAACGTTACCTGCATCAATCTATTCCCAACTGATCCCACAGCTCATCGATACGGCGGGTGACGGCTTCGTCCTTGACGATGACTCGTCCCCATTCGCGTGTAGTCTCGCCCGGCCACTTGTGCGTGGCATCCAGGCCCATCTTCGACCCCAGCCCGGATACCGGTGACGCGAAGTCCAGGTAGTCGATCGGGGTGTTGTCGATCATCACCGTATCACGCTTGGGGTCCATGCGTGTGGTGATGGCCCAGATCACGTCATTCCAGTCACGGGCATTGATATCGTCATCGGTGACAATAACGAACTTGGTGTACATGAACTGTCGCAGGAACGACCACACACCCAGCATCACGCGCTTGGCGTGGCCCGGGTACTGCTTCTTCATGGTCACCACCGCCATGCGATACGAGCAGCCTTCCGGTGGCAGATAGAAATCGACGATTTCCGGGAACTGCTTCTGCAGGATCGGCACAAACACTTCGTTCAGCGCCACGCCGAGGATCGCCGGCTCATCTGGCGGGCGGCCGGTGTAGGTGCTGTGGTAGATCGGTTTCTGCCGATGGGTGATGCGCTCGACGGTGAACACCGGGAAGCTGTCCACTTCGTTGTAGTAGCCGGTGTGGTCGCCATACGGGCCTTCCGGCGCCATTTCGCCCGGGTGGATCACGCCTTCCAGGATGATTTCGGCGGTGGCCGGTACCTGCAGGTTGCTGCCCCGGCACTTGACCAGTTCGGTGCGGTTGCCACGCAGCAGGCCGGCAAAGGCATACTCGGAGAGGGTGTCCGGCACCGGGGTCACGGCGCCGAGGATGGTCGCCGGGTCGGCGCCCAGGGCCACGGCCACCGGGAACGGCTGGCCAGGGTTCTTCTCACACCATTCGCGGTAGTCCAGGGCGCCGCCACGGTGGCTGAGCCAGCGCATGATGACCTTGTTGCGGCCGATAACCTGCTGGCGGTAGATGCCCAGGTTCTGACGGTCCTTGTTCGGGCCGCGGGTGACGGTAAGGCCCCAGGTGATCAGCGGCGCCACGTCGCCCGGCCAGCAGTGCTGGATTGGCAGAGCGCCGAGGTCGACGTCATCGCCCTCGATGACCACTTCCTGACACACCGCGTCCTTGACCACTTTCGGCGCCATCGACACGACTTTCTTGAAGATCGGAAGCTTGGACCAGGCATCCTTCAGACCCTTCGGCGGCTCCGGCTCCTTGAGGAAGGCCAGCAGCTTGCCGATTTCCCGCAGTTCATCGACCGACTCGGCACCCATGCCCATGGCCACACGTTCCGGGGTGCCGAACAGGTTGCCCAGCACCGGGATATCGAAGCCGGTGGGCTTTTCGAACAGCAATGCAGGGCCCTTGGCACGCAAGGTGCGGTCGCAGACCTCGGTCATTTCCAGGACGGGGGAGATCGGAACCTGGATGCGCTTGAGCTCGCCGCGCTGTTCCAGGCCACGGATGAAGTCGCGCAAGTCGCGATACTGCATGCAGAAGCCTCATGTTGGCCGTATCGGTCGGGGGTGCAGAGTGTAGCGCCGTTCAGTACCCAATGGCCAAAAATGACTTGGGGCCGCTTCGCGCCCCATCGCCGGCAAGCCAGCTCCCACAGAGTCCGCACAAGCTTCAAGAGCTGTACAGTGCCTGTGGGAGCTGGCTTGCCGGCGATGGGCTGCGAAGCAGCCCCAATCAATTCCGGCCTGAAACGCTTACTTGCGCTTCATCGACAGGAAGAACTCGTCGTTGGTCTTGGTCTGCTTGAGCTTGTCGACCAGGAACTCGATGGCGGCGATTTCGTCCATCGGGTGCAGCAACTTGCGCAGGATCCACATGCGCTGCAGCTCGTCGTCGGCAGTCAGCAGCTCTTCGCGGCGGGTACCGGAGCGGTTGATGTTGATGGCCGGGAACACGCGCTTCTCGGCGATGCGGCGGTCCAGAGGCAGCTCCATGTTGCCGGTGCCCTTGAACTCTTCGTAGATCACTTCGTCCATCTTCGAGCCGGTTTCGACCAGCGCGGTAGCGATGATGGTCAGCGAACCGCCTTCCTCGATGTTACGCGCGGCGCCGAAGAAGCGCTTCGGCTTCTCCAGGGCGTGGGCGTCGACACCACCGGTCAGTACCTTGCCGGAGCTCGGGATCACGGTGTTGTAGGCACGCGCCAGACGGGTGATGGAGTCCAGCAGGATGACCACGTCCTTCTTGTGCTCGACCAGGCGCTTGGCCTTCTCGATTACCATTTCGGCAACCTGCACGTGGCGGGTTGGCGGCTCGTCGAAGGTGGAGGCAACCACTTCGCCGCGCACGGTGCGCTGCATTTCGGTCACTTCTTCCGGGCGCTCGTCGATCAGCAGGACGATCAGGTGGCACTCGGGGTTGTTACGGGTGATGTTGGCCGCGATGTTCTGCAGCATGATCGTCTTGCCCGCTTTCGGCGGAGCAACGATCAGGCCACGCTGACCTTTGCCGATCGGGGCACACAGGTCGATGACGCGGCCGGTCAGGTCTTCGGTGGAGCCGTTACCCGCTTCCATCTTCAGGCGCTTGTTCGGGAACAGCGGCGTCAGGTTTTCGAACAGAATCTTGTTCTTCGCGTTTTCCGGGCGGTCGAAGTTGATGGTGTCGACCTTCAGCAGGGCGAAGTAACGCTCCCCTTCCTTCGGCGGGCGGATCTTGCCGACGATGGTGTCGCCGGTACGCAGGTTGAAGCGGCGGATCTGGCTGGGCGAGACGTAGATATCGTCAGGGCCGGCCAGGTAGGACGCATCAGCCGAACGCAGGAAACCGAAACCATCCTGGAGAATCTCCAGCACGCCGTCACCCGAGATCTCTTCGCCGCTTTTCGCGTGCTTCTTCAGCAGGGCGAAAATCACGTCCTGTTTGCGCGAACGGGCCATGTTTTCGATGCCCATCTGTTCGGCCATTTCCAAAAGATCGGTAATCGGCTTTTGCTTGAGTTCAGTCAGGTTCATAAGGGGAATGACGTAATCATGTAAGAAGGGAGAATTAAGCTTCTGGCTTAATGAGGCCGCGCCGCTAGATGGCGACAAGATCGCGTACTGATTCGAATTAGGGATGCTTCGGCGACGGCGTGTAGAGGGCACTGGAGAAGCAGTGCGAGGCCGAATGTAACACTTGCTTTTTTCTGCGTCTAGTGGTTTTGCCCTGCCATTTTCAGCTGCAACACACCTGTCTGTAGGAGCAGCCTTGTGCTGCGAAGAGGCCATCAGCCGCAGCGACAACGTCAGCCTTACCGGCCCTTTCGCAGCACAAGGCTGCTCCTACATGGGCAAGACTGCCTTTGCAGAGGCAAAAAAAACCCCGCATCTGCGGGGCTTTTTCACATCACAGGTGGGCGTCGAGGAACGCGGCCAGCTGCGATTTGGACAGGGCGCCGACCTTGGTGGCTTCGACGTTGCCGTTCTTGAACAGCATCAGCGTCGGGATACCACGCACGCCGTGCTTGGCCGGGGTTTCCTGGTTCTCGTCGATGTTCAGCTTGGCGACGGTCAGCTTGCCCTCGTAGGTGGAGGCGATGTCGTCCAGTACCGGAGCGATCATCTTGCATGGACCGCACCATTCAGCCCAGTAGTCGACCAGTACGGCGCCTTCGGCCTTAAGGACATCGGCTTCGAAGGAGGCGTCGGTGACATGTTTGATCAGATCGCTGCTCATGGATATCTCCAGGGTCGTAAGCAAAAAAACGTGGCCCATGATAGCCGTACCCACGCCCGACAGGAAGCCACGGACGATTGAGTGTAACTATAGTTGTGCAAGACGCCACGAATCGAAACTGTCATACAGACGTCATAGCATCGAATGGCACATTGCCTTGCATCAAGGCCAGCTCAATGGCTGTGTACCACGCGTTGGCGACAGCCTGCTATCGTGGCACGATTGCCGGGTTAACGACCGAGAAAAACCAGATCATGCCGCATACCATCGCGAAGAACCTGTCCCTGATTGCCGCCATCGACCTTGGCTCCAACAGCTTCCACATGGTCGTGGCCAAGGCCCACCATACCGAAATCCGCATTCTCGAGCGGCTCGGCGAGAAGGTTCAGCTGGCCGCTGGCATCGACGAAGAACGCATGCTCAGTGAAGAGGCAATGGAACGAGGCCTGGATTGCCTCAAGCGCTTTTCCCAACTGATCAACGGCATGCCGGCAGGCTCCGTGCGCATCGTCGGTACCAACGCCTTGCGCGAAGCGCGCAACCGCAACGAATTCATCCAGCGCGCCGAAGCCATCCTTGGCCACCCGGTCGAGGTGATCTCCGGCCGTGAAGAAGCGCGCCTGATCTACCTGGGCGTGTCGCACACCCTGGCCGATACCCCCGGCAAGCGCCTGGTGGCCGATATCGGCGGCGGCAGTACCGAGTTCATCATCGGCCAGCGCTTCGAGCCGCTGCTGCGCGAAAGCCTTCAGATGGGCTGTGTAAGCTTCACCCAGCGCTACTTCCGCGACGGCAAGATAACCCCGGCCCGCTACGCCCAGGCCTACACCGCCGCGCGCCTGGAGTTGATGAGCATCGAGAATGCCTTGCACCGCCTGACCTGGGACGAGGCCATCGGCTCGTCCGGTACCATTCGTGCCATCGGCGCCGCCATCAAGGCAGGCGGCCTGGGCAATGGCGAGGTCAACGCCGAAGGGCTGGCCTGGGTCAAGCGCAAGCTGTTCAAGCTGGGAGAGGTCGACAAGATCGACTTCGAAGGCGTCAAGCCGGACCGCCGCACCATCTTCCCGGCGGGCCTGGCGATTCTCGAAGCGATCTTCGATGCCCTGGAACTGCAGCGCATGGACCACTGCGACGGCGCCCTGCGCGAAGGCGTACTGTTCGACCTGCTGGGCCGCCACCACCACGAAGACGTGCGCGAACGCACCCTGAACTCGCTGATGGAGCGCTACCACGTGGATCAGGGCCAGGCTGCACGCGTCGAGCGCAAGGCATTGCACGCCTTCGACCAGGTGGCCGACGCGTGGGACCTCAAAGACGGGAACTGGCGCGATCTACTGGGCTGGGCGGCGAAAGTGCACGAAATCGGCCTGGATATCGCCCACTACCATTACCACAAGCACGGCGCCTACCTGATCGAGCACTCCGACCTGTCGGGCTTCTCCCGCGAGGACCAGCAGATGATGGCCTTGCTGGTACGCGGCCATCGCCGCAACATCCCAAAGGACAAGATCGCCGAACTGGGCGAGGAAGGCGTCAAGCTGCTGCGCCTGTGCGTGCTGCTGCGCTTCGCCATCCTGTTCCACCACATCCGTGGCAATCAGCAGATGCCGAAGGTCGAGCTCAAGGCTGCCGACAGCAGCCTCGATGTCGCCTTCCCTGAGGGCTGGCTGGAACAGAACCAGCTGACCCAGGCCGACTTCGCCAACGAGGCGGAGTGGCTGGCCCGGGTCGGCTTCGTCCTCAGCGTACGTTGAGGACCGGGTTGCTCAGGCGCTCCAGCAGGGTCGCCTGGGCACTGCGCGGGTTCTGGTTGCCGGTCGGCGTGCTGCGCACATAGCGCCCGTCCGGCTGCAGGGTCCAGGCGTGGGTGTTATCGGTCAGGTAGCCTTCCAGCTCCTTCTTCACCCGCAGCAACAGCTTCTTGCCTTCCACCGGGAAGCAGGTTTCGACGCGCTTGTCGAGGTTGCGCTCCATCCAGTCGGCACTGGACAGGTAGATCTGCTCTTCGCCGCCATTGAGGAAGTAGAACACCCGCGTGTGCTCGAGGAAGCGGCCGATGATCGAGCGCACCTGGATGTTGTGCGAAACCCCCGGAATGCCTGGGCGCAAGCAGCACATGCCACGCACCACCAGGTCGATCTTCACGCCCGACTGGCTGGCCTTGTACAGCGCCTTGATGACCTTCGCGTCGGTCAGCGAGTTGAACTTGGCGATGATATGCGCCGGCTTGCCTTCGAGGGCGAACTGGGTTTCCCGCGCGATCATGTCGAGCATGCCCTTCTTCAGGGTGAACGGCGCGTGCAGCAGCTTCTTCATGCGCAGGGTCTTGCCCATGCCGATCAACTGGCTGAACAGCTTGCCGACGTCCTCGGTGAGGGCATCGTCAGAGGTCAGCAGGCTGTAGTCGGTATACAGGCGGGCGTTGCCGGCGTGGTAGTTACCGGTGCCCAGGTGCGCATAACGCACGATCTCGCCGTGCTCGCGGCGCAGAATCAGCATCATCTTGGCGTGGGTCTTGAAGCCGACCACACCGTAGATCACCACCGCACCGGCCGCTTGCAGGCGGCTGGCCATCTGCAGGTTGGACTCTTCGTCGAAGCGCGCCCGCAACTCGATCACCGCAGTGACCTCCTTGCCGTTACGCGCCGCGTCCACCAGCGCATCGACGATTTCCGAGTTGGCCCCGGAACGGTACAGAGTCTGGCGCACGGCAAGCACATGCGGGTCCTTGGCGGCCTGGCGCAGCAGGTCGATCACCGGGGTGAAGGACTCGAACGGGTGCATCAGCAGGATGTCCTGCTTGCCGATCACGCTGAATATGTTGTCGGCGTTCTGCAGTAGCTTGGGGATCGCCGGGGTGAACGGCGTGTACTGCAACTCGGGGTGGCTGTCCAGGCCGGTGATGCTGAACAGGCGGGTAAGGTTGACCGGGCCGTTGACCTGGTAAAGCTCGCTTTCGCTGAGGCTGAACTGCTTGAGCAGGTAGTCCGACAGGTGTTTCGGGCAGGTGTCGGCCACCTCCAGGCGAACGGCGTCACCGTAGCGGCGCGAGAACAGCTCGCCGCGCAGGGCGCGGGCCAAGTCATCGACCTCTTCGGAGTCCAGCGCCAGGTCGGCGTTACGGGTCAGGCGGAACTGGTAGCAGCCCTTCACCTTCATGCCCTGGAACAGGTCGTCGGCGTGCGCATGGATCATCGACGACAGGAACACATAGTTGGCGCCCGGGCCACCCACCTCTTCCGGCACCCGGATGACCCGCGGCAGCAGGCGCGGGGCCGGGATGATCGCCAGGCCCGAGTCGCGGCCGAAGGCGTCGACACCCTCGAGCTCGACGATGAAGTTGAGGCTCTTGTTCACCAGCAGCGGGAACGGGTGGGTAGGGTCGAGGCCGATCGGGGTAATGATCGGGGCGATTTCGTCGCGGAAGTAGCGGCGCACCCAGGTCTTGAGCTTCGGCGTCCAGTAACGCCGGCGGATGAAGCGGATATGGTGCTTTTCCAGCTCGGGCAGCAGCACGTCGTTGAGGATCGCGTACTGGCGCTCCACTTCGCTGTGCACCAGGTCGCTGATGCGCGCCAGCGCCTGGTGCGGCTGCAGGCCGTCGGCACCAGCCTGTTCACGGGCAAAGTTGATCTGCTTCTTCAGGCCGGCGACGCGAATCTCGAAGAATTCGTCGAGGTTGCTGGAGAAGATCAACAGGAACTTGAGGCGTTCGAGCAGCGGGTAGTTCTCGTCCAGCGCCTGCTCCAGCACACGGATATTGAACTGCAGCTGCGAGAGTTCGCGATGAATGTACAGGCTGCTGTCGTCCAGGCCTGGGATGACGATCGCCGGGGCCGGCGCAGGGGCCGGGGCCGCAGTCTCTGCCACCGGTTCGGCAGGCAGGGGCGCTGGCGGCAGGTCTGGCGGGGTCTGCACCATCTCTTCGGGGAGTTCCTGAGCATCCTTGATCGCGACAGGGGTTAGCACTTCATTATTCATCTGGCGTTCCTGAGGACGTTAACGCCCTATCATCTATTGAGCGGCAAGATAAGCGCCCATTATGACGCCTGTGTTACACGCCAGGGCAAGCCGTGGCGCGTGGCTTCTGGCATTCTCCAAGCAGGAATTGTTCATGTCGAGACACATCTGGACACTTTCACGAACGCGCGCGAAGGGGTAGGCTTCGCGTTCATTTCGCCAGCACCTCAGAAAATGCTTCAACAATTCCTGCAGGATTTCGGCTACTTCGCCCTTTTTCTAGGCACCTTCTTCGAAGGCGAGACCATCCTGGTGCTTGCAGGATTCCTTGCGTTCCGCGGTTACATGGACATAAACCTGGTGTGTCTGGTGGCATTTTTCGGCAGCTATGCCGGCGACCAGCTGTGGTACTTCATGGGCCGCCGCCACGGGCGCAGGATCCTGGCGCGCAAGCCACGCTGGCAGGCGATGGGTGACCGGGCGCTGGACCACATCCGTCGCCACCCCGACATCTGGGTACTGAGTTTCCGCTTCGTCTATGGCTTGCGCACGGTCATGCCGGTGGCCATTGGCCTGTCCGGCTACCCGCCACGCCGCTACCTGCTGCTGAACGGTATCGGCGCGGCCATCTGGGCAGTGGCCCTGGGCGCGGCCGCGTATCACTTCGGCGCCATCCTTGAAGGCCTGCTGGGCAACGTGAAACGCTACGAGCTATGGGTGCTCGGTGGCCTGTTGGCGCTGGGCGGCCTGTTGTGGCTGCGCCGGCGTTTCCGCACGTTGCGCGCGGAGCGCAAGGCGGCGGGCAAAGCCCAGGCCCCAGAGGCTGAGCAGGCTGTAAGCCACGAGCACGAACCAGGTCGGCGGCACGACCACCGCTAGGCCCAGTGCACCCGCCAGGTACAGCGCCGGCGCATTCGCCAGCAGCCGTACCAACTCCAGGCGCATGGCCCATGGCCGGTTCTCCAGCAACGCGCCCAGCACGAACAAGCCAAACGCCATCAGCGCCCAGCCGAGTACCAGGGCGGCGGTTGGCACGCGTTCGGCCACCTCCATTAGATAGCTGCCCAGCGCCACGTAACCCACGAATTGCGCCGCCACATAGGCCTGCTGCGCACGGCCCAGGGCAACCTCGAACTTGCGAAACAACGCCAGGTCCTGCTTGGCCTGCGGGTAGCGTGCGGCCACATCGGCCGGGCGCCAGCCGGTGGGCATGAACCAGATGCGCAGCTTGTCCCACAGGCTGTCGGCGCGCCGGGCGTCGTGCCAGAGCTGGGTATAGAACTGCAGGTTGGCCCACAGCGGGTTCCAGCTGGCCAGCGGCGTGGTCACCCCGAACACCACCGGCTCGGCTGGGTCCTCCTCTTTGAAGGTACCGAACAGACGATCCCAGAGAATGAACACGCCGCCGTAATTGCGATCCAAGTAAGCAGGATTTTGCGCATGGTGGACGCGATGGTTGGATGGCGTGATCAACACCCACTCAAACCAGCCCAGCTTGGGAATGTGCCGGGTATGCACCCAGAACTGGTACAGCAGGTTGAGCGATGCCACCGTGATGAACACCAGCGGCGGCACACCGAGCAACGCCAGCGGCATGTAGAACAGCCACGAAAAGATGAACCCACTGCTGGTCTGGCGC
Source organism: Pseudomonas sp. ABFPK (assembly GCF_001586765.1). NCBI lineage: Bacteria > Pseudomonadati > Pseudomonadota > Gammaproteobacteria > Pseudomonadales > Pseudomonadaceae > Pseudomonas > Pseudomonas sp. ABFPK. The sequence continues at coordinate 301,235 of NZ_LQXW01000001.1, read as the reverse complement.
AGCGCCGTGGTGAGGTTGTACTCCTCGCTCTGATGATGCACCGAATGCGCAGCCCACAGCACGTTGCGCTCGTGGCCAAGACGATGCAGCCAGTAGTAGCAGAAGTCGTACAGGACAAAGGCCAGCAACCACACCCACCAGGCCTGCGGCGGCAGGCGCAGCAACGCCATGTGCTCGAACACCAGCGCATAGGTCACCAACCCCACCCCCTTGGTCAGCAACCCGGTACTGGTCGACAGTGCGCCGGTGCTGAGGCTGTTGATCGAGTCGGCGAGGGTGAAGTTGCGCTGGCCACGCACACGGTCGGCCAGCAGTTCGACGGCGATCAGCACGAAGAAGAACGGCACGGCCAGCAGGATCAGGTCCATGGGTACGACCTCAGACGTTATCCGCCAAGATTAGGCCGCGCTTGCAGGAATCCCTATGGCTACATCTGCCAAACTAGAGGACATTTAGCGCCTCGACACTGGAGTAAAAAGCATGACAAAAAAAGTAGCGGTGATTCTTTCCGGCTGTGGCGTTTATGACGGCGCCGAAATCCACGAAAGCGTGATCACCCTGCTGCGCCTCGACCAGCGTGGTGCGCAGGTGCAGTGCTTCGCGCCGAACATTGCGCAGATGCATGTGATCAACCACCTGACCGGCGAGGAAATGCCCGAATCGCGCAATGTGCTGGTGGAGTCGGCGCGCATTGCCCGTGGCGAGGTCAAGGACATCCGCGAGGCCAAGGCCGAAGACTTCGATGCGCTGATCGTGCCGGGCGGTTTCGGGGCGGCGAAGAACCTGTCCAACTTTGCCGTGGAAGGCGCCAACTGCACCGTTAACCCGGATGTGCTGGCCCTGGCCGAAGCCTTTGCCGACGCCTGCAAGCCGGTCGGCCTGATCTGCATCTCGCCGGCGCTGGCGGCGAAGATCTACGGGCCAGGCGTGGTCTGCACCATCGGTACCGACGCTGGCACTGCGGCGGCCGTGCAGAAGATGGGTGGCACTCATGAAGAATGCGATGTGCACGATATTGTCGAGGACACCCAGCGCAAGCTGGTGACCACCCCGGCGTACATGGAGGCCAAGTCGATCAGTGAAGCGGCTGGCGGGATCTACAAGCTGGTGGATCGGGTTCTGGAGCTGACGCACGAGTAACTGGTGCAAGATTCAGAATCTGACGCGGTCCCTGTGGGAGCGGCCTTGTGTCGCGAAAGGGCCGCAGCGCGGCCCCGGCAATTTATGCGGCGAAGCTGAAATCCTGGGGCCGCTTCGCGGCCCTTTCGCGACACAAGGCCGCTCCCACACGTCGTGTCCATCCTGCCAGCCGGGTCGCTTCAGGGTTTGGACAACCGGGCGATGATCCGGTCCAGCGCATTGGCAAACGCCTGCTTCTCGCGCTCGCCATAAGGCGCCTGCCCTCCCCCCACCTGGCCCTGCTCGCGCAACTCGGTAAACAAGTTGCGCGCCGCCAGCCGGTCACCCATGTTGCGCTCGTCGAACTCGCGCCCGCGCGGGTCCAGTGCCGCCACGCCCTTTTTCACCAGGCGGTCGGCCAGCGGCACGTCACTGCAGATCACCAACTCACCAGGCACGGCGTGCTCCACCAGGTAATCGTCGGCTGCGTCCATGCCGCTGGGTACCACGATCAGGCGCACGATAGCGAACGCCGGCTTGGCCACAGCCTGGCCCGCCACCATCACTACCTCGAACCTGCGCTTGAGGGCGAACTTGACGATCAGATCCTTGGCTGCCTTGGGGCAGGCGTCGGCATCGATCCACACACGCATCGGAAAACCTCGCAATCAGCTTGAGGCCCCCATCATGCCTCAAGCGCAACGAAAGCTGCAGCAGCCACCCACGGTCGCTGGAAAAATGGCGCCAATATTTCAATTGCCGCTTATCCGACCTCGCCACTCAGGCTACACTCGCCACAGCCCCGCTGGCCTGCCCGAGTGCGCAATGAACCACCCCCACGAAATCCGCCCCGACCTGGACGAAGGCATCGACCGCAAGGTCCTGGCGACATTGCGTGCGCGCTTCCTGCGGCTCAACCAAGGCCGGCTGCAGCGGGCACTGGAGGGCCTGTCGACGCGCCAGCAACAGGTGCTGACACTGCTGCCGCTGCTGTTTCATGTGAACCACCCGTTGCTGCCGGGCTATGTCTCCGGCAGCACCCCCGCCGGCGTATCGGGCTACGAGCCAAGCGCCGAGCTGGTAGTCGAGGCCCAGCGCCTGGCCCGCTCGTTCACCTACAAGGCCCGCCATGGCAACCCACCGCAGCCGATCCACGGCCTGTTCCTGATGGGCAGCCTGGGCTCACTGGCCCAGGCCGAGCAAAGCGATATGGACCTGTGGGTTTGCCACGCCCCGGGCCTGGCCGATGAGCTGCTGGACGAACTGCGCCGCAAATGCCAGCTGCTTGAGGCATGGGCGGAAAGCCTGGGTGCCGAGGCGCACTTCTTCCTGATCGACACGCAAGGTTTCGCCCAGGGCCAGCGCGAAGGCCAGCTCGGCTCCGACGATTGCGGTACCACCCAGCACTATCTGCTGCTGGACGAGTTCTACCGCACCACTATCTGGCTGGCCGGGCGCACGCCACTGTGGTGGCTGGTGCCGGTCTACCAGGAACACGATTACCACACCTATACCCAGACCCTGCTGTCCAAGCGTTTCATCCGCAGCCAGGACGCCCTCGATCTCGGCAACCTGGCGCACATCCCGCCCGGCGAGTTCGTCGGCGCCGGCTTGTGGCAGCTGTTCAAAGGCATCGACTCGCCCTACAAGTCGCTGCTCAAGCTGCTGCTGACCGAGGCCTATGCCAGCGAGCACCCCACCGTTCGCTGCCTGAGCCTGGACTACAAGCAGGCAGTGTTCGCCAACCAGCTAGACCTCGACGAGCTGGACCCCTACGTGATGGTGTACCGGCGCATCGAGCGCTACCTGCTGCAGCGTGGCGAACACGCGCGCCTGGAGCTGGTGCGGCGCAGCCTGTACCTGAAGGTGAACAAGAAACTCAGCGACCCGACCCGGGCCAATGGCTGGCAACGCCGGCTGTTGCAGCGCCTGGCCGACGAATGGGGCTGGGACGAGCGCCAGCTGGCCCTGCTGGACAGTCGCAATCAATGGAAGGTGCAGCAGGTTGCCATCGAGCGCCGTGAACTGGTGGCCGAACTGAACCATAGCTACCGATTTCTCAGCCAGTTCGCTCGTACCCAGAACGCCAGCAGCCGCGCCGACCAACGCGATCTCAATGTGCTGGGCCGGCGCCTTTACGCCGCCTTCGAGCGCCGCGCCGGCAAGGTCGAAGTCATCAACCCCGGTATCGCCCCGGACCTGGCCGAAAGCACCCTGACCCTGGTACAAGCGCCTAATCGCAAGGAGCCCGGCAGCCATCACTGGGAGCTGTACACCGGCAACCTGAGCCCCCATGAGGTGGACCACTTCAGCCCGCTCAAACGCTGCCGCGAGGTGCTCGAGTTGCTGACCTGGGCTTATCGCAACGGAGTGATCGACAGCAGCACGCGCCTGGCGCTGCACCCGGGTGTCAGCGACCTCAGCGAATACGAGCTATTCAACCTGATCGGCTGCCTGCAGCAGAGCATTCCCCTGCCCTTGCCGACCGTCAGCGAGGTGCGCTTGTTGCAGCCGAGCGTTGCCGACGAGGTGCTGTTGCTGGTCAACGTCGCCATCGACCCGCTGCGCCACCACCGCGATATGAACATCCTGATGACCACCGAGCGCACAGACTCTTTGAGCTACGCAGGCGTGCGCGAAAACCTGGTCCTGACCCTGGACCAGGTCATCCTCAACAGCTGGAACGAAGTACTGGTCCAGCGCTATGACGGCGAGCACGCACTGGTGCGCTGCCTGCGCGACTTCCTCAACAGCCCCGTGCCGCGCGGACACCGGCCGAAGGTGCGAGTGCGTTGCTTCTGCCAGAGCCGCGCCCAGGCCATCGGCCAACGCGTGGAGGAAATATTCGACACCGTACAACTGCTGCTGGACCAGGGCCTGAACCACCGCTACCTGCTGCAGGTGGCCCAGCACACCCATGTGCTGGAGCTGATGGCCGGGCATGTCGGCCTCACCACCTTGGCCGAGCATGAGGCACTGCTGAACCATCTGGGCGAAGAACGCAGCGCCTACAGCCCACTGTACCTGGATGCCAACGCCCTGCAGGACCACGACCTGCCCCTGGTGCTGGAGCAAGGCCGGCCGTCCTGCATCCAAGTGTTCTACCGCCTGCAGGGTGGCTGGGCCGAGTTGTACGTGCTGGATGAATACAATGCCCTGTGGCAGCAACGCCTACCGCTGCACGACGAAGCTCACTTGCTGTTGCCGCTGCAGCGCTTTCTGCGCTCGGTGGTGATGCGCCGTGATGCCCGGCTGCCGCTGGACACCCAGCGCGCGGCTTCACTGGACATCCACTACGCGCAACTGTTGCCTTCCGGGCCAGGCAAGGCGCGCAGCATCGAGCCGCGCCAGGCGCCGGTCGAGGGTAGCGACCAGCCTTACTATGAGGTGCAGGCGATCATCCAGGCCGGGGTGGCAGGCGCGGCGCACGTGACGCTGTATTGCGACCAGCAGGAGTTTTCCGAACTGGAGCATGGTGAGCAGTTGTATGCGGTGGTGGCCCGGCAGATCATCGGGCAGCGACGTGGTGCAGGGCAGTACCGCTGCTACATCACGGACCTGGATTTGTCCGAGTTGCTGGATGACCAGCTGGGGTCGACGCAGCTGTACCTGCGCTACAAGCGGGAGCTGGAGCAGGCTTTGAACGAGGGGTTGGAGCAGGTGCTAATTGAATGACAAGGGGCCGCAAAGCGGCCCCCTGGCCCTTACAGGTCGAAATCGCCCGCCGCTTCCGGCTGGTATTCCACTTCCAGCAGCTTCAGCTTGAGGGTCTTGCCCCCCGGGGCCGGCCAGTCGATCTGTTCGCCCACCGACAACCCCAGCAAGGCGCAACCGATCGGCGCCAGGATCGAGACCTTGCCTTCCGGCCCGGCATCCTTCGGGTACACCAGGGTCAGGTGGTAGTCCTTGCCGCTGGCTTCCTCACGGCAGTGCACGCGCGAGTTCATGGTCACCACGCCAGCCGGTACTTCCTCGTGACCGACCACCTGCTCGGCGCGGTCCAGCTCGCCCTGCAGGGCGAGCACACCCGGCGTACTCTCGTCGAGGCTGTCGATCAGACGCTCCAGACGTTGTACGTCCAATCGGGTGAGGATGAGGGAAGGCTTGGTGCTCATGATCCAGTCAGACTCCTTTGAACAGGCGGTTTTCATCGTGCAGATAAAGCAAAACCCCGCCCAAGGGCGGGGTTTGTGAAGGCTTTGGCGTCACCGACGCAGAACCCGACGTTACCACAGCCGGGTAAATACTCAAGCCCCTGCGATCAGTGTGCCTTAGCCTGGTCGCGCAGGGCCTGGGCCTCGCGGCAAATCTGCCGGCGCCGTTCGTCATCGGCCGAACGCCATTCACGGATATGCTCGACATGCCGGTGGCAACCTGTGCACACCCGCTGTTCGTCCAGCCGGCAAACGCTGATGCACGGCGACGGCACGGCGGGGCTGACGTTGCTGTAGAGCGGTTTGGGCGGCCGGGCCTGGGTACTGCTCATGTCAGATCTCGTCGAAGTCCAGCTTCTCGCCGGCCCGCTCCCAGACGATGCGCTCGAGCATTTCGCCCAGCAGCTCCTCGCTCTTCTCGCACACCCACTTGCCGCTTTCTTCGTCGTAGTCGAAGTGGAAACCGCCGGAACGGTCGGCCAGCCACAGCTGGCGCAGCGGCTCCTGGCGGCTGAAGATCAGCGTGCTGCCATTGTCGAACTTGATGGTCAGGACACCAGCGGAGTTCTCCATGTCCAGGTCCAGGCCGCTCTCGTCGAACAGGTCTTCCAGGGCCTGTTGGGTCGCGTCGACCAGATCATGGAAACGCGCTTCACTCAAACTCATTGCAGGAACCTCGAAATTGGCTGCGTTACAGGCAAGCCCGGCAAGATACGGGCGCTTGCCGCCGAATGCAAAGGTTTAGCCGCTACCTTCACTTGCCCCTTCGCGGCTAAAGCCGCTCCTACAGGGCCCGAGGCCAGTGCAGTACTGTAGGAGCAGCCTTGTGCTGCGAAGAGGCCGGCAAGGCTGCGATATGTGTTGCCAGTACCGGCCTCTTCGCAGCACAAGGCTGCTCCTACGGTACTGCACATGGCGTGAGGCCAATGCGGTCGAGGTGGGAGCGGCTTCAGCCGCGAAAGGGCCCTTGCAGGCGGTAAGAATAGCCCGCCCGGCGGGCCGGCCCTTGCATAGGCAAGCCGTCGGTCGCTCGGTATACTCGGGCGCAATACTGCATATTTCTAAGGATTTCACCCATGAAGCGCCTGATTTCCTCCCTCGCGGCGCTGGTCGCTGTTGCCTGCCTCGTTTCGGCCTGCGGCCAGAAAGGCCCGCTGTACCTGCCTGAAGATGGCAAGGACGGCAAAGCCAGCCACAAGTCGCACCAGTACCAGCCAAAAGCCAAGCCGGCCCCGACGCAGGAGCAGCAACCCGAGCTGCAGTCCGAGCCCGAGCAGTCGCCAGCGCAGTAAGGAAACCAGATGAACGCTTTCAACTACCGCGACGGCGAGCTGTTCGCGGAAGGCGTGGGCCTGTCGGCCATCGCCGAACGCTACGGCACCCCTACCTACGTGTATTCGCGCGCCCACATCGAGGCCCAGTACCGTAGCTACGCCGATGCACTGCAAGGCACCGAGCACCTGGTGTGTTTCGCGGTCAAGGCCAACTCCAACCTCGGCGTGCTGAACGTGCTGGCACGCCTGGGCGCAGGCTTCGACATCGTATCCGGCGGTGAGCTGGAGCGCGTGCTGGCCGCTGGCGGCCGTGCCGACCGCGTGGTGTTCTCCGGTGTCGGCAAGACCCGCGACGACATGCGCCGTGCCCTGGAAGTCGGGGTGCACTGCTTCAACGTCGAATCCACCGACGAACTGGAGCGCCTGCAAGTGGTGGCCGCCGAGATGGGCAAGGTTGCCCCGGTCTCGCTGCGGGTCAACCCGGACGTCGACGCCGGCACCCACCCGTACATCTCCACCGGCCTGAAAGAGAACAAGTTCGGCGTCGCCATCGCCGACGCCGAGGCCATCTACGTGCGGGCCGCGCAGTTGCCGAACCTGGAAGTGGTCGGCGTCGACTGCCACATCGGTTCGCAGCTGACCACCGTCGAGCCTTTCCTCGATGCCCTCGACCGCCTGCTGGTGCTGGTCGACCGCCTGGCCGAGTGCGGCATCCATCTGCGCCACCTGGACCTGGGTGGCGGCGTCGGCGTGCGTTACCGCGATGAGGAACCGCCGCTGGTGGCCGACTACATCAAGGCGATCCGCGAGCGCGTCGGCGACCGCGATCTGGCCCTGGTGTTCGAGCCGGGCCGCTACATCGTGGCCAACGCCGGCGTCCTGCTGACCCGCGTGGAATACCTCAAGCACACCGAACACAAGGACTTCGCCATCATCGATGCGGCGATGAACGACCTGATCCGCCCAGCCCTGTACCAGGCCTGGATGGGTGTCAGCGCGGTCAAGCCACGCGCAGGCGAAGGCCGTGCCTACGACCTGGTCGGCCCGATCTGCGAGACTGGCGACTTCCTCGGCAAGGACCGCGTGCTGAACCTGGCCGAAGGTGACCTGCTGGCCGTACAGTCCGCGGGCGCCTATGGTTTTGTTATGAGCTCCAACTACAACACCCGTGGCCGTTGCGCTGAAATCCTGGTCGACGGCGACCAGGCCTTCGAAGTACGCCGCCGCGAGACCATCGCCGAATTGTACGCTGGCGAAAGCCTGCTGCCGGAGTAAGCCCATGCTGCTGCGTTTTACCAAGATGCATGGGCTGGGCAACGACTTCATGGTCCTCGACCTGGTCAGCCAGCACGCGCACATCCAGCCCAAGCACGCCAAGCAATGGGGTGACCGCCACACCGGCATCGGCTTCGACCAGTTGCTGATAGTCGAGGCGCCGAACAACCCGGAAGTGGACTTCCGCTACCGCATCTTCAATGCCGACGGCTCCGAGGTCGAGCAGTGCGGCAACGGTGCGCGCTGCTTCGCCCGCTTCGTGCTGGACAAGCGCCTGACCGCTAAAAAGCGTATCCGAGTGGAAACCAAGAGCGGCATCATCGAACTGGACGTGCAGAACGACGGCCAGATCAGTGTCGACATGGGCCCACCGCGCTTCATCCCTGCCGAAATCCCCTTCGTCGCCGACGAGCAGGCGCTGAACTACCCACTGGAAGTCGACGGCCAGGTGCATTCGATTGCCGCCGTGTCCATGGGTAACCCGCATGCCGTACTGCGTGTCGACGACGTGCGTACCGCCCCTGTGCATGAGCTGGGCCCGAAGATCGAAAACCACCCACGCTTCCCGCAGCGGGTAAATGCCGGCTTCCTCGAGGTCATCGACCGCCACCGCGCCAACCTGCGGGTGTGGGAACGTGGCGCGGGCGAAACCCAGGCCTGCGGCACCGGCGCCTGCGCCGCCGCCGTGGCGGCGATCAGCCAGGGCTGGATGGACTCCCCGGTATCCCTCGACCTGCCCGGTGGCCGCCTGCACATCGAATGGGCCGGCCCCGGCAAGCCCGTGCTGATGACTGGCCCAGCCGTACGCGTCTACGAAGGACAGGTTCGTCTCTAAGCGAGTAACCGCCATGACCGATCAGCCCCAGGTTGTACCCCAGCAGTCCGCCGAGCTCGATGCCGAAGCGGTGGTCGCCTACCTGCGCGCCCACCCCACCTTCTTCGCCGAGCACGACGAGTTGCTGATCGAACAGCGCATCCCTCACCAGCGTGGCGACAGCGTGTCGCTGGTGGAGCGCCAGCTCAGTTTGCTGCGCGACCGCAACATCGAGATGCGCCACCGCCTGTCGCAACTGATGGACGTGGCCCGCGACAACGATCGGCTTTTCGACAAGACCCGCCGGCTGATCCTCGACCTGCTCGACGCCGGCAGCCTGGAGGAAGTGGTGATGGCAGTCGAAGACAGCCTGCGCCAGGAATTCCAGGTGCCCTTCGTCAGCCTGATCCTGTTCGGCGAAAACGTCGCGCCGGTCGGGCGCTGGGTGAGTAACGCCGAAGCGCAGCAGGCCATCGGTGCCCTGCTGGGCGGCGGCAAGACGGTCAGCGGCAACCTGCGCGAGCACGAGCTGGCCTTCCTGTTCGGTGAAGAACAGCGCCGGGAAGTGGGCTCCAGCGCCGTGGCTGCCCTGGAATACCAGGGCCTGCACGGGGTGCTGGCCATCGGCAGCCGCGACCCGCAACACTACAAGAGCAGCGTCGGCACCTTGTTCCTTGGCTACATTGCCGAGGTGCTTGGCCGCGTTGTGCCACGCGTTACCCAGACCCTGCGCCCGGTACGCTGATGGAACGCCAGCTGGAGGCTTATTGCGCACACTTGCGCAACGAGCGCCAGGTGTCCGAGCACACCCTGCTGGGCTACCGTCGCGACCTGGACAAGGTGGTCGCCTACTGCAAGGAGCACGGCATTGCCGATTGGCAGGCGCTGCAGATCCAGCAGCTGCGCCAGCTGATCGCCCGCCAGCACCACCACGGCCAGTCCTCGCGCAGCCTGGCCCGGCTGCTGTCGGCGGTGCGTGGCCTGTACCGCTATCTCAACCGCGAAGGCCTGTGCCAGCACGACCCGGCCAGCGGCCTGAGCGCGCCCAAGGGCGAACGCCGGCTGCCCAAGGTGCTGGACACCGACCGCGCCCTGCAACTGCTGGATGGCGGTGTCGACGATGACTTCATCGCCCGTCGTGACCAGGCCATCCTCGAACTGTTCTATTCGTCGGGCCTGCGCCTGTCCGAGCTGACCAACCTCGACCTCGATCACCTCGACCTCGCAGCCGGCCTGGTGCAGGTGCTGGGCAAGGGCGGCAAGGCCCGCGTGCTGCCGGTCGGCCGCAAGGCCCGCGAGGCATTGCAGGCCTGGTACCGCCTGCGCGGCATCGGCAACCCGCGCGACCGCGCGGTTTTCATCACCCGCCAAGGCAACCGCATCAGCCCACGGGCCGTTCAGCAACGGGTGAAGGCAGCCGGTGAGCGCGAGCTGGGCCAGCACCTGCACCCGCACATGCTTCGCCATTCCTTCGCCAGCCACGTGCTGGAATCGTCCCAGGACCTGCGCGCGGTGCAGGAGATGCTCGGCCACGCCGACATCGGCACCACGCAGATCTACACCCACCTGGACTTCCAGCACCTGGCCGCGGTGTACGACAGCGCCCACCCTCGGGCCAAACGCAGCAAAGGCACAGACTCATGAGCATCAAGCTGATCACCTTCGACCTCGACGACACCCTGTGGGATACCGCGCCGGTGATTGCCAGCGCGGAAGTAGTGCTGCGCGACTGGCTCGAAGCCAACGCCCCGATCCTTGGCGGCGTACCGGTGGAGCACCTGTTCGCCATTCGCGAGCGCCTGGTACAAGCCGAACCCGGCCTGAAGCACCGTATCAGCGCCCTGCGTCGACGGGTGCTGTTTCATGCCCTGGAAGAAGTCGGCTACAGCGAAAAACATGCGCAAGAGCTGGCCAACGAAGGTTTCGAAGTATTCCTGCATGCCCGCCACCAGGTGGAGATTTTCCCGGAGGTGCAGCCGGTGCTGGAGATCCTGCGCCATCACTACACCTTGGGCGTGGTCACCAACGGCAATGCCGACGTAAGCCGGCTGGGGCTGGCGGACTATTTCCGCTTTGCCCTGTGTGCCGAAGACCTCGGCATCGGCAAGCCGGACCCGGCGCCGTTCCTCGAAGCCCTGCGCCGCGGTGACGTGGAGGCCAGCGCAGCGGTGCACATCGGTGACCACCCGGGCGATGACATTGCCGGCGCCCAGCGCGCCGGGCTGCGGGCGGTGTGGTTCAACCCCCAGGGCAAGGCGTGGGTAGGCGAACAGGCGCCGGACGCCGAGATCCAGCGCCTGTCGCAGTTACCCGACATCCTTGCGCGCTGGCGCTGACAGGGGCCGCTTCGCGGCCCATTCGCGGGCACGCCCGCTCCCACAGGTTTACTGCCCTCTCAGCTTCTGCGCGATCCCTGTGGGAGCGGGCGTGCCCGCGAAGAGGCCGGTACAGGCAACACAAAACTGACAGGCACAAAAAAGCCCGCAGCGACGGCGGGCTTTTTTTCGATCAGCCACTCAGATAGGGCGGCTGCCGTACTTGTTATCCGGCTTCTTGGGCGGATCGGCGACCACGTTGGCCTCGACTTCCTGAACCTTGCCGCCGCGAGCGAGGAACTCTTCCATGGCCTTGGCCAGGGCGTCACGCTCCTTCTGCTTGGCTTCCATGCTCGGCATCTCGTCTACCGAGACCGCCGCCTTGGATTTGCCCTTGGCAGCGGGCGCCGGGCTGCTGTCGTCATCGCCAGCGTCTTCGGCACCATCATCAGCTGCCGCTTCGAGGCCTTCATCGCCCTCGTCTTCGTCGCCTACTTCGAGGTCATCATTTTCCAGATCGTCGTCGCTCATGTTCTACCTCATGACTTGCGAAAAGCAGGTTAGTTATAGACCAGTGCAGCCGTAGACCGGCAGCCACCAGTGAAAATTCAACTGGCCGTGGGTTAGGCCACTGCCCTAGGGTCGGCGCTCCTGATGGGAGGCGGCACCCAGCAGACCCTGCTCCTGGCAGGACCTGACAAATCCTTTAGCCCCTGCTGGCCACACGCTATTGGCAAGCCTAGCAAAGGCTGGCGAAGCGTGTGGACTACTCGTCAAACACCCTTCGGCGCGCATTCTAGCGCGCCAGCAGAAAAAGCAAAGCACCATGAATGCTCTGCGTTTTGTAAGATTTCCGCCTACGTCGCGAACGTGTCGGATAAACCGTTTGCCGTGCGGGAAATGCTAAAAATCTGGCAAAAAAATGCCCGGCAAGCCGGGCAAGTTTTTACCGCGTCGCAGTTACAGGTTGTAGCCGCGCTCGTTGTGCTGAGCCAGGTCGAGGCCGACAGACTCTTCTTCTTCGCTTGCCCGCAGGCCCATCACCACATCAAGCACCTTGAGAATCACGTAGGTGACGATGGCGGTGTAGACCACGGTGAAGATCACGCCCTTGGCCTGGATCCAGACCTGCATGCCGATGTCGGTGACGGCACCGAAGCCGCCCAGCGCCGGAGCTGCGAACACACCGGTAAGGATGGCGCCGACGATACCGCCGATGCCGTGCACGCCGAAGGCGTCCAGGGAGTCGTCATAGCCCAGCTTGCGCTTGAGGCTGGTGGCGCAGAAGTAGCAGACCACACCCGAGACCAGGCCGATCACCAGGGCACCCATGGGGCCTACGGTACCGGCAGCCGGGGTGATGGCGACCAGGCCGGCGACCACACCCGAAGCGATGCCCAGGGCGCTCGGTTTACCGTGACCGATCCACTCGGCGAACATCCAGCCCAGGGCCGCGGCGGCGGTGGCGATCTGAGTCACCAGCATGGCCATGCCGGCGGTGCCGTTGGCAGCCGCGGCAGAGCCTGCGTTGAAGCCGAACCAGCCGACCCACAGCATGGCCGCGCCCATCAGGGTATAGCCCAGGTTGTGCGGAGCCATCGGGGTGGTCGGGTAGCCCTTGCGCTTGCCCAGCACCAGGCAGCAGACCAGGCCAGCGATACCGGCATTGATGTGCACTACGGTGCCGCCAGCGAAGTCCAGCACGCCCCAGTCCCACATCAGTGCACCGTCACCGCTCCAGACCATGTGCGCGATCGGCGCGTAGACCAGGGTGAACCAGATGCCCATGAACACCAGCATCGCGGAGAACTTCATGCGCTCGGCGAAGGCACCGACGATCAGCGCCGGGGTGATGATGGCGAAGGTCATCTGGAAGGTGATGAATACCGCTTCAGGGAACAGCGCGGCAGCCGAGGTCAGGTTCGAGGGCGTGACGCCGCTGAGGAACGCCTTGGAGAAGCCGCCGACGAAGGAATTGAAGTTGAGCACGCCCTTTTCCATACCAGTGGTATCGAAGGCCATGCTGTAGCCGTAGACGACCCAGAGAATGCTCATCAGGCCAGTGATTGCAAAGCACTGCATCATCACCGACAGCACGTTCTTGGATCGCACCATGCCGCCATAGAACAGGGCCAGGCCCGGAATGGTCATGAACAGCACCAGCGCCGTTGCGGTGAGCATCCAGGCGGTGTCGCCGGAGTTCAGCGCTGGGGCAGCTTCCTCTGCCAGGGCAAGCCCGGGCATTACGAGGGACAATAGGGCTCCTAGCCCTGCGATCTTACGCAGAGTCATGTTGTTTTCTCCTGGGGCGTTGGGTTTGGTGAGGCTTTGTTGCTGCTTAGATCGCGTCGGTATCGGTTTCGCCGGTACGGATACGGATCGCCTGCTCCAGATTCACCACGAAAATCTTGCCGTCACCGATCTTGCCGGTGTTGGCTGCCTTGGTGATGGCTTCGATTACCCGATCAAGGTCCTTGTCATCGATGGCGACATCGATCTTCACCTTGGGCAGGAAATCGACCACATATTCAGCACCGCGATACAGCTCGGTGTGGCCCTTCTGCCGACCGAAACCTTTGACTTCGGTGACGGTGATGCCCTGCACGCCGATTTCCGACAGCGACTCGCGCACGTCGTCCAGCTTGAACGGCTTGATGATGGCTGTGACTAGCTTCATGAAACTCTCTCCCGATTTGGTGGACTTGCCCCAGGAAAACAAACCCGTCTCAAGTCTAAGCGCAGCGGTTGGCTTTGTAACGCGTCGTCGGCATCCGGCTCCGCGTGCGCACTGCCTGGTCACAAGGAACTGCATCAGTGCATGGCTCGCACTGGTCTTTGCAGAAACCTTGCCAGTTCCGTCAAAGCTCGGGAAAACAGGGAGTTATGTGAATCAGTCGGGATTGGCCAGTCGCCAGCATGGGAAACATGCACAATTTCGGTGCACCTCGACCTGCTGCATCGCTCGAAAAATGTGCAGTTTCAGATGAGCGCTGCTTTCTGTAGGAGCCAGCGACGAGGCCGGATGCTCATGCATGCGTGTTACACTGCCGGCCATTTCCCAGTATCAGTGGACAGCCCCATGCTCGCGCCCAAAGCCCTTCTCGATGCCCTGAGCGACCAGGCATCGCGCCTGTTCAGCAGCGATACCGCCCAGCCCCGCGCCGAACTGGAAAGTCAGTTCAAGGTGCTGATGCAAGGTGCCTTCAGCAAGCTGGACCTGGTCAGCCGCGAAGAATTCGACAGCCAGATGGTCGTACTGGCGCGCACCCGCGCACGCCTGGAGGCTTTGGAAAAACAAGTGGCCGAGCTGGAAGCCCGGCTGAACCCGACCCCACAGGATGAGTGAATGCAACCCTCCAGCGCATACCCGGTACTGTTGTTTTCCTACGGCACCTTGCAGGACAAAGCCGTGCAGCTCGCCAACTTCGGCCGCGAACTGAGCGGCCAGGCCGACCGCATGCTGGGCTACCGCCAGGACTGGGTCGAGATCACCGACCCGGCCGTGCTGGCAGCCAGCGGCAAGTCCCATCACCCTATCGTCGCTCCCAGCAGCCAGGCAGACGACAGCGTGGCCGGCATGGTCTTCCAGATCAGCGAAGAAGAGCTGGCAGCGGCGGATCGCTATGAAGTCGCAGACTACAAGCGCGTGGCCGTAACGCTCGCATCGGGCCTGACCGCCTGGGTTTATGTACGCGCCTGAGCCCTTCCGGCGCACAGCAGGCACGAACCTGACGGGGTGACAATGCAGGGGAAAACCCTGCCTGAAAAACCAGGACGCACACTTCTTTCGCCGGTCCGGGCCGTGCTCGCTATTCTTGCAAAGCCGCAGGAAGCGGCCCTCTTCAGCGACAACGGAGCGTCCATGTCCCTAGCCCTCGTCCACAGCCGCGCCCAGGTGGGCGTGCAGGCACCGGCGGTCAGCGTCGAAACCCACCTGGCCAACGGTTTGCCCCATCTCACGCTGGTCGGTCTGCCGGAAACCACGGTCAAAGAGAGCAAGGACCGGGTACGCAGCGCCATCGTCAACTCCGGTTTGAACTACCCGCAGCGGCGCATCACCCAGAACCTCGCCCCCGCCGACCTGCCCAAGGATGGCGGGCGCTATGACCTGGCAATTGCCCTGGGTATCCTCGCCGCCGATGGCCAGGTACCAACGGCCACCCTTGCCGAGGTCGAATGCCTGGGCGAACTGGCGCTGTCTGGCAAGTTGCGCCCGGTGCAGGGCGTGTTGCCCGCAGCACTGGCGGCACGCGAAGCAGGCCGGGCGCTGGTGGTGCCGCGGGAGAATGCCGAGGAAGCCAGCCTGGCAGGCGGGCTGGTGGTGTATGCGGTGGGGCACCTGCTGGAACTGGTCGCCCACCTGAACGGCCAGGTGCCATTGCCACCGTATGCCGCCAACGGCCTGATCCTGCAGCAACGTCCGTACCCGGACCTGAGCGAAGTGCAGGGCCAACTGGCGGCCAAGCGTGCGCTGCTGCTAGCGGCGGCCGGGGCGCACAACCTGTTGTTCACCGGGCCTCCCGGTACCGGCAAGACCTTGCTTGCCAGCCGCTTGCCGGGGCTGCTGCCACCACTGGACGAGCACGAAGCACTGGAAGTGGCGGCGATACAGTCGGTCAGCGGCCATACGCCACTGAGCAGCTGGCCGCAGCGGCCCTTCCGCCATCCGCATCACTCCGCCTCCGGCCCGGCACTGGTCGGCGGCAGCAGCCGGCCGCAACCGGGCGAAATCACCCTCGCCCACCATGGCGTGCTGTTTCTGGATGAACTACCTGAGTTCGAGCGTCGCGTGCTGGAAGTGTTGCGCGAACCGCTGGAGTCGGGCGAGATCGTGATTGCCCGGGCCCGCGACAAGGTGCGCTTCCCCGCACGTTTCCAGTTGGTGGCGGCAATGAACCCCTGCCCTTGCGGCTACCTGGGCGACCCCACTGGCCGCTGCCGCTGTAGCACCGAGCAGATCGCGCGGTATCGCAACAAGCTGTCCGGGCCATTGCTGGACCGTATCGACCTGCACCTGACCGTGGCCCGGGAGAGCACCACGCTGAACAACCAGCCCTGCGGCGAGACCAGTGCCGATGTGGCGGCCAAGGTAGCCGAGGCACGTGAACTGCAACAGCGGCGGCAAGGGTGTGCGAATGCATTTCTCGACCTTGAGGGGTTGCGCTGCCATTGTGGGTTGGCGGCGGCGGACCAGGCCTGGTTGGAGGGGGCCTGTGAGCGGCTGACCCTGTCGTTACGTGCGGCTCACCGGTTACTGAAGGTGGCGCGGACGCTGGCGGATCTGGAAGGTAACCAGGCAATTGGCCGGGCGCATCTGGCCGAGGCCCTGCAGTACCGGCCGGGGAGCAGTTAAATTGCCGGGGCTGCTTTGCAGCCCATCGCAGGCAAGCCAGCTCCCACACCGAATACATCGGCCCAAAGCCTGTGCAGTCCCTGTAGGAGCGGGCAAGCCCGCGAAGGGGCCGGGGCAGGAATACCTCACTGGCTGCCCAGCAAAGCATCTTCAACCACCTTCAGCAGCACCTCTTCAGAAAATGGCTTGCCCAGGCAGACCAGCGCCCCAAGCGCCATCGCCGCCCGCACCGCCCCTTCATCCCAGTGCGCCGACATGCAGATCACCGGCAACCGCCACTCCAGCCGGGCCAGCTCGCGCTGCACTGCCAGCCCGCTCATTCCGGGCATCCTCAGGTCGAGCAGCACACACCCCGCTTGCCGCGCCAGTGCCGAGGCCAGGAACAGGTCCCCGGCAGCAAAAGACAAGGTCTCGAAACCTGCCGAACGCAGCAGGTTGGCCAGGCTTTTGCGCACCGAAGCATCGTCGTCAACGATGCACACAGTGCTGCTCATGCGCCGCCCAGGCCCTCAGGCTGCGCCCCGATAACGTTGTGCATGGCCACCAGTTCAAGCAGCGAGCGGGACTGCATCTTGTTCATGATGTTTTTCTTGTGCACCTTGGTCGTCACCTCGCTGGTGCCGATCTGCCTGGCGATCTGCTTGTGCGACAGGCCACCGACCACCAGCGAGAACACCTGGCGCTCGCGCTGGGTCAGGCGCTGGTACTTTTCCTCGACCTGCCGCGCATGGTGCCACTTGCGCCCTTCGGCCACGGCACGCGTGCGCACCGCCTGCAGCAGTGTCAGCAGCTGGTCTTCGTCGAACGGTTTGGTCAGGAACTCCACGGCTCCGGCACGCATGGCCTGGACGGTCATCGGGATGGTGCCGAAGCCGGTCATGAACACGATCGGCCAGGGCAGCGCAAGTCGGCGCAGCGCATCTTGGACTTCCAGGCCGCTGGTATCGGGCAGGTGCATGTCCAGCAACAGGCAGGCATAGGGGGTTTCCAGGCGGGCCTCGAACAACGCCTCGGCACTGGCGAACAAATGATGCGGAATGTCCTGCGAGCGCAGCAGGCGGCCCAACGCCGTGCGCACCGACGGGTCGTCATCCACCACCAGCACCGGCACGTTCAAGTGCTCATCGAACAACTCGACAGGTTCGGCCGCGGCGCACAGCGGCGATTTGCCCGCCGCCTTGCCAGGCAACTCGAGGCTGATCTCGGCGGCCAGGCGGTAGCCCCGGCGTGGCACGGTCTGGATCAGGCCCCGGTCGCCAAAGGCCTTGCGCAGCAAGGACACCTGCACCTGCAGGTTGTTGTCCTCGACTACCGTGCCGGCCCACACCTGGCTGAACAGTTCGTCCTTGTCGACCACCCGCCCCTTGGCCTTGATCAGCGTCGCCAGCACTTCGAATGCCCGCCCCCCCAACAGGACAGGCTTACCGTCAACAAAGGCTTCGCGCCGCTCCAGCGACACCTGGGCATTACCTATTCGGATCATGGCTTCCTCGCGCGGGCACGGGCGTTTCCCAGCCCAGGGCAGCCTAGGCCAGGGTACGCCTTCAGACAATTATCCCGAGGGATAGGTTGGCCTGAGGACTATACAAAAGCCCGCCAGCCCCCAGGGGACGATAACGGACAACTGCGTACCCTTTCCTGCCAAGCAGCCTGCAGCCCGCATCCCTGCTGGGTCCGCTGCGTATACTCGTGCGTCAGGATGTCGCTAGCAGGGGTGCCTTATGCTCGATGAACGCCTTGCCCACAGGCCCATCGATTACGACCAGTCCGTCGACGAGGGTTGGCTGAACCGGTGTGACATCAACGCGCTGGGCCAGGAAGGTGAACTCAGTTACTTCCGCCTTCGCGATCCAGCCACCGACCAGGCATGGATCGCCGTGCGCGCCCCGCGCGAGGTCCCCGCCGCCTGCCAGCGCCTGGAACGCGACTACCGCCTGCAACTCGACCCGCAATGGGCGGTGATCCCCTCGGCGTTCGTGCGCTCGGCCGAAGGCCCCCTGCTGGTGTACCCGGCCGGCCGCTCCATCGCCGACCTTATCGCAGAGGGCCCTGCCGCCCTGGCGCCGTTTCTCGAGATTGCGGTGAATGCAGCCACTGCCTTGGCCCAGGCACACGAACGCAATGTGCTGCACGGCGCGCTGCAGCCCGAACATGTGTGCCTGCGCGCGGACCAGCGAGTGCGACTGGGCTGCTTTCGCGCCGACCCGGCGGAACTGATCAGCGAACAAGGCACCCCGCTCGGCAACTGGGCTTACCTGGCGCCTGAACAGGTCTGCCCGCACGGCAGCAGCAGCGACCGACGCACCGACATCTATGCCCTGGGCGCGATCCTTTACCAGCTACTGCTGGGCGAATTGCCTCTGGCCGGGCGCGACACCCAGCACTGGCGCCAGCTGCATGCCGGCGTGCAGCCACGAGCGGCCTGCGAAGTGGACAGCAATGTGCCGCAACCTCTCAGCCGGATCCTGGCCAAGGCCTTGGCCAAAGAGCCGGACGCCCGCTACCAGAGTGCTCGCGCCCTGGCGGTGGACTTGGCCTATTGCCAGCGACAGTGGGCCGCCAGCAAGTCCATGGAGGCCTTCGAACCAGGCTGTGCCGACCCGATGACGCCCGACCGCGCACGCCTGTATGGCCGCAGTGCCGAACAGAAGGCCATCGCCCTGCTGCTCAAGGCACAGCGCCGTGACAGCAAGCCACAAGCCCTGTTCATCAACGGGGCTACGGGCATGGGCAAGTCGAGCCTGGTCGAGGCAGCGCTCAGGGCCAACGCCCAGGGTTACTGGGCCATCGGCAAGTGCAACGGCGTTGCCCAGGCCTTGCCCTACGCGCCCTGGGTCGAAATTCTCGGCGCGCTGACCACCCAGTTGCTGGCCAAGAACAGCCGGGACCTCGACGCCTTGCGCTACGAGATTCTGCGCCGTATCAAAGGCCACGGCCGGCTGCTCGGCAAGCTGGCACCAGACCTGCAATTGATCCTCGGCCCCTTGCCCGAGTTGCCGGCCAAGCCCACGCGTCTGGCGCTGCAGAAGGAGCTGCGGGCGATCGTCGAATTCCTGCAGGTATTCAGCCGCCCCGACCAGTCGCTGGTGCTGTTCTTCGATGACATGCATTGGGTCGACGACTCCAGCCAGCAACTGCTGGCGCAACTTCTGGCTCACGCGCCCGGCAACCTGTTGCTGATCTTCGCCCGGCGCAGTGATGCGCCAGCCAGCAGTACACCCCTTGCCCTGCCCGCAGCGGTGCGCAGCACCACGCTGAACCTGCGGCCCCTGGCGGTGAGCGCGGTGACCGAGTTGATCGGCGAGCGCTACCACGTCGGCCCCGAGGACGCATTGCAGGTGGCCGAACTGGTACACGACAAGACTGCGGGCAATCCGTTCTTCATCAATCAGATCCTCCGGGCCATGGTCGAGGACCAGCTGTTCACCTTCGATACCCAGGCCATGCGCTGGTCATGGTGCCTGCAGGCCGTGGCCCGCCACCGCTATTCCGACAATGTTGCCGATCTGATGATCCACCGCCTGGTGCGCCTGCCCGAGCCGCAGCGCGACCTGCTGCGGGTGGTCAGTGCGGCTGGCAGCCGCTGTGATGAACGCCTGCTTCACCAGGTACTCTCTCAAGCGCCCGGCGAGCCGTTGAAAGCCTTGATTGGCGCGGGTTTCCTGCAACCGGGCCAGAACGGCCTGGGCTTCGCCCATGAACGGGTAATGGAAGCTGCGTACGCTCTCACGCCAGCGCGCGCACGTGCCCAACTGCATGCACGTATTGCCCAGGCCATGCGCCAGGCCTGGCCGGGGCGCCTGCACGAGGTACTGTTCGAGCTTGCCAACCAGCTGCAACGCGCCAGCCCATGCGGGTTTGCAGCGGATGAATGCGAAGCTTTTCTGCAGCTTTTACGCGAGGCAGCAGCACGCGCACGCGATGGCGGCGCGTTCGAACAATCGGCTGGCTACCTGCACACGGCCGAGCAGTTGCTGCAACGCGGCGCAACGCTGGAAAGCCGCGCCACGCATGGCTTTGCCATCGCCTGCATGGCCACCGAGTGCGACATGCAACTGTCGCGAATGGTCGCGGCCGAGGCCCGCATCACTGAATGCCGCCTGCGCGCGCGCTCGGCGTTGGACCAGGCGCGGGTATGCCGCCTGCAGGCGCTGCTGTACACCTTGCGCGGCGACTATCAGGCGGCCATCGACAGCGCCATTTCCGGCCTGGACTTGCTGGGTATGAGCCCGGTGCGAGGTGGCGACTGGCAACAGGTCGAAGCCAGTCATGCCCATGTACAGACCTTGGTCGAACAGAAAGGACGACACTGCCTGGAATCGCTGCAGCGCACCTATTCGGAGGAAGTGACAGTTGCCATCAGTCTGCTGGCCACCCTGTCGTCATCGTTTTTCGTAAAGGACGACATCTGCTTCCTGCACCTGGCCAAGCTCATGGAGCTGTCACTGCTGCACGGCGTCGCCCCGGGCAGCACCTACGGCATGGCCTGGTACGGGGTGATGATTGCCGAGCGCTTCGGCGCCTACCATGATGGCCACGCTTGCTGCCTGGCTGCGCTCAAGCTGATAGAGCGGCACGGTTTCGACGCTGACTTGACCAGCGCGCTGCTGGCCCTGGACCAGGTCAGCGCCTGGACCTCGCCCATGGAGTTCGCCCGCCGTACCGCACTGGATGCGGTCGACTCGGGGCGCCTGAGCGGCGACCTGGCGATGAGCTGCTATGCCTGCAACCATCTGGTTTCCGATTCGCTGTTCATGGGCCGCTACCTGCCGGACGTGGTGGAGGAACTGGCGCAAGGCCTGGCCACCGTGCGTCGCTACGGTTACCGCGACATCGAGCAGATCCTGCAGGCCCAGCAAGCGTTCGTCGCCAAATTGAGCTGCACGCCCTGCCCGGCCTCGGCCACAGCCTCGAAATCGCCCACCACGCGGTTCTTCCAATACCTCATGGCCGGCATGGGCGACTTCTACCTGGGTAACATCCCGCAGGCCATGCGCAACCTGGCACTGGCCGGGGACAACACCTGGGCGGTACCAGCGCACATCAACCTGGCCGACTATCATCTGTTCCGCGGCCTGGCCCTGGGCAGCCCCGAGGCCATTGGCAGCCTTGCCGACAAGCTGCGCGAACTACACGCCCTGCGCGAGCGCTTCGGCCGCTGGGCCGGCTTCAACCCGGCCACCTTCCGCAACAAGCTGTTGCTGATCGAAGGTGTGATCGCCAAGCTCGAAGGTGACGGCTTGGCCGCCATCCGCTGCTTCGACCAGGCACAGATCGCCGCCACCGCCGCCGGCTTCATCCACGAGCAGGCGCTGGCCCACGAGCAGTTGGCCGAAGTATGTATCCCCAGCGGCCTGATCTCTGGCGCCAACCTGCACCTGCGCATCGCCCGCGACTGTTTCCATATCTGGGGCGCGACCGGCAAGGTGCACCAGCTGGAGGCGTTGCACCCGTTCCTGCGCACCCAGCCAATCCAGGAAAGCCAACGCGCAACCCACCAGGCCAAGCTCGACCTGGAAGCCGGCATCGAGGCAGCACGGGCGCTGTCCGAGGAAGTGCTGCTCGAAGGCCTTATCGAAACCCTGATGGGCCACCTGACCCAGCATTCCGGCGCCGACCACGGTGCGCTGCTGATCGTCAGCGGTGCCGAATTCCAGATGGCTGCCCTCGCCTACATCGACGACGCCGGGCTGCACGTGAGCATGGACGACTGCCAGAAGTTCATGACCCAGGCACCGCTGTCGATCATCAACGCCACCATGCGCACCAAGAAGCCCCTGGTGCTCAACGATGCCCAGAGCGATTGCCCCGAGGCCTTCCGCCAGCAGTTGCAGGCGCGCAAGGCCCGTTCGGTGCTGTGCCTGCCGCTGGTGATCCAGGGCGTGCTGATCGGCCTGGTGTAACTGGAAAACCGCCTGGTGCCGAACCTGTTCGGCGGCCAGCGCCTGGCCATGCTGGAAATACTCGCCTCGCAGGCAGCGGTGTCGCTGCAAACCGCCAAGTTCTACACACGCCTGGCCGAAGACAACCAGACCCGCGCCCAGATGGAGGCCGAGTTGCGCCGCTCCCGCGCGGAATTGGCGCGCACGTCGCACTTGCAGGTGATGAACGAGCTGTCCGCGTCCATCGCCCATGAGATCAGCCAGCCGCTGCTGGGCATAGCCTCCAACGCCGCTGCCAGCCTGCGCTGGCTGAAGCGCGCCAAGCCCGACCTGGAAGAGGCGATTGCCGGCCTGGAAGACATCCGCAACGACAGCGAACGGGCCGCCAACATCGTGCGTGCGCTACGCTCGCTGGCCAAGCAGTCACCGATGCAACTCAAGGTGGTGAAGCTGGACGAGTTGATCCGCGAAGTGGTGCGCCTTACATCGGCCGATGCCGCCAAGGGCCCGGTGGACGTGCAGATGCGCTTGCAGGCGGGGGTGAGCGTGATGGCCGACCCGGTGCAGTTGCAGCAGTTGGTGTTCAACCTGATTACCAATGGCCTGGAGGCGCTGGCGGGGTATCGCAGCGATGGGGTGCTGCGAATTGCGTCGGCGGTGGTCGGGAATGAGGTGGAAATCTGCGTAGACGACAACGGACCGGGGATTGCAGCGGATGAGCGCGAACGAGTGTTCGATGCGTTTCATACCACCAAGATCGGCGGCATGGGGATGGGCTTGGCGATCTGCAACTCGGTGGTGCAGGCCCATGGTGGGCAGTTGCTGGCGCTGGTGTCGGAGTTGGGGGGGTGTCGGATTCGCTTTACGCTGCCCGTGAATCCTTCTTGAGCCTGTACCGGCCCTTTCGCGGGTGAACCCGCTCCCACAGGGATAGTGCACAGCCTGAGAACTGCACGGTTCCTGTGGGAGCGGGTTCACCCGCGAAGGGGCCGTTACAGGTTTACATCAACGGGCGCTCAGGGCCGCATAGCTGTTCATCAGGTTGCGGTAGTTGGGAATGCGCTGCGACAGCAGGTTACCCAGCCCTTCGATGTCGTTGCGCCAGTCGCGGTGCAGCTCACAGGCCACCGAGAACCAGTTCATCATCTGTGCACCCGCCTGGGTCATGCGCACCCAGGCCGCCTGCTGCACGGTTTCGTTGAAGGTGCCCGAAGCATCGGTCACCACGAACACTTCAAAACCTTCCGCCAGCGCCGACAGGGTCGGGAACGCCACGCAAACATCGGTCACCACGCCTGCGATGATCAGCTGCTTGCGACCAGTGGCCTTGATCGCCTTGACGAAGTCTTCGTTGTCCCAGGCGTTGATCTGGCCAGGGCGGGCAATGTACGGCGCATCCGGGAACATCTCTTTCAGCTCGGGCACCAGCGGGCCGTTCGGGCCTTGCTCGAAGCTGGTGGTGAGGATGGTCGGCAGGCCGAAGAACTTGGCCAGGTCGCCCAGGGCCAGCACGTTGTTCTTGAACTCGTTGGGCGAGAAGTCCTGCACCAACGAAATCAGGCCGGTCTGGTGGTCGACCAGCAGCACCACGGCGTCGTCTTTGTTCAGGCGCTTGTAATCGGGTTGGCTCATCGGGGTGACTCCTTGGGTTGGGAAAACGGGCCGGCACTGTCCACAAGGGGCTATACCGGCGGATAGGTTCGGCTTAAGGATGGGCCTGCGCCTGGCGCCAGGCCTTGGGCGGCTGGCCGACCAGGCGGCTGAAGGCGCGGGTGAAATGGGCCTGGTCGCAGAAGCCGCATTCCAGGCTCACGTGGGTGATCGGCGCCTCGGTGGCGAGCAGGCGCTTGGCCTTTTCCATGCGTGCCAGCAGGCGCCACGCCTGGGGCGAGAGGCCGGTGTTGACCTTGAACGCGCGCGAGAAGTGGCTGCGGGTGAGATTGCATAACCCGGCGATTTCGATGATCGACAACGGGCTGTGCAACATCAGTTCCTTGGCCCGGCGCAAGCGCGCCGGCGTCAGTGCGCCGGGGGTTTGCAGCGGCGCTTGGGGCGTCCCGGGGTGCATGGCGGCTCTCCTGTTCAATGCAGAAAGTCTCGCCTCCGGCACATGACAAAGTCCTGAGCCAAACCTGAATTGTTGTTAATTGCGCGCTGCTGGCCCTGACGGTTTTGCCGATACCTTAAGATGCGTTTCGTATTCAGCTTCGGGCCGCTGGTGGCGGCCGGCATTCAAGGCATAAGAGCGATGCAGGAAAAACCCGCCCACCGCACCGTGGCCATGGTGTTGTTCAATGATGTGCTGTTGCTGGACGTGACCGGGCCCATGGACGCGTTTGCCATTGCTAACCGCTTCCTTCCTGCCGAGCGGAAGTACCGGCTGCTGACCCTGGCCGAAGGGCAGGCAGCGGTGCGCGGCTCCTGCGGGTTGAAAGTGGTAGCCGACCTGCGTCTGGAGGATTTGCCGGAATCCGTCGACCTGTTGCTGGTGCCAGGCGGCCCGGGCGCCTATGACATCGCCCTGCCAGGCATCGAGCGCTGGCTGCCCCAGGCCGTGCGCCGGGCCAAACGTTTTGGTGCAATATGCACCGGGGTATTCCTGCTGGGCCGGGCCGGGCTGCTGGACGGCTATCGCTGCACCACCCACTGGAACTACGTGGAGCGCCTGGCACAAGCGTTCCCCGAGGCGAAGGTCGAGACAGAGCAGATCTACGTGATCGACCGTTGCCTGATTACCTCGGGCGGCATCACCGCAGGCATCGACCTGGCACTGGCAGTGGTGGCCGAGGACCACGGCAAGGCGCTGGCCCTGGAAGTGGCCAAGGTGCTGCTGGTCGCCCGCCATCGCCAGGGCGGGCAGACACCCTACGGGCCACTGCTGGCGGCTGTACCGCGGGATGATTCGCCGATTGCACGGGTGCAGGCGTACATCGTCGACCATATCGAGCAAGCCTTCACCGTGCAGAAAATGGCCGACCTGGTAGCCATGAGTGGGCGCAACTTCGCCCGCACCTTTCAACGCGAGGTGGGCATCACGCCGCTGCAATACTTGCAGAACGCACGCATCGACCGCGCGCGCAAGCTGCTGGAAAGCAGCGACCTGCCGTTGAAGGTAGTGGCTGCGCAGTGCGGGTTTGGCAGTGACCGGCATTTGCGCAAGGTTTTCTGCGAGCGGATTGGCATGACGCCGGCGCAGTATCGGGCGCAGTTTGGTGGCAGTTGAGTATGCAGATTTCCTGTGCCGGCCTCTTCGCGGGTGAACCCGCTCCCACAGGTGTTGCGCAGGCTTGAAGACACCGCTGTACCTGTGGGAGCGGGTTCACCCGCGAAGAGGCCGGCACGACTGTCACCTGATTCAGGACAATGTGTCTTCCTCTCAGCAGATTGTCTGGCACTCTCCCATTCCCCCAGAATTGTCCGCCAAACTGATCTAACGCTGCCCCGGCAGCTCATGGAGTACGAGCCAATGCCACACGAAGGCAGCCTTCTGCAAACCGCGGTGATCTTCCTGCTCGCCGCTGTCCTCGCCGTCCCCCTGGCCAAGCGCCTGCACCTGGGGGCCGTGCTCGGTTACCTGCTTGCCGGCGTGATCATCGGCCCGCAGGCGCTGGGCCTGATCCGCGATACCGAAAGCGTGGCGCACATTTCCGAGCTGGGCGTGGTCCTGCTGCTGTTCATCATCGGCCTCGAGCTGTCGCCCAAGCGCCTGTGGCTGATGCGCAAGTCCGTATTCGGCGTCGGCACCGCCCAGGTGCTGCTGACCGGTGCTCTGATCGGCGCCATCGCCCTGTTCGGCTTCAGCCAGACGCTACCGGCGGCCATCGTGCTCGGTCTGGGCCTGGCGCTGTCGTCCACCGCCCTTGGCCTGCAGAGCCTGGCCGAAAGCAAGCAGCTCAACGCCCCGCACGGCCGCCTGGCGTTCGCCATCCTGCTGTTCCAGGACATCGCCGCCATCCCACTGATCGCATTGGTTCCGCTGCTGGCCGCCAGTGGCCCGGACACCAGCCACGGCGACAGCCTGGAGCATGGCCTGAAGGTGTTCGCCAGCATCGCCGTGGTCATCGTCGGTGGCCGCTACCTGCTGCGCCCGGTATTCCGCACCGTGGCCCGCACCGGCCTGCCGGAAGTGTCCACCGCCACCGCGCTGCTGGTTGTGATCGGCACTGCCTGGCTGATGGAAGAAGCCGGCATTTCCATGGCCCTGGGTGCCTTCCTCGCCGGCCTGCTGCTGGCCGACTCGGAATACCGCCACGAACTGGAATCGCAGATCGAACCGTTCAAGGGCCTGCTGCTGGGGCTGTTCTTCATCAGCGTCGGCATGGGCGCCAACCTGCGCCTGCTGCTGGAAATGCCTTTGGTGGTGCTGGGCCTGACCCTGCTGCTGGTGGCCGTTAAGCTGGTACTGCTGATCGGCGTCGGGCGCCTGGCCGGTGGTCTGAACAGCGCCAGCGCCCTGCGCCTGGGCATGGTGCTGGCTGCCGGTGGCGAATTTGCCTTCGTGGTGTTCAAGCTGGGCAAGGACCAAGGCTTGTTCGACACCCAGACCTACGACCTGCTGCTGATGACCATCACCCTGTCGATGGCCATTACCCCGCTGCTGATGATTGGCTGCGCCCACGCCCTCAAGCGCCCGCAACCGGCGCGTGAGGTGCCGGAGCATTACAAGCAGATCCAGGCTGACACGCCACGGGTGGTGATCGTCGGCATGGGCCGCATGGGCCAGATCGTCGCGCGCATCCTGCGGGCACAGAAAGTTCCGTTCATTGCCCTGGAAACCTCGGTGGACACCATCGAGATGACCCGTATGTTCGAACAGGTACCCGTGTTCTACGGCGACCCGCTGCGCCCCGAGGTGCTGCATGCCGCCAAGGTGGGCGAGGCGGAATACTTCATCATCACCATCGATGACCCGGAAGCTGCCATTCACACGGCGGAACGGGTGAAACGCCTGTACCCGCACCTGAAAGTGCTGGCCCGCGCGCGTAACCGCCAGCATGTGCACAAGTTGGCGGATGTCGGCGCCGAGCCGATTCGCGAGACGTTCTACTCCAGCCTGGAGATGACCCGCCGGGCATTGGTGGGGTTGGGGTTGAGCGAGGCGCAGGCGGCGGACCGGATTGCGCGGTTTACCCAGCATGATGAAGAGGTGCTGGTGGCCCAGGGGCAGGTGCGTGATGACCGGGCCAAGGTGATGCAGACGGCCAAGGAGGCCCGGGCGGAGTTGGAGCGGTTGTTTGATTCGGATGCGGATTGAGGGTTGGCGCATCGATTCAGGAAGAGGGCTCAGGCCCTCTTTTGTATTTTTGGCTTGAGATTGTCTGGGTCCGCTGCGCGGCCCCAGTGCACAAAAATATCAGCAGCATCCTACTTCGTTGCGAGCCATTTCCTACTCAGCCATACCATCTGACGAATTATCCTACGCACCGTGTCGAAGCCCGTCTGATTGTCCGGGGAAAGCCTGCTCTCTAGGCTTGCCGGGTCGCTGTCGGTTCAGCGATCGGGTGTGGAAACCCGGCAGGTAAATCGGAATAGCTGTTGTCATGGCAGCTGCGCGCGGGAGGCCGAATGGCCTGCCGGGGTTCCGATAGCCTGGCTTTCCACCCCGCGTGCAGCCGCCACCCTTCGCGTGGAAACGGATGGTGCCGGCCAACCTCTATCGGAGTTTGGCTATGAAAAAAATTGTCCCCAATCCACCTCTTCCCGACACCAAAGAGCGCGCTTTCAGCCGCTGCGATGCCGGCCATCCACCTTTGTTCACAGTAAACCCGGGCGTCTCTGCCCACGACGCCCTGGTGCATGTCGCCCAGTACCTGCGCGGCGCCTACGACTGTGGCTACAAAGCCCTGGAACACCTGGATGAAACCGGCAAGAGCCTGTTCTGGAGCAACCTGAATGCGCTCGAAATGGCAGAAGGGTTGGTTGAGGCATTGCTGGATGGGATTGAGTCGCAGCCCATGAATTGATGTTGTCCTTGCTGGCCTCTTCGCGGGTGAACCCGCTCCCACAAGGATCACCACAGGCGCTGAAACTGTGCAGTACCTGTGGGAGCGGGTTTACCCGCGAAAGGGCCAGCGCAGCAAACAAAAAAGGCCAGCTCCCTACAGAGGGAGCCGGCCTTATTGCATTCAACTAACGCGCTGTTACTTACCCGCAGTCAGCGCGTTGTAGCTAGTAATCAGGTTGCGGTAGTCCGGAATGTGGTTGGAGCACAGCGCCGCCAGCCCTTCAATGTCGTTGCGCCAGTCGCGGTGCAGCTCACAGGCCACGCCGAACCAGGTCATCATTTGCGCGCCGGCGCGGCTCATGCGGTCATGGGCTGCATCGCGGGTCATTTCGTTGAAGGTGCCGGAAGCATCGGTCACCACGAACACTTCGAACTCCTCTTCCAGGGCCGACAGCGCCGGGAACGCTACACAGACCTCAGTCACCACGCCGGCAATGATCAGCTGTTTCTTGCCAGTGGCCTTCACCGCCTTGACGAAGTCTTCGTTGTCCCAGGCGTTGATCTGGCCTGGGCGGGCGATGTACGGGGCGTCCGGGAACAGGGCTTTCAGCTCTGGTACCAGCGGGCCGTTGGGGCCTTGCTCGAAGCTGGTGGTGAGGATGGTCGGCAGGTTGAAGAACTTGGCCAGGTCGGCCAGGGCCAGCACGTTGTTCTTGAACTTGTCCGGCTCGATGTCACGGACCAGGGACAGCAGGCCAGCCTGGTGGTCGACTAGCAGGACAGCGGCGTCGTCTTTGTTCAGGCGGTTGTAGGTGAATTTGCTCATGGTCTGTGCTCCTAAGGGTTATGAATTTTTCAGCATTCGGGGGTGTTTCGCGTTGATGGGCACAGATTAAAATCATCACCTTTTTGGCGGTAGGTAGCAGAATTTGGCTTTAGCGTTCCGTTTTATGAACGATGGATTTGTAGGGGCTGTGCCGGCCTCTTCGCGGGTAAACCCGCTCCCACAGGGATGGCGCCGGGCTTGAGCCCTATGCATTACCTGTAGGAGCGGGTTTACCCGCGAAAGGGCCGGCACAGGCAACCAAGTACCTGGAGACCGATCATTGGAAGACCTCAACTCCCTCTACTACTTCACCCAGGTAGTCGAGCACGGCGGCTTCGCCCCGGCTGGCCGGGCGCTGGACATGCCCAAGTCGAAGCTAAGCCGACGCATCGCCGATCTCGAAGACCGCCTGGGCGTGCGTCTGCTGCACCGCACCAGCCGCCATTGTTCGCTCACCGAGATCGGCCAGGCCTACTACAACCGCTGCCTGGCCATGCGCGTGGAGGCCGAGGGCGCGGCGGAGATCATCGAGCGCAACCGCAGCGAACCGCGCGGCCTGGTGCGTATCAGTTGCCCGACCACCCTGCTCAATTCCTGGGTCGGGCCGATGCTTACCCGCTACATGCTCAAGTACCCGCAGGTGGAGCTGTTCATCGAGAGCACCAACCGCCGCGTCGACCTGCTGCACGAGGGTTTCGACATCGCCCTGCGGGTGCGCTTTCCGCCGCTGGAGAACACCGACATGGTGATGAAGGTACTGAGCAACAGCACCCAGTGCCTGGTCGGCCAGCCGCAGTACCTGGAGCAGTTGCCCAAGGGCTTCGACCCGCAGTTGCTCGGCACGCTGCCGAGCCTGCATTGGGGCAGCGCCCAGCGTGAGTACCAGTGGGAGCTGTTCCTGGGTGAGGACAGCAGCCGCAGCATCGTCATCCCGCACACACCGCGCATGGTGACGGACGACCTGTTCGCCCTGCGCCATTTCGTGGTGGCCGGGGTGGGTATCGCTCACCTGCCGCGGGTGGCGGTGCGCGAAGACCTGGCGGCGGGGCGGCTGGTGGAGTTGTTGCCGGACTGGCACCCGCGTTGCGGCATCGTGCATGCGATCTTCCCGTCACGGCGGGGGTTGCTGCCATCGGTGCGGGCGCTGATCGATCATCTGGCCGAAGAATTCGCCATCAGCGACATGGCTTGAGCCGGTTGCCGCCTGTGCCGGCCTCTTCGCGGGTAAACCCGCTCCCACAGGGTCACCACTAGCCTCAAGGTTTGTAGTATCTGTAGGAGCGGGTTCACCCGCGAAGAGGCCGGCACAGGCAAGAACAGCCAGAGCACACGCATACAAGACCCCTGGCCTATCCTTCCTCCACAGTCTCGGATCATCCCTCCCGGAGCCCCCATGATCCGCGCCACCCACGGACCAGGCCGCGCCCTGCTCGCCACCCTCGCCCTGTGCCCGGCGCTCAGCCAGGCCGAAGAGCCCGGCTGGTCGCTGCTCAGCCGCAACTACTTCCTGCACAGCGACTTCCGCTCGCCCTCCGGCAGTAGCCAGAACTACCGCCAGGAATGGGCCCAGGGCTTCATTGGCGAAATCCGCTCCGGCTTCACCGAGGGCACACTCGGCGTCGGCATCGATGCCCATGGTTTTCTCGGCCTCAAGCTGGACGGGGGCCGCGGCCATGCCGGCACCGGCCTGCTGCCGCGCGACAGCGATGGCCGCGCCGAGTCCGACTACTCCAGCGCCGGCGCCGCACTCAAGCTGCGGATGGGCAATACCCAACTGCGCTACGGCGAAATGACCGTGGAAACCCCGGTGTTCGACACCAGCGACAAACGCCTGCACCCGGAGTACGCCACCGGCTGGTTCCTGGACAACACCGACCTGCCCGACTGGCGCCTGCAGGCCGGGCACTTCACCGCCTTCAACAACCAGGACAACAGCTCCAGCCATGATGACTTCAGCGGCTACGGCGCCACCACCGACAACCGTGCCATCAGCCTGGCCGGTGCCGCGTTCGCACCCGACGGGCCATTCGGCGGCGCACTGTACGCAGGCCAGCTGGAGGACACCTGGCGCCAGGCCTACCTCAACCTGAACCTGGCCGAGGGCAACTGGCGCCTGGACGGCAACCTGTACAAGACCCGCGACACCGGCAATGCCAGTGCCGGGGCAATCGACACCCTCGCCTACAGCCTGCTGGCCAGGTATAGCTTTGGCGCGCAGGCGCTGAGCCTGGCCTACCAGAAGGTCGAGGGCGATACCCCGTTCGACTTCGTCGGCGGCGACTCCATCTACCTGGCCAACTCGATCAAGTACGCCGACTTCAACGGCCCCGGCGAGCGCTCGTGGCAACTGCGCTACGACCTCGACTTCGCCACCCTCGGCGCCCCCGGCCTGAGCCTGATGGGCCGCTACGTCAGCGGCCGTGGGATCGACGGCAGCCATGCTCCGGCAGGCGGCGCCTATGTGGGCCAGTACGGCGACGGCGGCAAGCACTGGGAGCGCGACATCGACCTGAAATACGTGGTGCAGTCGGGCGCCGCCAAGGACCTGAGCCTGTCGTTTTCCCACGTCAGCCACCGCGCCAACCAGGCCCAGGCTGGCGATGACATCGACCGGATCTACCTGATCATCGAATACCCACTCAAAGGCAGCTTCTGATATGAGCACGTCCCCTTCAGGCGCCTGGAGCCCATTGCGCAACGCCACCTTCCGCATGCTGTGGATTGCCACCATCGCTTCCAACATCGGCACCTGGATGCATGAGGTGGGCGCCGGCTGGCTGATGACCACGCTGTCGGCCAGCCCGTTGCACGTGGCCCTGATCCAGGTAGCCGGCTCGCTACCAATGTTCTTCCTCGCCCTGCCGGCCGGCGCGGCGGCGGATATCGTCGACAAGCGCCGCTACCTGTTGCTGGTGCAACTGTGGATGTCTTCGGTGGCCGTGGTGCTGGCGGCCCTGACCCTGCTCGGGCTGATGAACGTCACCCTGCTGCTGGTGCTTACCCTGGCGTTGGGCATCGGCACGGCACTGATGATGCCGGCCTGGAGCGCGCTGACACCGGAGCTGGTAGGCAAGGACGACCTGGCCAACGCGGTGGCGCTTTCCAGTGTCGGTATCAACGTGTCGCGCGCCATCGGCCCGGCTTTGGCGGGCGTGGTGGTGAGCATGGTCGGCCCGTGGTTGACCTTCGCCTTGAATGCCATCTCGTTCGCCGGGGTGATCCTGGTGCTGTTCCTGTGGAAGCGCGAGGTGAAGGAGCCGCTGCTGCCGGCCGAGCGCTTCGTCGGCGCCATGCGCACCGGGCTGCGTTTCG
This sequence comes from Pseudomonas sp. ABFPK, assembly GCF_001586765.1. Lineage (NCBI taxonomy): Bacteria > Pseudomonadati > Pseudomonadota > Gammaproteobacteria > Pseudomonadales > Pseudomonadaceae > Pseudomonas > Pseudomonas sp. ABFPK. Next base: position 268,967 of record NZ_LQXW01000001.1, on the reverse strand, counting down.
CGCGCAGTGCCAAGCCCTTGCAGGCGGTGATATTGCGCGCCTTGGCATTCTTTTTCTGCGCCAGCGCCGGCACCTCGCTGCTGCCGTTGATCGTGCGTGGCGAGATGCATGGCAGCGCCGCCGATTTCGGCCTGCTGCTGGCGGCCATCGGCATCGGCGCGGTGGCCGGCGCCACCTTGCTGCCCCGCCTGCGCGAACGCATCAGCCGCGACCGCCTGGTGCTGCTCGCCAGCCTGCTGTATGCCCTGTTCCTGCTGGCCCTGGCGCTGGTACGCAACTTCTATGTGCTGCTGCCGGCAATGCTGCTTAGCGGCGCGGCGTGGATTGCCGTGCTGTCCAACCTGCAGGTGGCGGCGCAGACCTCGGTGCCGGCCTGGGTACGGGCGCGGGCGCTGTCGGTGTACATCCTGATCTTCTTTGGTGCCATGGCCAGTGGCGGTTTGCTGTGGGGCACGCTGGCCAGCCATGCAACGATCACCTTGAGCCTGCTGCTGGCCGCAGGAGGCCTGGCGCTGGGCACGCTGCTGACCTGCAAGGTGACGCTGCCGGAAACCGCAGCCGAGGAGCTGACGCCGTCACTGCATTGGCCGGTGCCGCTGCTGAGCGACGACATGGACAACGAAAGCGGGCCGGTGATGGTCACCGTGGAATACCACATCGACCCGGCCAAGGCCGAGGCCTTCCAGCAGGCAGCGCGGGAGCTGGAGGCGATGCGCAAGCGCAATGGCGCGTTGTCGTGGGGGTTGATGCGCGACAGTGCGGACCCGGCGTTGTGGCTGGAGTTCTTCTTCGAGGAATCGTGGCTGGAGCATTTGAGGCATCACCACCGGGTAACCCGGGGTGAGCTGAAGATCGAGGCCAGGGTGCGGATGCTGCAGACCGATGGGGTGGAAGTGCAGATTCGGCATCTGTTGGCTGGAGCTGAGCACAAGGCTCACCATTGATGTTGGCCTTGCCGGCGATAGGGCCAGCACTGAAGGAACAAAAAAGGGGGGCCAATAACTGGCCCCCCTTTTTCACATCAGCTCAGCTTAGAAAGCAAAGCACGAACAACCCAGCGCCCCCCAGAAGCCCTGGAAGTCATTCACCGGCACACTCGAATGCCGTGCCTTCTCATGGCTGTGCGCATGCACCCCGCAAGGCCCGACACACTGGTGCGCCACCGCTGCCAGCGACGGCGTGCCCACGCGCCAGTGGCCCGGCACCTTGGTCACCGGAGACCACTCCGGCAGCACCGGCACCTGGGGCGGGCCGAGCTTGTCGAATTCCGCCGCGCCATACACCACCTTGCCATCGACCACGGTCAGCACCGACTCGATGCCTTTGATCGCCTCTTCATCGACACTGAAGAAGTCCAGCGACAGCGCCGCCAGGTCAGCCAGCTGGCCCACCTTGATCTGGCCTTTCTTGCCCTGCTCGCTGGAGAACCAGGCGCTGCCCTGGGTGAACAGCTGCAGCGCGGTGTCACGGCTGAGGCCTTCCGGGTATAGCTCCATGCCACCGACGGTCTTGCCGCTGACCAGCCAGTACAGCGAGGTCCACGGGTTGTAGCTGGACACTCGGGTGGCGTCGGTACCGGCGCCCACCGGCACGCCCATGTCGAGCATGCGCTTGATCGGCGGGGTCTGCTCGGCAGCCTTGGCACCGTAGCGGTCGACGAAATACTCACCCTGGAAGGCCATGCGGTCCTGGATCGCGATACCGCCGCCCAGCGCACGCACACGCTCGATGTTCTGCGGGGTGATGGTTTCGGCGTGGTCGAAGAACCACGGCAGGCCATTGAACGGGATGTCGCGGTTGACCTTCTCGAACACGTCGAGCATGCGCGTGATCGATTCGTTGTAGGTGGCATGCAGGCGGAACGGCCAGCGCTGCTCGACCAGGTGGCGCACCACCGGCTCCAGCTCTTGCTCCATGGTTTGCGGCAGGTCCGGGCGCGGTTCGAGGAAGTCCTCGAAGTCGGCGGCGGAAAACACCAGCATCTCGCCGGCGCCATTGTGGCGCAGGAAGTCGGTACCGCTGTGCAGCTTCACGCTGGAGGTCCACTTGCGGAAGTCGTCCAGCTCTTCCTTGGGCTTCTGGGTGAACAGGTTGTAGGCAATGCGCACGGTCAGCTGGTTGTTGTCGGCCAGCTCCTGGATCACCTGATAGTCGTCCGGGTAGTTCTGGTAGCCACCACCGGCATCGATGGCACTGGTCAGGCCCAGGCGGTTGAGCTCGCGCATGAACTGGCGGGTGGAGTTGACCTGGTATTCCAGCGGCAGCTTCGGCCCCTTGGCCAGGGTGGCGTAGAGGATCATCGCGTTGGGGCGGGCGATGAGCATGCCGGTCGGGTTGCCGAACTTGTCACGCTGGATCTCGCCGCCCGGCGGGTTGGGCGTGTCCTTGGTGTAGCCGACTGCCTTGAGCGCAGCGCGGTTGAGCAGTGCGCGGTCATACAGGTGCAGCAGGAATACCGGGGTGTCAGGTGCGGCCTGGTTGATTTCCTCCAGGGTGGGCATGCGTTTTTCGGCGAACTGGAACTCGTTCCAGCCCCCGACCACGCGCACCCATTGCGGGGTCGGCGTGCGCGCGGCCTGGTCCTTGAGCATGCGCAGGGCATCGGCCACCGAAGGCACGCCTTCCCAGCGCAGCTCCAGGTTGTAGTTCAGGCCACCACGGATCAGGTGCAGGTGCGAGTCGTTCAGGCCAGGGATGACCGTACGCTGCTTGAGGTCGATGATCTGCGTGGTGGCGCCCTTGTGGGCCATGGCTTCGGCGTCGTTGCCCACGGCGATGAAACGGCCATCCTTGATGGCGACGGCGGTCGCGGTGGGCTTTTCACGATCAACGGTGTGCAGTTTGCCGTTGAACAGAATCAGATCGGCGGTCATGGAACCTCCTTGGGTGGATGCGTGAGCGGAACCGGCGGAACCGGTAAAGGGTAATGCGGACCAGAGCGCGCCAGCGGCACCGAGCACGGTACTGGTGGCGAGGAACTGGCGACGGGTCTTGTCGTTGCGGTCCTGGGACATGGGGTTCTCCGTCTGGTGCGGCAGCGGGCAGGCGCAACTGCGGAGCATGCCGGTTGGTGTAGGGGCAAGGCTTGGATGGATGTGCGGTGGGTTGTTGAAGGTTAGCCTTGTTCAGCATCTGCGCTGCCTGGGCTGGCCTCTTCGAGGGTGAACCCGCTCCCACAGGGACACCACCGGCCTTGAAGACTGTGGTGTCCCTTGTGGGAGCGGGTTTACCCGCGAATGCCCCAGCACAGTTACTTCTGAAGGAACGCCAGCAAGTCGTGATTGAGTTGCTGTGCATGAGTCACCGCAAACCCGTGCGGCGCCCCCGCGTACACCTTCAGCTCAGCCCCACGAATCAGCTCCGCCGCCCGCTTGCCGGTGCTCTCGAACGGCACGATCTGGTCGTCGTCACCGTGGATCACCAGGGTCGGCACATCGATCTTGGCCATATCCGGGCGGAAGTCGGTTTCGGAGAACGCGGTCACGCAATCCAGGGTGCCCTTGATCGATGCCATCAGCGCAATGTTCAAGGTCTGGGTCTGCACACCCTGGGACACCTGCTGCCCATGGTTGATGCCATAGAACGGCGTGGCGAAATCGGCGATGAACTGCGCCCGGTCGGCACGCAGGCCGGCGCAGATACCCTCGAACACCGATAGGTCGACACCTTCAGGGTTGTCGTCACGCTTGCCGAACACCGGCGTCACCGCGCCCAGCAGCACCAGCCCGGCCACACGCTCGCTGCCGTGGCGGGCGATGTAGCGGCTGACGTCGCCGCCACCCATCGAGAAGCCCACCAAGGTCACGTCGCGCAGGTCGAGGTGTTCGATCAGCTGGGCGATGTCATCGGCGAAGGTGTCGTAGTCGTAGCCGTTCCATGGCTGGCTCGAACGTCCGAAACCACGGCGGTCGAAGGCGATGGCGCGGTAGCCGCGGCTGGCCAGGAATTCCATCTGCGAATCCCACATGTCGGCATCCAGTGGCCAGCCGTGGCTGAACAGCACAGGTTTGCCGCTGCCCCAGTCCTTGAAGTAGATCGAAGTGCCATCGCGGGTAACGAACGTGCTCATGTCGGTATCTCCTTGAAAATGTCGAGGTAAAGGCCGGGCTCAGCCACGCAGCCAGTTGGCGCAGCGGCGGGTTACCCAAGGCATGATGTAGAACACCACGGGCAGGATGACGAACAGGTTGACGATCAGGTTGCCGGTGATCGTGCCCCCCAACTGCGGAAAGCGTGCGAACAACGGTGCCAGCAGTTGTGGAATGATCATGGTCATCGGGCAGATCACCAGGTAGGTCAGCAGGGCCTGCTTCCAGCGCGGCGGTTGCGCCGGCGTAGCGCCCGTCGAACTGGCGATTACCTTGTGTTGCAGGCATACGGTCACTACGTCGTGGTTGTCTTGGGGTGCGGTGTTCATCGGCGTTCCTTGGGATGAGCTTGCCCGCATCCACTGTGCAACGGCGGACGGGCGCTGGATTGGACAGGTGTGCTGCCTTGGCGGGCACCGGCTGGCGGTGCCCGCGCATCTGGCTTACTTGCTGGCGTTGAAAGCGTTGTAACTGGTGATCAGGTTGCGGTAGTCCGGGATGTGGTTGGAGCACAGCGCGGCCAGGCCTTCGATGTCGTTGCGCCAGTCGCGGTGCAACTCACAGGCCACGCCGAACCAGGTCATCAGTTGTGCGCCGGCCTGGCTCATGCGGTCGTGGGCGGCGTCGCGGGTCATGGCGTTGAAGGTGCCGGAGGCATCGGTGACCACGAACACTTCGAACTCTTCTTCCAGGGCCGACAGCGCCGGGAAGGCTACGCACACTTCGGTTACCACGCCGGCGATGATCAGTTGCTTCCTGCCGGTGGCCTTCACCGCCTTGACGAAGTCCTCGTTGTCCCAGGCGTTGATCTGGCCTGGGCGGGCGATGTAGGGGGCGTCCGGGAACAGGGCTTTCAGCTCTGGTACCAGCGGGCCGTTGGGGCCTTGTTCGAAGCTGGTGGTGAGGATGGTCGGCAGGTTGAAGAACTTGGCCAGGTCGGCCAGGGCCAATACGTTGTTCTTGAACGCGTCCGGCTCGATGTCGCGGACCAGGGACAGCAGGCCAGCCTGGTGGTCGACCAGAAGGACAGCGGCGTCGTCTTTGTTCAGGCGGTTGTATTTGAAGTTGGTCATGGTCGTTGCTCCTAAGGGTTTTGATCTTTTCAGTAAGTTGGGTGTTTCGCGTTGATGGGAGAAGATTAAAACCATGACCTTTTGGGCGGTAGATAGCGATTTTTGGCTCTAGCGTTCTGTTTTATGAACGATGGTTTTGTATGGGCTCGACCGGCCCTTTCGCGGCTAAAGCCGCTCCCACAGGGATTGCGCTGGATTTGAATCGTGCGCAGTACCTGTGGGAGCGGCTTTAGCCGCGAAGAGGCCGGCACAGGCCCCATTGCCTGCCCGGCCAACCTGCTCTATTACTACCCACAGCCCTCCCCTCACCCGAGACCACCATGCTGGCGTTCATCCAGTCATACCCGTTGTTGCTCGGCACCGCCCTGGTCCTGCTCGACCTCGTGCTCTGGCAACTGATTCCTCTCCAGCAACGCGCCTGGCGTATCGGCACGCGGTTGGTGCTGTTCCTGCTGTTCAGCTCGGTACTGGTGGCTGCCGGCATGAGCCCGATGCAACCACCACCCTGGCCCGATGATGTCTCGCGCAACCTGATCGCCACGGTCCTGGCGATCGGCTGGTGGCTGTTCGGCGCACGCACGGTGACGGTGGTGTTCGGCCTGTTGCTGGGTGCCCGTGGCAGCCATGGCGGGCGTTTGCTGCAGGATGTGCTGGGGGCGCTGATCTTCCTGGCTGCGGTGGTCGCCGCCGCAGGTTATGTGTTGCAGTTGCCGGTGAAGGGCCTGCTGGCTACATCGGGGGTAATGGCCATCGTCATCGGCCTGGCGCTGCAGAGCACATTGGCCGACGTGTTCAGTGGCATCATCCTGAACACCACGCGGCCGTATCAGATTGGCGACTCGATCTCCATCGACAGCACCGAAGGCAAGGTGCTGGAAATCGACTGGCGCGCCACCCGCCTGCTTACCAGCACCGGCAGCCTGGCGGTGATCCCCAACTCGGTGGCGGCCAAGGCCCGGCTGCTCAACCACAGCCGCCCGGCCGATGTGCACGGGGTGTCGGTCAGCGTGGTGGTACCGGCCAAGGTGCGGCCCAAACGGGTGTTCGATGCTCTGGAAAAAGCCTTGCAAGGCGTCAGTGCCATCCTGGCTACACCAAGACCAAAGGTGACGGTGAAAGCCTCGACGCTGGAGTCAGTGGAGTACGAAGCCAGCGGCTTCGTAGCCGACGCGGGCGCCAAGGGCGACGCGCGCAACCAACTGTTCGACCTGGCCCACCGGCACCTGGAGGCCAGCGGGGTGATGTGGAACGCCGACCTGGCCATGCCACCACGCAGCCGCCAGCGCGAGGTGCTGGACGAGGTGCGAGTGTTCCGCTCGCTGAGCGCGGAAGAGCGCGATGCGTTGAGCCAGCGTATGACGGCGGTGGAATACCTGGCCGACCAGGTAATCCTGGGCGTGGGCGAGCATTCCGATCACTTGCTGGTGATTGGCAGCGGGGTGGTTTCGGCGTCGATCCGCGATGGCGACAAGCTGGTCGAGGCCGGGCGCATGGGGCCGGGCGAGGTGCTCGGGATCGAGGGGATCATCGACGATGAGCAGTCGTTTGCCGAATTCCGCACATTGACCGGTTGCGTGCTGTACCGGATCGACAAGGAGCAGGTGAAGAGCTGCCTGGTGCAACGCGGCGATGTGCAAACGGCGTTGAGCAAGTTGCAGCGGTTTCGGCGGCAGAGCCGGGAGTCGTTGTTGCTGCAGAAGCCGGTTTCGATCAAGAAGGGCGGTTTTCTCAGCTGGTTGCACAAATAAGCCTGTGCCGGCCTCTTCGCGGGTAAACCCGCTCCCACAGAGACCGCGCAAAATCTGAACGCTGCGCAGTACCTGTGGGAGCGGGTTTACCCGCGAAGAGGCCAGTATTTACAACACAACTCTCAAACATTGCCCCGCGTGGTACAGCGAGAACCCGGACTCGTAGAACGCAGTCCGCAACGAGGGCGCACTCACGCCCTTCATCGGCGAGAACGGAATCGGCAGGCTGCCCGCCTCCCCCTTCAGCAGGAACTCGGCAAACGCCCGGCCAATCACGGTCCCGGTGGTATTGCCCCGCCCGTTGTACCCGGTTACTGCCACCAGCCCCGGCGCCGGTTCGAACAGGCGCATCAGGTGGTCTGGGGTGAAGTCGATGCAGCCGGTCCAGTGCATTTCCCACTCGACCTTGCCCAGCTCCGGGTAATAGTGGCTCTGGATGCGGTCAGCCCAGCTGCGCACGAACCACGCCGGCTTGTTGTCGACCCGGCCCAGGCTGCCGAGCAGCAGGCGGCCCTGGTCGTCGCGACGGATGCTGCTGAGCACGGTGCGGGTGTCCCATGAGCCTTGGCCATGTGGCAGCACCTTGTCGGCTGCAGCACCCTGCAACGGCTTGGATGCCACCTGGTAGTAGTAGCCACGGAAGAACTGCTTCTGCAGGTTGCTCCAGTCGCCTTCGGTGTAGGCACCAGTGGAAATCACCACCTTGTCGGCGCGCACCGAACCACGTGCGGTCTTCACCCGCCAGGCATCGCCGTCACGCTCCAGGCCTTCGACCGAAGACTGCTGGAACAGCTTGCCACCCAGGCGTGCCACCGCTGCGGCCAGGCCCTGGGTGTAGCCCATGGGGTTGATGGTGCCGGCGCGGCGGTCGAGCAGCGCGGCGGAAATCTTGTCGGTGCCGCAGTATTCCTGGCATTGGGCGCCGGTCAGCAGCTCCACATCGGCACCACGGCGGCGCCATTGTTCGTGGCGGGCCTCGAGGTCGGCGATACCGGTGGCGTTGTGCGCCATGTGCAGCGTGCCTTTGTGCTGGGCCTGGCAGTCGATGCCAAGGCGCTCGATCATGGCGAACACTTCAGCCGGGGCCTCGCCGAGCACCTTGTTCAGGCGGCTGCCCTGCTGCAGGCCGAGGGTGGCCTCGACATCGTCCGGGCGGATCCAGGTGCCGGCGTTGACCAGGCCGACGTTGCGCCCGGAGCCACCGTGACCGATCTTCCAGGCCTCCAGCAGGATCACCGACTTGCCCTGTTCGAGCAGGTGGATGGCCGCCGACAGGCCGGTGATGCCGCCACCGATCACGCAGACATCGGCCTTGTGCTCACCGGCCAGGGCCTGGGCGGCGACGGTCGGTTTGCTGACGAATTCCCACAAGCATTCTTGACGCAGTTCGGACATGGCCCGGCTCCAGCAATTTGTTCTTGTTTGGGGCCGTTGTGCGGCCCATTCGCGGGTAAACCCGCTCCCACAGGTGCATCACAGGTTTCAAGAACTGTGTTGTACCTGTGGGAGCGGGTTTACCCGCGAACCGGGGGCCAGGCCCCCGGCCATGCAGCATCAGCCGATCAGTCGAACACGATACCCTGCGCCAGCGGCAGTTCGCGCGAGTAGTTCACGGTGTTGGTCTGGCGCCGCATGTAGCCTTTCCAGGCGTCCGAACCGGACTCACGGCCACCACCAGTCTCCTTCTCGCCACCGAACGCACCGCCGATCTCGGCGCCGCTGGTACCGATGTTGACGTTGGCGATGCCGCAGTCGCTGCCCGAGGCGCTCTGGAAGCGTTCGGCCTCACGGATGTCGGTGGTAAAGATGCACGACGACAGGCCTTGTGGCACTTCGTTGTTCAGGCGCAGGGCCTCTTCGAAGTCGTCGTAGGCCAGCACGTACAGAATCGGGGCGAAGGTTTCGTGGCGCACCACGTCGCTCTGCGCCGGCATTTCGGCGATGGCAGGCGATACGTAGTAGGCGTTCGGGTACTGATCGGCCAGCTGACGCTCGCCACCAAATACCTGGCCACCTTCGTCGCGGGCCTTGGCCAGCGCGCCTTGCATGGCGTCGAACGACTGCTTGTCGATCAGCGGGCCCACCAGGTTGTCCTTGCGTGGGTCGCCGATGCGCACCTTGCCGTAGGCGGCTTTGACGCGGGCAACCACTTCGTCCTTGATCGAACGGTGCACGATCAGGCGGCGCAGGGTGGTGCAACGCTGGCCGGCGGTGCCGACTGCGGAGAACAGGATGCCACGCACGGCCAGGTCGAGGTCGGCGCTCGGGGCCAGGATCATGGCGTTGTTGCCGCCCAGTTCGAGGATGCTGCGGCCGAAGCGGGCAGCCACACGTGGGCCGACTTCGCGCCCCATGCGGGTGCTGCCGGTGGCGCTGACCAGCGGTACGCGCGGGTCGTCGACCATGGCTTCGCCGGCTTCACGGCCGCCGATTACCAGTTGTGCCAGGCCGGCCGGGGCATCACCGAAGGCTTTCAGGGTTTTTTCGAACAGCGCCTGGCAGGCCAGAGCGGTCAGCGGGGTCTTCTCGGACGGTTTCCATACCACCGAGTTACCGGCGACCAGGGCCAGGGCAGTGTTCCAGGCCCAGACTGCGACCGGGAAGTTGAAGGCGCTGATCACGCCGACCACGCCCAGCGGGTGCCAGGTTTCACGCATGTGGTGGCCAGGGCGCTCGGAAGCGATGGTCAGGCCGTACAGCTGGCGCGACAGGCCAACGGCGAAGTCGCAGATGTCGATCATTTCCTGCACTTCGCCCAGGCCTTCCTGGGTGATCTTGCCGGCTTCGATCGAAACCAGCTCGCCGAGGTCGGCCTTGTGCTCACGCAGCACTTCGCCGAACAGGCGCACTAGCTCGCCACGGCGCGGGGCCGGCACGCTGCGCCAGGCTTCGAAGGCGCTCTGGGCCTGATCGATGCGGGCGATGGTCTCGGCCTTGCCGAGCAGTTTCACCGAGGCGATCTGGCTGCCGTCGATCGGCGTGTGAACAGGGTAGTCGCCCTGGGTGTAAGCCTCGGCAGCAACGCCAAGGCGCTCGAGCAGTCCAGCAACCATTTGTGCATCTCCTACATCGGGTGATGGGGTGGAAAAATGATGTGGATCAGTATTAATCCGATCACACCGGTGCAACAAACGACCTTTATTCCGCATATCATTCCGTCAGGTAATGATTTGAGCCGCAGAGACCGCTATGTCCAAACGCCTGGTGCCCTCCATGACCGCCCTGCAGTGCTTCGAAGCTGCAGCCCGCCATTTGAGCTTTACCCGTGCCGCCGAAGAGCTGCACCTGACCCAGAGCGCGGTCAGCAAGCAGGTGGCGCAGCTTGAAGACATGCTGCGCCACCACCTGTTCCTGCGTATCCGCCGCCGTCTGCAGCTGACGCCGGCGGGCAGCCTGTACCTGGCCGAGGTCAACAAGATCCTCACCCAGGTGGATATGTCCAGCCGCTATGTGCTCACCTACGGCGAGCAGACCGAGATATTGAAGGTAGCCACTCAGCCGAGTTTTGGCGTGCGCTGGTTGATCCCGCACCTCAAGGGTTTTGGCAAGCGCCACAACAACATCCACCTGGACATCCGCAACGAAATGGAGCCTTTCGCCCTGCTGCAAGGCTCGGCGGACGTGGTGTTCTTCTATGGCCAGGGCACTTGGCCGGGGGCCACCTGCGTGGAGCTGTTCGGTGAAGAGGTGGTGCCGGTATGTGCGCCGGAGTTGCTGGCCGGGCGTGAACTGAACGATGCCGGGGAGCTGGCCGAACTGGTGTTGCTGCAGAGCACCTCGCGGCCAGAGGCCTGGCACGAGTGGTTCCTGGAGTTGGGCTTGCAGAGCGTCAGCGCCTACCACGGGCCGCGCTTCGATACCTTCTACATGGCCTTGAGCGCGGCGCAGGCCGGGTGCGGGGTGGCGTTGGTGCCGCGCTACCTGGCGGCAAAGGAGCTGGCCGAGGGGAGTTTGGTGGTGCTGTGGAACCATGCGATGCGCAGTGCCGGGGCGCATTACCTGGCGTATGCCGAGCATGCGGCGGAGGTGCCCAAGGTAAGGGCGTTGGTGGAATGGATTCGCGAGCAGCTATCGACCTGAGGGCCTCTTCGCGGGTAAACCCGCTCCCACAGGTATCACGCAAGGCCTGAACCCTGTGAGGTACCCTGTGGGAGCGGTTACCCGCGAAAGGGCCCTTGAGGTCGATCAAAAAAGGAATGACACACTCACTTTTTTTCGCTTGTGAGCAAAGTGCATTCCCAGCTTTCATGTAAGCGTCCGAACCCAACCAGGAAGCTAGCGATGCCCGCCCACGATTTCGTCAGCCCCGACAGCATCCGCGCGCAGTTCTCTGCCGCCATGTCGCTCATGTACAAACAGGAAGTGCCCCTGTACGGCACGCTGCTGGAGCTGGTGAGCGAAATCAACCAGCAGGTCATGGCCCAGCAACCCGAGGTTGCCGAGGCCCTGCGCTGGACCGGCGAAATCGAGCGCCTGGATCAGGAGCGCCACGGAGCCATCCGTGTCGGCACCGCCGCAGAGCTGGCCACCATCGCCCGGTTGTTCGCGGTCATGGGCATGCAGCCAGTCGGCTACTACGACCTCAGTTCCGCCGGTGTGCCGGTGCATTCCACCGCCTTCCGCGCGGTGCACGAGCAGTCGCTGCACGTCAGCCCGTTCCGCGTATTCACTTCGCTGCTGCGCCTGGAGCTGATCGACAACCCGCAACTGCGCGAGCTGGCAGAGAGCATCCTGGCCAAGCGCCAGATCTTCACCGCCCGCGCCCTTGAGCTGATTGACCAATGCGAGCGCAATGGTGGCCTGAATGCCGCCGATGCCGAGGCGTTCGTGCAGGAAGCGCTGCACACCTTCCGCTGGCACCATGACGCCACCGTCACTGCCGAGCAGTACCAGCAGTTGCACGACCAGCACCGCCTGATCGCCGATGTGGTGGCCTTCAAGGGCCCGCACATCAACCATCTGACCCCGCGCACCCTGGACATCGATGCAATCCAGCTCGGCATGCCGGCCAAGGGCATCCCGCCAAAGGCCGTGGTCGAAGGCCCGCCCACTCGCCGCCACCCGATCCTGCTGCGCCAGACCAGCTTCAAGGCCCTGCAGGAAAAGGTTGCGTTCAGCGACCAGCAGGGCAGCGAAGGCAGCCACACCGCGCGCTTCGGCGAAATCGAGCAACGCGGCGCGGCGCTGACGCCGAAAGGCCGCCAGCTGTACGACAAGCTGCTCGACGCCACCCGCGCCGCCCTGGGTGGCGCCCCGGCCGAGGCCAATGCCGAACGCTACATGGCGTTGTTGAAGGACACCTTTGCCGAGTTCCCGGACGACCTGGCGCAGATGCGTGAACAAGGGCTGGCCTACTTCCGCTACTTCGCCACCGAGAAAGGCCTGGCTGCGCGTGACCAGGACGACCGCCCAACCACGCTGGAGGGGTTGATCGAGGCTGGCCATGTGCACTTCGAGGCGCTGGTGTACGAGGACTTCCTGCCGGTGAGCGCGGCGGGGATCTTCCAGTCCAACCTGGGTGACGATGCGCAGGCCGAGTACGGCAGCAACGCCAACCGCGATGCGTTCGAAGCGGCGCTGGGGCTGCAGGTGCAGGATGAGCTGGCGCTGTATGCGCAGAGCGAGCGTCGGTCGCTGCAGGCGTGTGCACAGGCGTTGAACCTGGGCTCGATGTAAGGCATTGCGGCCTCTTCGCGGGTAAACCCGCTCCCACAGGCTCGGTGCAGGCCTTGAGGTCAGCGCTGTCCTGTGGAAGCTTCGGCGCAGGCCTTGAGGCCAGTACTGTACCGGTGGGAGCGGGTTTACCCGCGAAGAGGCCGGTACAGGCGATCAGAGGGGCGGCAGGATCTGCACATCCGGCAAATCCATCGCCGCCACCTCCTCTTCCAGAAACGCGCTCAAACGCCGCAACCGCTCGCCCCCCGGCCGAGTGCGCGGCCACACCAGGTAATAATCCATCCCGCTGGGCACCGCCGTCGGCCAAGGCAAGCTCAAGCGCCCCTGCGCCACATCTTCGGCCACCATCAGCAAATCACCCATGGAAATGCCATAGCCACGCGCAGCGGCAATCATGCCCAGCTCCAGGGTGTCGAACACCTGCCCGCCCTTGAGCGAAACCTTGTCACTCAACCCCATGCGCTCCAACCATTCCCGCCAGTCGCGCTTGTCCACCGTGGGGTGCAGCAGTTCTATGCAGGCCAGCCGACGCTCGTCCCAGGGTTCCTCGTCGAGCAGGTCTGGCGCACCCACGGGGATCAGCAGCTCCGGGAACAACCTGCGCACTTCCCATTCCGGCGGGAACACCCCGTCGCTGAGCAACACCGCGCAATCGAACGGCTCCTGGTTGAAGTCCACATGGTCGACATCCATCCAGGCGCTGGTCAGCTGCACTTCGTTGCCAGGCTGCAAGTGGCGAAAGCGGCTAAGGCGCGCCAGCAACCAGCGCATGGTCAGGGTCGAGGGAGCCTTCATGCGCAGGATGTCATCCTCACCGCGCAAGGTATCGCAAGCCCGTTCCAGCGCGGCAAAGCCTTCACGCACACCGGGCAGCAGCACCCGCGCCGCTTCGGTCAGTTGCAGGCTGCGGCCACTGCGCACGAACAGGCGGCAGGCAAAATGCTCCTCCAGCGTGCGGATATGCCGGCTGACCGCGCTCTGGGTAATCGACAGCTCTTCGCCGGCACGGGTGAAGGAGCTTAGCCGCGCGGCGGCTTCGAATGCGCGCAGGGCATACAGCGGGGGGAGCTGACGGGACATGAGGCACCTGCCATACGGGGCTGTGAAATGAATCACCGGGAAGCATATATACATGAGTCAGACTCATGCCAATGATCGCATTTATCCTTTTGTGCAAAGTTGACCAAAGCCTCAGAATCGCCCTTCGTTGATCACCCCAGGAAAAGGACTGCCTCCATGCATGTCGCGCCCACCACAGAACTCAAGGCTTTGCTGCGCCTGGCCGGGCCGCTGATCGCCTCGCAGTTGGCGCACATGCTGATGGTGCTGACCGATACCCTGATGATGGCCCGCATCAGCCCGCAAGCCCTGGCTGGTGGCGGCCTGGGCGCGGCGAGCTACTCGTTCGTGTCGATCTTCTGCCTTGGCGTGATCGCTGCGGTCGGCACCCTGGTGGCCATTCGCAAGGGCGCCAACGACATCGAGGGCGCCACCCGCCTGGCGCAGGGTGGCCTGTGGCTGGCCTGGGGCCTGGCGCTGTTCGCTGCGCTGGTGCTGTGGAACCTTGAACCGGTACTGCTGCTGTTCGGGCAAAAGCCCGAGAACGTTGCCTCGGCCGCCGAATTCCTCACCCTGCTGCCACTGGCGCTGCCCGGCTACCTGACTTTCATGGCGTTGCGCGGCTTTACCAGCGCGCTGGGCCGGTCTACGCCGGTGATGGTCATCAGCCTGGTTGGCACGGTGCTCAACTACCTGTTCAACGTGGCGCTGATCGAAGGCATGTTCGGCCTGCCCAAGCTGGGCCTTATGGGCATCGGCCTGGTCACCGCGGTGGTGTCGATGGGCATGGCCATTGCCTTGGCGCTGTATATCCGTTGGCACCCGGCCTATGCCGCCTACCCATTGCGCAAGGGCCTGTCGCGCCCTTCGCTGCCGGCCCTGCGCGAGCTGTGGCGGCTGGGCCTGCCGATTGGCGGCACCTACATGGTGGAAGTCGGCCTGTTCGCCTTTGCCGCGCTGTGCATGGGCGTGCTGGGCAGTACCGAGCTGGCGGCGCACCAGATCGCCCTGCAGATCGTCTCCACGGCGTTCATGGTGCCGACCGGGTTGTCGTATGCGGTGACCATGCGCGTGGGGCTGTACTACGGCGCCGGCAACCTGCTGGCGGCGCGCAGCGCCGGGCGGGTGGGCATAGGCTTCGGGGCGATGATCATGTTTGCCTTCGCCGCGCTGTTCTGGCTGCTGCCCGATGCGCTGGTGGGGCTGTTCATCGACCGTGACGACCCGGCATTTGCGGCGATCTTCCAGCTGGCGGTGCAGTTGCTGATGGTGGCTGCGTGGTTCGAGCTGTTCGATGGCATGCAGACGATCGCGATGGGCTCGATCCGTGGGCTGAAGGATGCCAAGACCACCTTCCTGATCGGGTTGGTGTGCTACTGGCTGGTGGGGGCGCCGAGCGCCTGGCTGTTCACCTTTACCCTGGGCGGTGGCGCGGTCGGGGTGTGGTGGGGGCTGGCGTTGGGGCTGGCGTGTGCGGCGGTGGCACTGACCTTTGGCTTTGAGTGGCGGATGAAGCGGCTTTTAGGCAAGGCCGGGATTGGTGGAGCGGCGACGGCTTCGGCCTGACTTGCGGGCCTCTTCGCGGGTAAACCCGCTCCCACAGGGACTGCGCAGGGTCTGAATCCTGTGCAAAGCCTGTGGGAGCGGGTTCACCCGCGAAAGGGCCCTAAAGGGCTGTGCCCAACTGGCAGCCGGTCGCCTGCAGCAAGAACTCCATCAACTCCCCCACCGGCAGCGGCTTGCTGACCAGGAAGCCCTGCACCTGGTCACAGCCAAACCCGCGCAGCAACGCCATCTGCTCTTCACTCTCTACCCCTTCGGCCACCACCTCGAGGTTGAGGTTGTGCGCCAGGTTGATCATGGCGTGCACAAGCTTGCGGTTCTCCTCGCGCATTTCCATCTCCGCGACAAAGCTGCGGTCCACCTTGAGCAAGGTGATCGGCAGGCTGTTTAGGTGCACGAACGAAGAGAACCCGGTACCGAAATCATCGAGCGAGAAGCGCACACCCAGGCGCCCCAGGGCGTCCATGGTCTGGCGTACCAGCTCGTTGCGGCGCATCACCGCCGTTTCGGTGAGCTCGAATTCGAGCCAGCGGGCATCCACACCATGTTCGAGAATCAGGCGGCTCAAGGTCGCCAGCAACTGGCTGTCCTGGAACTGGCGGAAGCTCAGGTTGACCGCCATATGCAGCGGCTCCAGGCCGCGCTCGCACAGTGCCTGCATATCGCGCAGGGCTCGGGAAATCACCCAGTAGCCCAGCGGCACGATCAGGCCGCTCTGCTCGGCCAGCGGCACGAACTCGCTGGGCGGCAACAGGCCACGCTCGGCATGCCGCCAGCGCACCAGCGCCTCGAGGCCGACGATGCGCCCGTCGGCCAGGTTCAACCGCGGCTGGTAATGCAGCTCCAGCTCGTCCCGGCGCAGGGCGCGGCGCAATTCGCTCTCCAGATCGGCAAGGCTACGGGCGTTGCGATTGATGCGCTCGTTGAACACATGGAAGGTGCAACCCTGGCTGCCCTTGGCCTGGCGCATGGCGATGTGCGCATGCCACATCAGCGGGTCGGCACCACCCTGGGCGCGGGCATGGGCCAGGCCCAGGCTGCAGCCCAGCAGCAGGCTTTCGCCGTCAATCCAGTAGGGTTCGGCCAACGCCTCGACAATCCGCTCGGCAATCCACTCGGCACGGTTGGGGTCGCGTCGGGTGTCGATCAGCAGGGCGAACTCGTCGCTGCCCAGGCGCGCCAGTTGGTCGCCCGCCTCCAGTTGCTGTTTCAGCCGCGCCACCACCTGCAGGATCAGGCGGTCGCCGCTCTGGTGGCCAAGGGCGTCGTTGACGTGGCGGAAGTTGTCCAGGTCCAGGTGGCCGAGGGCAAGGCCACGGCCGTCGTTCTCGGCCAGGCGCGCGGTCAGCAAGGCCTGGAAGCCCTGGCGGTTGGCGATGCCGGTCAACGGGTCCTGCTCGGCCAGGCGCTGCAAGGTGGCCACCAGCACGCCGCGCTCGCGCACATGGCGCAGCGAGCGACGCAAGGTGTCAGCATTGAGCTGGTCACGCACCAGCCAGTCACTGACGGCGCTGGGCGCTAACTGAGGCTCGTGGTCGAGCAGCAGGATGGTCGGCAGCTCGCAGCGTCCAGGCGCGGGCTGCAGGGCCGGGGTTGCCAGCACGACAGCCTGGCGGTCCTGGTTGAACAGGCTGTCGACCGAGTCCCAGTTCGGCGCCGTCAGCAGCACGACGCTGCCACCCTGGGCAGGCATGCACTCGCGTAGCAGCGCGCCCCATTCCGGCTCATCGGCCAACAGCAGCAAACGCAATGGTTCGACAGGCGTGGACAAGCGGGCTCCTTAGGCTTCACGGTGCAACGGAAACTGCCAGGTATGCTACTGCATTAATGAAAATGGTTTTCAATTTAATACATGTTTCTACGGGTGTAGCATCCCGACGTATTTTGTCGTGCATCCTGCGCGAAACTGCGCCAGCCGGCAAATCCCGTTTACATATTTGACTCAGACGTCAGACGGTCGCGCCACAAACGCCCCATGCCTGTTAGAATGCGCGGCTATTTTCTGGCGACCCCCGGTTTCTAGCATGTCCCGACTCAATCCCCGGCAGCAGGAAGCCCGTGACTATGTCGGCGGCCCTCTTTTGGTGCTCGCCGGTGCAGGCTCGGGCAAGACCAGCGTGATTACGCGCAAGATTGCCCACCTCATCCAGAACTGCGGCATCCGTGCGCAGTACATCGTGGCGATGACCTTCACCAACAAGGCCGCCCGCGAGATGAAGGAACGGGTCGCCACCCTGCTGCGCCCGGGGGAAGGCCGCGGCCTGACTGTGTGCACATTCCACAACCTGGGCCTGAACATCATCCGCAGGGAGCACGAGCGCCTGGGCTACAAGCCGGGTTTCTCGATCTTCGACGAGTCCGACATCAAGGCGTTGCTGTCGGACATCATGCAGAAGGAATACTCCGGCGACGACGGCATCGACGAGATCAAGAACATGATCGGTGCCTGGAAGAACGACCTGATCCTGCCCGCCGAAGCCCTGGAGAAGGCGCGCAACCCGCGCGAACAGACTGCCGCCATCGTCTACACCCACTACCAGCGCACGCTCAAGGCGTTCAACGCGGTGGACTTCGACGACCTGATCCTGCTGCCGGTCAAGCTGTTCCAGGAACACCCCGATGTGCTGGAGCGCTGGCAGAACCGCGTGCGCTACCTGCTGGTGGACGAATACCAGGACACCAACGCCAGCCAGTACCTGCTGGTGAAGATGCTGATCGGCATGCGCAACCAGTTCACCGTGGTGGGCGACGACGACCAGTCGATCTATGCCTGGCGTGGCGCCCGGCCGGAAAACCTGATGCTGCTCAAGGAGGACTACCCCTCCCTGAAGGTGGTGATGCTGGAGCAGAACTACCGCTCCACCAGCCGCATCCTGCGCTGCGCCAACGTGCTGATTGCCAACAACCCGCACGCGTTCGAGAAGCAGCTGTGGAGCGAGATGGGCGTGGGCGACGAGATCCGCGTCATCCGCTGCAAGAACGAGGAAGCCGAGGCCGAACGCGTGGCCATGGAAATCCTCACCCTGCACCTGCGCACCAACCGCCCGTACAGCGACTTTGCCATCCTCTACCGCGGCAACTACCAGGCCAAGCTGATCGAACTGAAGCTGCAGCACCACCAGGTGCCGTATCGCCTGTCGGGCGGCAACAGCTTCTTCGGCCGCCAGGAGGTCAAGGACCTGATGGCCTACCTGCGTCTGCTGGTGAACCCGGACGATGACAACGCCTACCTGCGGGTGATCAACGTACCGCGCCGCGAAATCGGCTCCACCACCCTGGAAAAGCTCGGCAACTACGCCACCGAGCGCGGTATTTCGATGTACGCCGCCAGCGAGGAGCTTGGCCTGGGCGAGCATCTGGACGCCCGCTACACCGAGCGTTTGCAGCGCTTCAAGCATTGGCTGGACGGGGTGCGCCACAAGGTTGCCCTGGAAGACCCGATTGCCGCGCTGCACGAGATGATCCGCGATATCGACTACGAGAACTGGATCCGTCAGCAGACCGCCAGCGACAAGGCTGCCGAGTTCCGCATCAGCAACGTCTGGTTCCTGGTCGAAGCGCTGAAGAACACCCTCGAGAAGGACGAAGAGGGTGACATGACCATCGAGGACGCCATCGGCAAGCTGGTGCTGCGCGACATGCTCGAGCGCCAGCAGGAAGAGGAAGAGAACGCCGAAGGTGTGCAGATGATGACCCTGCATGCCTCCAAGGGCCTGGAATTCCCCTACGTGTTCATCATGGGCATGGAAGAGGAAATCCTCCCGCACCGCTCCAGCATCGAGGCCGACACCATCGAAGAGGAACGCCGCCTGGCCTACGTGGGCATCACCCGCGCGCGCCAGACCCTGGCCTTCACCTTCGCCGCCAAGCGCAAGCAGTACGGTGAAATCATCGACTGCACGCCCAGCCGGTTCCTCGACGAACTGCCACCGGACGACCTGGCCTGGGAAGGCCTCGACGATGCGCCGGTCGAGGTAAAGGCTGCACGGGGCAACAACGCCTTGGCCGATATCCGGGCAATGCTCAAACGCTGATCAACCATTACTCTTTAACTTTGCCGCTATTTGCGGCCACCTTTGCTACATCGAGGAAAACAAAGTGGAAGCACTGCATCAGAAGATTCGCGAAGAAGGCATCGTGCTTTCCGATCAGGTTCTCAAAGTCGACGCGTTTCTCAACCACCAGATCGATCCGGCGCTGATGCAGCTGATCGGTGACGAGTTCGCCCGCCTGTTCGCCGACGCGGGCGTGACCAAGATCGTCACCATCGAAGCCTCGGGCATTGCCCCGGCGGTGATGACTGGCCTGAAGCTGGGCGTGCCGGTGATCTTCGCCCGCAAGCACCAGTCGCTGACCCTGACCGAGAACCTGCTGACCGCCTCGGTGTATTCCTTCACCAAGCAGACCGAGAACACCGTGGCCATCTCGCCGCGTCACCTCAACAGCAGCGACCGCGTGCTGGTGATCGACGACTTCCTGGCCAACGGCAAGGCGTCGCAGGCCCTGATCTCGATCATCAAGCAGGCCGGCGCCACCGTGGCCGGCCTGGGTATCGTGATCGAGAAGTCGTTCCAGGGCGGCCGTGCCGAGCTGGACAGCCAGGGCTATCGCGTCGAGTCGCTGGCCCGGGTGAAGTCGCTGGAAGGTGGTGTGGTGTCCTTCATCGAATAAGGCCGCTACGCGATCTCTGTGGGAGCGGGTTTACCCGCTCCCACAGGGGACAGTATGTCCGAGTGTTTATTTCGCAGCCTGTAAACCCGCCAGCAGCAACCGCTGGTAAAGCTCTTCCTTCAGCCCCTGCGGCTGATCCAGCTGCATCCGCACAAGATGCCTCGCGTAGCCCTCGGGCCCCGGCGCATCCAGCGCTGCCTTGCCCAGCTCCAGTACCTCGCTCAGCTTGAACTTGCTCTTCAACCAGTTCAGCGCCCGCAGCAAATCCCGCTCTTCAGCCGTAAAGTCCGTGCCCAGCGGATACTCCGGGAACAACCGCGAGTGCCGCGCCCTGATCGCCTCCAGCCGCTGCGGCGTATTGTCGGTAAAGCACGCCTCCAGTTGAAAATCCTTGGCCAGCTTGCCGGCATCCTTTGCCTGCTCGATCAGCCCCTGCTGGAACCGCGAATCACATACCGCCAGCAACCGCGCAATCACCTCGCTGTCGGTCTGCCCACGCAGGTCGGCAATGCCGTACTCGGTCACCACGATATCGCGCAGGTGCCGGGGGATGGTGCAATGGCCATAGTTCCAGAACAGGTTCGAGGTCACCTCCCCGCCCGCCTCACGCCAGCTGCGCAGCAGCAGGATCGAACGCCCGCCCTCCAGCGCATGGCCTTGGGCAACGAAGTTGTACTGCCCGCCCACGCCACTGAGTACACGGCCATCCTCCAGCTGGTCGGCCACCCCGGCGCCGAGCAGGGTCATGCCGAACACGGTGTTGATGAAGCGCGCATCACGGCGTTGGCGGCGCTTGAGTTCCTCCTGCCCGTACAGCTCGTTGATGAAGCTGATACGCGTCATGGCAAACCGTGCGCGCTGTTCCAGCGGCATGTCGCGCAAGCGCTGGTAGAACGCCTGGGGGCCGAGGAAGAAACCGCCATGCAGCACTGCCGCCCCCTGCTCGTCCGCCGGGCGCCGCAACAGGCCCGCTTCGGCCAGCGCCAGCAAGCCGTTGACGAACATCTCGCTGCAGCCGTACAGGCCTTGGGCGAAGGTATCCAGGCCCCCTTCCCGTTCGATCAGCGCTTGCCACGAGCCAGCACCCAGCGCGTCGAGCACGGCACGATAACAGGCGTTGTCACCCTGGCGCGCCAGCAGTGCGGCAGCTACCGCATCGCCCATGGCACCAATGCCGATCTGTAGCGTGCCGCCGTCGCGAACCAGGCTGCTGGCGTGCAGGCCGATGCAGTGGTCCTGGGTGTTGACCGGCATGTTCGGCGTGGAGAACAGGCGGCGTTGCTCGGCTGTATCGATCAGCAGGTCGAACGCATCGATGGGTAGCTCGGCGTCACCCGGCATGTAAGGCAGCTCGGCATGCACCTGGCCGAGCATGAGGATGGTCTCGCCGGCGGCGCGGCGCTTGGCGATCATCGGCAGCAGGTCGAGGGTGATGTCGGGGTTGCAGGCCAGGCTCAGGTGCACCGGCCTCTCGGGCGTGGCGGCCACCAACTGCGCAATCAGGTTCAGGCCCTTGGCGTTGATGTCACGTGCTGCGTGGCTGTAGTTGCTGCTGATGTAGCTTTGCTGGGCCGAATCGCTATGCAGCAGGCTGCCGGGCTGCATGAAGAATTGTTCCACCTGGATGTTCGTCGGCAGGCTGTCGTTGCGCAGGTCGGCGAGGTAGGTAAGTTCTTCGTAGTCGGCGAAGACGCGCTCGACGAAGGGCTCGAGAAAGCGCCGCTGCAGGCCATCGCCCAGTGGCGGGCGGCCGAGGGACAGGGCCGTGTAGATGGTCAGCTGCCGTTCGGGCAGCTCGCGGATGCGGGCGTAAAGCGCGTTGACGAAGGCATTGGGCTTGCCCAGGCCCAGCGGCAGGCCCATGTGGATGTGGGCTGGCAGGCGCGACAGGACTTGCTCGACGGCCTGGTCGATGGAGCAGAGGTGCATCGGGGCCTCCTGAGACATCCATGGGTTCAGGGGTTGGACATGGGCTTTGGTGGGTTGGTTGCCTGTGCCGGCCCTTTCGCGGCTAAAGCCGCTCCTACAGAGACCTCACTGCCCTTGAGTCCTGTGCTGCACCTGTGAGTTCCCATAGGGGGCCCACAATCCTTGAAGCCTGCACTGTACCTGTGGGAGCGGCTTTAGCCGCGAAAGGGCCGGCACAGGCACCACAAAAACAAAGCCCGCCATCAATGGCGGGCCTCATGCAATTCAGCTGTTGCTCACAGCCCGGACATTTTCTTGATCGCCCCTTTCAGGTCGTCATCCGAGCAGTCTGCGCAGGTGCCTTTCGGTGGCATGGCGTTGATGCCGGTAATGGCCTTGGCCAGGATGCCGTCCAGGCCGCCCTGGTGGTCGGCGCGTTCCTTCCACGCCGCGGTATCGCCAATCTTCGGTGCGCCGAGCAGGCCGGAGCCATGGCAGGCATTGCAATGCTTGGCGATGATCTCGTCCGGCGTCTTGGCACCACCGCCACCTGCGGCGGCGGCTACTTCCATGCCTTTGCACTCCTGGCCCTGGACGCACACCTGGCCAACCGGCTCCAGGCGCTTGGCGATGTCATCATTGGTCGCAGCGGTTGCGCTCATTGCCCAGAGGGCGAATACGGCTGCTGGTACGGCCAGCATCTTCTTGATTTGGTTCACGCGAACACCCTCATGGTGGCTAATCACGCTCGCGGCCACGGATCGGCGAGCGTTGAAAAGTATAGCGGGAACCCAGAAGCCGTGAAACGACCCCACACGGGAAAGGGGTATTGCCGAATCAATGCACTGCGCTGGATCAAAAGTTTGAAGGCGTCGCCGCACTGATCAGCCGCGCCGGCCGGTCGAACGGGTTGCGAAAGCGGTGCGGGCGGGTGCTTTCGAAGTAGTAGCTGTCGCCCTCTTCAAGGATGAAGATCTCGTTGCCGACCACCAGCTCCAGGCGGCCTTCGAGCAGGATGCCGGTTTCTTCACCGTCATGGGTAAGCATTTCGGCGCCGGTGTCGGCACCCGGTGGATACACCTCGGTGAGAAAGGCGATGGCACGGTTGGGGTGCGACTTGCCGACCAGCTTCATGGTCACCGCACCGTCGGAGATATCGATCAGCTCATGAGCCTTGTAGACGATCTGCGTAGGGCTTTCAGGTTCCAGTTCGACCGAGAAGAACTCGACCATCGACATGGGGATGCCGCTCAGCACCTTGCGCAGCGAGCTGATCGACGGGCTCACGCTGTTCTTCTCGATCATCGAGATGGTGCTGTTGGTCACGCCGGCACGCTTGGCGAGTTCACGCTGGGACAGGCCCTTGAGCTTGCGGATGGCTTGCAGTCGTTCGCCGACGTCCAAAGCTGGAGCCTCCTGAAACGGTGGAAAGGGGGGTGAATGTGAACGATATCATGGCAATGCCGTTCAGTATTTACAACACACCGCCCCTCAACCTGTCCGCTTCAGCGTGTCATTCGCCGATGTAGTCCCGAGGTACCCGCTTCAGGTTGCAGAAAATCTGGTACGGAATGGTACCCGCGTGCGCAGCCACTTCACTGGCCAGCACATGCTTGCCCCACAGTTCGACGGGGCTGCCGACGGTGGCTTCCGGCACATCGGTCAGGTCGATGCTGAGCATGTCCATCGACACCCGGCCGATCAGTTGGGTGCGCTTGCCGGCGACCAGCACCGGGGTACAGTTGGGCGCCTGGCGCGGGTAGCCATCGGCATAGCCCATGGCAACGACGCCAACGCGGGTTGGCCGTGGGCTGACGAACTTGGCGCCATAGCCCACCGGCTCGCCGGCAGGCAGTTCGCGCACGCTGATCACCCGCGATTGCAGGGTCATCACCGGTTGCAGGCGCTCGGCCTGGGCCTGGGCCACTTCGAACGGTGTGGCACCGTACAGCATCAGGCCCGGGCGCACCCAGTCGCTGGGGGCCTGCGGCCAGCCCAGCACACCGGGGGAGTTGCGCAGGCTGCACTCGGCGGCCAGGCCCTGGCGGGCGGCCTCGAACACGGCGATCTGCTGGGCGGTAGCGTCGGCATCCAGTTCGTCGGCGCGAGCGAAGTGGCTCATCAGCACGATGCGCGCGACCTTGCCGCTGGCCAGCAGGCGCTGGTAGGCCTCGTGGTAGTCCTTGGGGTGCAGTCCGACGCGGTGCATGCCGCTGTCGAGCTTGAGCCAGACGGTGAGCGGCTTGTGCAGCTGGGTCCTTTCGATCGCTTCCAGTTGCCACAGCGAGTGCACCACACACCACAGGTCGTGCTCGGCGATCAGGGCCAGTTCGCTGGCTTCGAAGAAACCTTCCAGCAGCAGCACCGGGGCCTTGATACCGGCGGCGCGCAGCTCCAGCGCTTCTTCGATGCAGGCCACGGCAAAGCCGTCGGCTTCGGCCTCCAGGGCCAGGGCACAGCGCACGGCGCCGTGGCCGTAGGCGTCGGCCTTGATCACGGCGAGGGCTTTGGCACCGGTCAGTTCACGGGCCAGACGGTAGTTGTGGCGCAGGGCCTGGAGGTCGATCAGGGCGCGGGCGGGACGCATGGCGGCTGCCTTATGGTGGTTCGGGTTGAAATCGGTGTTGGGTTCTTCGCGGCTAAAGCCGCTCCCGCAGGGGACCGCACAATGCCCAAGCACATGCGATCCCTGTGGGAGCGGCTTTAGCCGCGAAGAGGCCGGTGCAGGCTATTACTGCTGGTGAGCCGGCGCAGTCTGCCCGTGCTTGGCCACTTCCGGGCTATTGCCATAACGGGAAATGTCCAGGCCTTCGGCACTGATCTGCGGCTTCTTGCGCGCAATCAGGTCGGCCAGCAGGCGACCGGAGCCGCACGCCATGGTCCAGCCCAAAGTACCGTGACCGGTGTTCAGGAACAGGTTGCGGAACGCCGTGGCACCAACGATCGGCGTGCCGTCCGGGGTCGCCGGGCGCAGGCCGGTCCAGAAGCTGGCCTGGCTCAGATCACCGCCGCGAGGATAAAGGTCGTTGACGATCATCTCCAGCGTTTCGCGCCGACGCGGGTTCAACGACAGGTCAAAACCGGCGATCTCAGCCATGCCGCCGACGCGAATACGGTTGTCGAAACGGGTAATGGCAACCTTGTAGGTCTCGTCGAGAATGGTCGAGGTCGGAGCCATGTCGGCGTTGGTGATCGGCACGGTCAGCGAGTAGCCCTTCAGCGGGTACACCGGGGCCTTGATGCCCAGCGGCTTGAGCATCTGCGGCGAATAGCTGCCCAGCGCCAGCACGTAGCGGTCGGCGGTTTCCAGCTTGCCGTCGATCCACACGCCATTGATGCGGTCACCCGCGAAGTCCAGGCGCTGGATGTCCTGGCCGAAGCGGAACTCCACGCCCAGCTTCACGGCCATTTCGGCAAGCTTGGTGGTGAACAGCTGGCAGTCGCCAGTCTGGTCGTTTGGCAGGCGCAGGGCGCCGGCCAGGATGTCCTTGACGCCAGCCAGGGCCGGTTCGACGCGGGCAATGCCGTCGCGGTCGAGCAGCTCGTAAGGCACACCGGACTGCTCCAGCACGGCAATGTCCTTGGCCGCGGCATCCACCTGGGCCTGGGTACGGAACAGCTGGGTGGTGCCCAGGCTGCGGTTTTCGTAGGCGATGCCGGTTTCGGCGCGCAGTTCGTCGAGGCAGTCACGGCTGTACTCGGACAGGCGCACCATGCGCTCCTTGTTCACCGCGTAACGGCTGGCGGTGCAGTTGCGCAGCATCTGTGCCATCCACAGGTACTGGTCGACGTCGCCGGTGAGCTTGATGGCCAGGGGCGCGTGGCGCTCCAGCAGCCATTTGATGGCCTTCAGCGGCACGCCTGGGGCGGCCCAGGGCGAGGCATAGCCGGGCGAGATCTGGCCGGCGTTGGCAAAGCTGGTTTCCATGGCCACCGCCGGCTGGCGATCGACCACCGTTACTTCGAAACCTTGCCGGGCCAGATAGTAGGCACTGGCGGTTCCGATCACACCGCTACCAAGTACCAGAACTCGCATCGTTTTATCCCTCGCACGCGGCGCGCCGCAGACTTTTATTGAAATGGCATGAATGCGCGCAGTATAGGAATTTGAAGGCAGTGCAATTCACTATATAAAAGCCTATTATTGGCGAGAATTCTCGGCAAAATCGCCTTTCACGGAGGGGCATCCCCTATGAGAACCCAGCACCAGAGCAAGCGTGAACTGGACAAGATCGACCGTAACATCCTGCGTATCCTGCAGAATGACGGGCGTATTTCCTTCACCGAACTGGGCGAGAAAGTTGGGCTTTCCACCACCCCTTGCACCGAGCGGGTCCGCCGCCTGGAGCGCGAGGGCATCATCATGAGCTACAACGCCCGCCTTAACCCGCAGCACCTCAAGGGCAGCCTGCTGGTGTTCGTGGAAATCAGCCTGGACTACAAATCGGGCGACACCTTCGAGGAGTTCCGCCGCGCGGTGCTGAAACTGCCCCACGTGCTGGAATGCCACCTGGTTTCAGGCGACTTCGACTACCTGGTGAAGGCGCGTATTTCCGAGATGGCCTCTTACCGCAAGCTGCTCGGCGACATCCTGCTGAAGCTGCCGCACGTGCGCGAATCGAAGAGCTACATCGTGATGGAAGAGGTGAAGGAGAGCCTTTGCCTGCCGATACCGGACTGAAGTCAGACCAGCACTTGGCGGGTAGTGGCAATGAACTGGTGGACCAGCTGCTCGGCAGCGGGCTCGATCATCTGTTCAGGGCCACGGCCACGCGGGCAGGCCAGGCGCGGGGTGGTGCCGAACAGGCGGCAGATCATCGGGCGCTCTTTATACACCGTGCAGCCGCTGGGGCCCAGGTGCACACAGTCCAGGCGCTCCAGGGCGGCGTCCTGCTCGGCCTGGGACTTGCGCGGCAGGCGGGCCATTTCTTCCGCCGAAGTGGTGACCGGGCCGCAGCAGTCGTGGCAGCCGGGCTCACACTCGAAGGAAGGGATGAGTTCGCGCAGGAAGTGGATCTTGTGGCGGTTGCAGGACATGGCAAGGTACAAGTTTGAGAGCTGAGGTTGGATTATAGGGCCAATCGCCGGCAAGCCGGCTCCCACAGGTACACCGTCGGTCTCAAGTGCCACGCGGACCCTGTGGGAGCTGGCTTGCCGGCGATGAGGCCGGTTGCCCCTCCCCGAAGCCCCGGCTTATCCTCCTCCCCCTCAGCCCACCAGCCTCAGGACCTGCCCAATGATCCACAGCGCGCAGCACGCCGCCTCCTACTACGCCGCCAGCAGCGCGCCACACCCCGACCACTCCTTCCTGCAAGGCGAGCACAGCGCCGACGTGTGTATCGTTGGCGGCGGCTACTCGGGCCTGAACACCGCCATCGAACTGGCCGAGCGCGGCTTTTCGGTCATCCTGCTGGAGGCGCGCAAGCTCGGTTGGGGCGCCAGCGGGCGCAATGGTGGCCAGCTGATCCGTGGCGTTGGCCACGGCCTGGAGCAATTCCTCCCGGTCATCGGCGAGGAAGGCGTGCGCAGCCTGAAACTGATGGGCCTGGAAGCGGTGCAGATCGTCCGAGAGCGCGTCGAAAGGCATGCCATCGCCTGCGACCTGACCTGGGGTTACTGCGACCTGGCCAACAAACCCGCCGAGCTGCTGGGCTTTGCCGAGGATGCTGAAGAACTGCGCAGCCTTGGCTACGCACATGAACTGCGCCTGGTCGGCAAGGACGATATCCACAGCGTGGTCGGTGCCGACTGTTATGTCGGCGGGCTGGTCGACATGGGTTCCGGGCACCTGCACCCGCTCAACCTGGCCCTGGGTGAAGCTGCCGTGGCCAGCCGCCTGGGCGTGAAGCTGTTCGAGCAGTCCGAGGTCACACGCATCGATTACGGCCCGGAAGTACAGGTGCACACCACCCAAGGCCGGGTACGCGCCAAAACCCTGGTGCTGTGCTGCAACGCCTACCATAACGACCTCAACCGCGAGTTGGGCGGCAAGGTGCTGCCAGCCGGCAGCTACATCATCGCCACCGAGCCACTGGGCGAAGAACGTGCCCGTTCGCTGCTACCGCAGAACATGGCGGTATGTGACCAGCGTGTGGCACTGGACTACTACCGCCTGTCCGCCGACCAGCGCCTGTTGTTCGGCGGTGCCTGCCACTATTCGGGCCGCGACCCGAAGGACATCGCCGCCTACATGCGGCCGAAGATGCTCAAGGTATTCCCGCAACTGGCCGACGTGCGCATCGACTACCAGTGGGGCGGCATGATCGGCATCGGCGCCAACCGCCTGCCGCAGGTTGGCCGCCTGGCAAGCCAGCCGAACGTGTATTACGCCCAGGCCTACTCGGGCCATGGGCTCAACGCCACCCACCTGGCTGCGCGCCTGCTCGGCGAGGCCATCAGCGGCCAGGAAAGCGGGCGTTTCGACCTGTTTGCCAAGGTGCCACACATCACCTTCCCCGGCGGCAAGCACCTGCGCTCGCCGCTGCTGGCGTTGGGGATGCTGTGGCATCGCCTGAAAGAGCTGATCTGAAAGCTGCGCGGTCCCTGTAGGAGCGGCCTTGTGTCGCGAAAGGGGTGCGTAGCGCCCCCAGGTTTTCAGCTTCGCCGCAAATATCGCTGGGGCCGCTCTGCGGCCCTATCGCGACACAAGGCCGCTCCTACATCGACCGCGCAACATCTGTATGGTCAGTCTTTCCAGAAGGGCTTACGCCCTTCGGCCCGGGCCTGCTCCCAGCTCAGCCCGATATCGCGCAACTCGTCGTCAGTCAACTGCAGCAGCGCCCTGCGGGTGTGCCAGCGATGCAGCATCAGCCCCCAACGCCCCAACCCTTTCGGCGCGTTGAACACCTTGGCTTGCTGCCCGGCTTCCAGTTCCTTGGCCAACAGTTGCAAGCGCACATCGCTCATGCCACCCATCACCGCATCCTCTCGTTCAGTTGATACTGTGGAGAAAGCATGCGCGTCGACAGCCCCGGCAATACAGATCCAATACAGCCTTATTATTCCCATACAGAATTGGCCGCAGGCCGACTGAATGCTGTATTTTCAGCGCAACTGTACCGGTCGCCACGCTATTGCAGCGCAGGAGTATGCCGTGACCCTTTACCTGAACCTCGCCGAACTGCTCGGTGCCCGTATCGAACAGGGCCTCTACCGCCCCGGCCAGCGCCTGCCGTCAGTGCGCGCCCTGAGTGTGGAGCACGGGGTCAGCCTGAGCACCGTGCAGCAGGCCTACCGCATGCTGGAAGACAGCGGCATGGTCTCGCCCCGGCCCAAGTCCGGCTACTTCGTCAACGACCACCGCCACCTGCCGGCCCTGCCCGCCGTCAGCCGCCCGGCCCAGCGCCCGGTGGACATCTCGCAATGGGAGCAGGTGCTCGAGCTGGTGCGCAGTACCCCACGCCAGGGCGTGATTCAACTCGGTCGCGGCATGCCCGACATCGACAGCCCCACCCTCAAGCCACTGCTGCGCAGCCTTGCCCAACTGAGCCGGCGGCAGGACATGCCCGGGCTGTACTACGACAACATCCACGGCAACATGGCCCTGCGCGAACAGGTGGCACGGCTGATGCTCGACTCCGGCTGCCGCCTTGGCCCGGCCGACCTGGTGATTACCACTGGCTGCCATGAGGCGCTGTCCTGCAGCATTCGAGCGGTATGCGAGCCGGGCGATATCGTCGCGGTCGACTCCCCCAGCTTCCACGGCGCCATGCAAACCCTCAAGGGCCTGGGCATGAAAGCCCTGGAAATCCCCACAGACCCGGTTACCGGCATCAGCCTGGAGGCGCTGGAGCTGGCATTGGAGCAGTGGCCGATCAAGCTCATCCAGATCACCCCCAGCTGCAACAATCCTCTCGGCTACATCATGCCGGAGGCTCGCAAGAAGGCACTGCTGAGCCTGGCCCAGCGCTACGATGTGGCCATCCTGGAAGATGATGTATACGGCGACCTGGCCTACACCTACCCGCGCCCACGCACCGTCAAGTCGTTTGACGACGACGGCCGCGTGTTGCTCTGCAGCTCTTTCTCAAAGACCCTCGCCCCCGGCCTGCGGGTTGGTTGGGTAGCGCCCGGTCGTTACCTGGAGCGGGTGCTGCACATGAAATACATCAGCACCGGAAGCACGGCCAGCCAGCCGCAGTTGGCCATTGCCGACTTCATCGCCGGCGGGCACTACCAGCCCCACGTACGGCGCATGCGCAGCCAGTACCAGCGTGGCCGCGACCTGATGAGCGACTGGGTGACCCGCTACTTCCCGGCGGGCACCCGGGTCAGTCGACCGCAAGGTGGCTTCATGCTGTGGGTGGAATTACCCGAACATTTCGATACGCTGCGCCTGAACCGGGCTTTACTGGAGCAGGACGTGCAGGTTGCCGTGGGCAGTATTTTCTCGGCCTCGGGCAAGTTCCGCCACTGCCTGCGCATGAACTTCGCCGCACGGCCCACGCCGCAGATCGAAGCTGCCGTGCGCAGGGTTGGTGAAACCGCCCTTCGTCTACTGGAAGAAGAAAGCGCCGGCGCGTAACTTTGCGCCGCCCGCCACGGTCCAACCATTTAAGCCTTTGCTGCACAGGACGATCCACCCTTGAGACTCCAGCGAGCCCTGCCTCTGCTGCTGGTGCTACTGCTTGGTCTTGCCGGCTGTGCCAGCGTCGGCACGCCCCGCGAAACCAGCCAGGCGTTACCCGCCAACGACTCGGCCTTCGGCCGCTCGGTACTGCGCCAGGCCGCGCCGTACGACGGCCGCTCGGGCTTTCGCCTGCTGCCCAACAGCAACGAGGCGTTCCGCGCCCGTGCCGAACTGATCCGCAACGCCCAGGCGAGCATCGACCTGCAGTACTACATCGTCCACGATGGCCTCAGCACTCGTGCACTGGTTCATGAACTGCTGCGCGCCGCCGACCGTGGCGTGCGTGTGCGCATCCTGCTCGACGACACCACCAGCGATGGCCTGGACGTCATCATGGGCACCCTCGATGCCCACCCGAACATCCAGATACGGGTGTTCAACCCGCTACACCTGGGCCGCAGCACCGGCGTGACGCGCGCGGTGGGCCGCCTGTTCAACCTGTCGCGCCAGCATCGGCGCATGCACAACAAACTGTTCCTGGTGGACAACAGCATGGCCATCGTCGGCGGGCGCAACCTGGGCGATGAGTATTTCGATGCCGAACCCAACCTCAACTTCACCGACATCGACTTGCTGGGTGTCGGCCCGGTGGCCGAACAGCTCGGCCACAGTTTCGACCAATACTGGAACAGCGCCCTGAGCCGGCCGATTACCGACTTTCTCTGGCGCGACCCGGATGCCAGCGACCTGCGCGCCAGCCGCCACCGCCTGGAAATTTCACTGGCCGAAGCCAGGACCCAGCGCAAAGCCCTGTATGACCGCTTGATGGCCTACCAGTCGCAGCCGCGCCTGGATGTGTGGCGCAACGAGCTGATCTGGGCCCATGCCCAGGCGCTGTGGGATGCGCCGAGCAAGGTGCTGGCCGATGACGAACCGGACCCGCAACTACTGCTGACCCAGCAACTGGCTCCTGACTTGAGCAAGGTGCAACGCGAGCTGATTCTGGTATCGGCGTACTTCGTGCCCGGCGAGTCCGGCCTGCTGTACCTCACCCACAGCGCCGACGCGGGTATCTCGGTCAAGCTGCTGACCAACTCGCTGGAGGCCACCGACGTGCCGGCAGTGCATGGCGGCTATGCACCATACCGGCGGGCACTGCTGGAGCATGGCGTACAACTGTATGAGCTGCGCCGCCAACCCGGTGACCCCGGCGCCCGGCACAGCTTGAGCTTCCATGGCAGCTCGGACTCGAGCCTGCACAGCAAGGCGATCGTGTTCGACCGGCGCAAGACCTTCATCGGCTCGTTCAACTTCGACCCGCGTTCGGTGTTGTGGAATACCGAGGTCGGAGTGCTGGTGGACAGCCCGGAGCTGGCCGAGTACACCCGGGCACTGGCGGTACAGGGCATGGCCCCGGCCTTGAGCTATCAGCCGACGCTGGTGGGTAACCAGATGGTGTGGGTGACCGAAGAAAATGGCAGGCGACGCATGCTCACGTCCGAGCCGGGCGGGATTTGGCGGCGGTTCAATGCCTGGATCAGCAAGGCGGTTGGCCTGGAGAAGATGTTGTAGCGACGATTTTGGGGCTGCTTTGCAGCCCATCGCGGCGCAAGGCCGCTCCTACATGGGATCGCGTATCTCCTGTAGGAGCGGCCTTGCGCCGCGATGGGCCGCAAAGCGGCCCCAAAAAACAATCAGGCAGAAGCCGGCTCAAACGCTCCGCGCCGCCGGGTCAACACCACCAACCCCGCAGCCCCCGCCGCCATCAGCAACGGCAATGCATGCCCACTGATCCACTGGCTCCCTGCCCCAGCCAGCAAAGGCCCAAGCAGGCAGCCGATACCCCACAGCTGCGCCACATGGGCGTTGGCCCGCACCAGCGCATCATCCCGGTAGCGCTCACCAATCAGCACCAGCGACAAGGTGAACAAGCCCCCCGCACTGGCCCCGAACAGCACCCACAGCGGCCAGATCGCTGGTGTATGCAGCAGCACCGGGATCGCCAGGCTGGATACCAGAAGAGTGACCGCACAGCCAGTGAACAGAGCGCGCCGCGACATATGATCGGCCAGCGCACCGATGGGCAGCTGCAGCACCGCGTCGCCCACCACCACGGTACTGACCATGAAAAGGGCGATTTCGGTGCTGAAGCCCTGTTGCAGGCAATACACCGGCAACAAGGTCAGGATCATCGCCTCGAACGAGGCAAACAGGGCAATGGCCCAGGCGATCACCGGCAAGCGCCGGCAGAAGGCGAACAGGTCGCCGAAGGTGACGCTGCAGGCCTCTGTGCTGGGTGCCCCGCCACGGCCCAGGAGAATCAGCGGCGCCACCAGCAGCAGGCCGGTAGCGGCCCAGAAGCCGAAGTCGTCATCCGAGCCAAGAAAGCCCAGCACCAGCGGCCCGGCCAGCTGGCTTAGGGCATAGCTGCTGCCGTACAGCGCCACCAGGCGGCCACGCCATTGCTCGACTACCAGCTGATTGATCCAGCTTTCACCCAGTATGAACACCACGGTCAGCGACATACCGATCAGCAACCGCAGCAGTAGCCACAGCGGGTAACTGGGCAGCAGTGCGACCAGGCCAATCGACAGCGCCCCGCCCCACAGGCACAGGCGCATGGCTGAGGGCACACCGACCCAGCCGGCCAGGCGACTGGCCAGGCTGGCACCTACCAGCACGCCCAGCGCCGGCATCGCGGCCATCACACCGATGGCGAAGCTGCCGTAGCCCCAGGCCTCCAGGCGCAGGGATACCAGCGGCATGCTCACGCCGAGTGCCAGCCCGACGCTTAGCACCGATGCCAGTACGGCGAAGTAGGTACCCCAACGCATCCTTGACCTCTTGAGTTCTTGGGGCTGCTTTGCAGCCCATTCGCGGCACAAGGCCGCTCCTACAGGGAAACGCATACCCCTGTAGGAGCGGCCTTGTGCCGCGAATGGGCCGCGAAGCGGCCCCACGGGATTACAACTTGATCCAGGTCGCCTTCAGCTCGGTGTACTTCTCCAGCGCATGCAGCGACTTGTCACGGCCGTTGCCCGACTGCTTGAAGCCACCGAACGGCGCGGTCATGTCGCCGCCGTCGTACTGGTTGACCCAGACGCTGCCAGCGCGCACGGCGCGGGCGGTCTTGTGGGCCTTGGAGATGTCCGAAGTCCAGATGCCAGCGGCCAGGCCATACGGCGTGTCGTTGGCAATGGCGATGGCTTCTTCGGCGGTATCGAAGGCGATCACCGACAGCACCGGGCCGAAGATTTCTTCCTGGGCGATCTTCATGGCGTTGGTCACACCGTCGAAGATGGTCGGCTCGACATAAGTGCCACCGGTTTCTTCCAGGGTGCGCTTGCCGCCGGCCAGCAGCTTGGCGCCGTCCTTGTGGCCAGCCTCGATGTACGACAGCACGGTGTTCATCTGCTGGGTGTCGACCAGGGCACCGACAGTGGTCTGTGGGTCCAGCGGGTTGCCTGGCTTCCAGCCTTTCAGGGCCTCGACCACCATCGGCAGGAACTTGTCCTTGATCGAGCGCTCGACCAGCAGGCGGGAGCCGGCGGTGCACACTTCGCCCTGGTTGAAGGCGATGGCGCTGGCGGCAGCTTCGGCGGCAGCTTGCAGGTCCGGAGCGTCAGCGAAGACGATGTTCGGGCTCTTGCCGCCGGCTTCCAGCCAGATGCGCTTCATGTTCGATTCGCCCGCGTAAACCATCAGCTGCTTGGCGATCTTGGTCGAACCGGTGAATACCAGGGTGTCGACGTCCATGTGCAGGGCCAGGGCCTTGCCCACGGTGTGGCCGTAGCCTGGCAGCACGTTCAGCACGCCAGCCGGGATACCGGCTTCGATGGCCAGCTGGGCGATGCGAATGGCCGTCAGCGGCGACTTTTCGGACGGCTTGAGCACTACCGAGTTACCGGTGGCCAGGGCCGGGCCGAGCTTCCAGCAGGCCATCAGCAGCGGGAAGTTCCACGGTACGATGGCACCGACCACACCCACCGCTTCGCGGGTGACGAGGCCGAGCTGGTCATGCGGGGTCGGGGCGACTTCGTCGTAGACCTTGTCGATGGCTTCGGCAGTCCAGTGGATGGCATTGGCCGCGCCAGGTACGTCGATGCTGGAGGAGTCGCCGATCGGCTTGCCCATGTCCAGGGTTTCCAGCAGCGCCAGCTCTTCGACGTTCTTGCGCAGCAGGTCGGCGAAGCGGATCAGCTTGGCCTTGCGCTTGGCCGGGGCCAGCTGCGACCACACGCCGGAATTGAAGGTGGCACGGGCGTTTTCCACAGCGCGATTGGCATCAGCCAGATCGCAGCTGGCAACCTTGGCCAGGAAGCGTCCGTCGACCGGGCTCAGGCACTCGAAGGTTTCACCGGATGCGGCATCGGTGTATTCGCCGTTGATGAAGGCACGGCCTTCGATCTTCAGTTGCTGGGCACGTTGTTCCCAGTCCGCACGAGTCAGGGTGGTCATACGAAACTCCTCCTCTTGTTTAGATGCAACGCCGCACTGAGGACTCACAGGCGTTGTCAGAATTCTGCCCCAGCGTCGAGGGCATTTTGGCTACCGACACCCTAAACCAGCCGGTGTAAACTATCAATATATTTGACACGAAAGGCTCAAAAGCCTACTCATGTGCATTTTATTAAACAACAACAGGAGCCGACCCATGAGTATCGACAGCATAATCGACTTCGCGCAGGTCATTACCGAGGCCGAACGCTACCGTCCGGCGGCGGAGAAAATCCTCAAGGGCGAGCCAGACCAGGCTGTCTACAACCATTATTCCAGCCCGTGCGGGCAGTTTGCCGCGGGCGTGTGGGAAGGCGAGGTCGGGCAGTGGACGGTGAACTACACGGAGCATGAGTACTGCGAGATCGTCCAGGGCGTCTCGGTGCTGCGTGACCAGGATGGCGGAGCCAAGACCCTGCGTGCCGGTGACCGGTTTGTCATCCCGGCCGGCTTCAAGGGCACCTGGGAGGTGCTGGAGCCTTGCCGCAAGATCTATGTGATGTTCGAGCAGAAATGATCTGAGGCCCGAACAGGCATAAAAAAACCCGCATCCTTTCGGAGGCGGGTTTTTTCAGGTCGCCGATCAATTACTTGATCTTGGCTTCCTTGTACACCACGTGCTTGCGAACAACCGGATCGTATTTCTTGATCTCGATTTTGTCCGGAGTGGTGCGCTTGTTCTTGTCGGTGGTGTAGAAGTGGCCAGTGCCAGCACTCGAAACCAGACGGATCAATTCACGCATGACGTTCTCCTTAGAACTTTTCGCCGCGAGCGCGCAGCTCGGCCAGCACTACGTCGATACCACGCTTGTCAATAACGCGCATGCCTTTGGCAGATACGCGCAGACGCACGAAACGCTTCTCGGATTCAACCCAGAAACGGTGGTGCTGCAGGTTCGGCAGGAAACGACGACGGGTTTTGTTGTTTGCGTGGGAAATGTTGTTCCCGGTTACTGGACCCTTACCAGTAACTTGACAGACTCTCGACATGACTCAGCCCTCTAAAACCACATGCCCAACCCGGCATGGGTTGGCCGCTTAATCTCTCAGTCTTTGGCGCCTGGGCGCCGTGATTCTGGAGGTCTTATCGGCCGCATTCGCTGATGCGACAGGCCGAGCCCCTAGAAAAGAGCGCTGCTTTATACCAGAAAGACTCGGCCGCAACAACATTAGATGAATATTGACACGAGCCCCGACGCGCCGGGCCAGCATAGCGGCAGGCCCCGCCAGCCGTCGACCGCTCGTCGCCAATTTTGTAAAAAAGGGTGTGGTCATTTCCCGACGGGCACACTAGGGTAGGCCTTTTCCAGACTGCACTGGCAGATGGGCCACTGACAGCCAAGGAGCCACTATGCGTGCCGCCGCCCTTTCCTTATTGTTCAACTCCTTGTTCGCCGCAGGCGCCCTGATCGCCGCCAGCGTTGCCCAGGCCGCCCCGCTGAGCGTCTGCAGCGAGGCCAGCCCCGAAGGCTTCGACGTGGTGCAGTACAACTCACTGACCACCACCAACGCCACAGCCGATGTGCTGATGAACCGCCTGGTGGAGTTCGACGCGGCGCAAGGCAAGGTGGTGCCGAGCCTGGCGGCCAGCTGGACGGTATCGGCCGACGGCCTGATCTACGACTTCACCCTGCGCGATGATGTGAACTTCCACACCACCGCCTACTTCAAGCCAAGCCGCCCACTGAACGCCGACGATGTACTGTTCAGCTTCCAGCGCATGCTCTACCCCGCCCATGCCTGGCACAAGACCGCGCCGGGCGGCTACCCGCATGCCCAGTCGCTGCAACTAGGCAGCCTGATCAAGGCGATCGAGGCACCCGCGCCAAACACCGTGCGCTTCACCCTCAACCACCCGGACGCCACGTTCCTGGCCACGTTGAGCATGGGCTTCGCATCGATCTACTCCGCCGAGTACGCGGACAAACTTCTCAAGGCCGGCACGCCGGAGAAGCTCAACAGCCAGCCGATCGGCACCGGGCCGTTCATCTTCCAGCGCTTCCAGAAGGACGCCGTAGTACGCTATCGCGCCAACCCTGACTACTTCGCCGGCAAGCCGGCGG
Organism: Pseudomonas sp. ABFPK; assembly: GCF_001586765.1. Classification (NCBI taxonomy): domain Bacteria; kingdom Pseudomonadati; phylum Pseudomonadota; class Gammaproteobacteria; order Pseudomonadales; family Pseudomonadaceae; genus Pseudomonas; species Pseudomonas sp. ABFPK. Next base: position 232,052 of record NZ_LQXW01000001.1, on the reverse strand, counting down.
TCGACCCGCTGATCTTCGCCATCACCACCGATGCCAACGTGCGCCTGCAGAAGCTCAAGCGCGGCGAGTGCCAGGTCGCGTTGTCGCCCAAGCCGCTGGACATTGCCGAAGCTGGCAAGGACGGCAACCTCAAGGTGGCCACCACCCCGGCGTTCATGACCGCCTTCGTCGCCATCAACAGCCAGCACCCGCCGCTGGACAAGCCGGAGGTGCGCCAGGCCATCAACCTGGCCTTCGACAAGCAGGCCTACCTCAAGGCCGTGTTCGAAGACTCCGCGGTGGCCGCCAACGGCCCCTACCCGCCCAATACCTGGAGCTACGCCAAGGACCTGCCCGGCTACCCGCTGGACCTGAAGAAAGCCAAGGCCCTGCTGACCAAGGCCGGCCTGGCCGAAGGCTTCAGCACCACGATCTGGACCCGTCCGTCGGGCAGCCTGCTCAATCCCAACCCCAGCCTCGGTGCGCAGATGCTGCAGGCCGACCTGGCCAAGATCGGCATCAAGGCCGAGATCCGCGTGATCGAGTGGGGCGAGCTGATCCGTCGCGCCAAGGCGGGCGAACATGACCTGCTGTTCATGGGCTGGGCGGGCGACAACGGCGACCCGGACAACTTCCTCAGCCCGCAGTTTTCCTGCGCCGCGGTGAAGTCGGGGACCAACTTCGCACGCTTCTGCGACAGCCGCCTGGACCAGTTGATCAGCGCCGGGCGCACCACCAACGACCAGAGTGTGCGCAGCCGGCTTTACCAGCAGGCACAGACGCTGATCCAGCAACAGGCGCTGTGGGTGCCGCTGGCGCACCCGACAGCGGCGACGCTGCTGCGCCTGGGGGTCGAGGGGTACCAGGTGAGCCCGTTCGGGCGGTTGGATTTCAGCAAGGTATCAGTGAACAAATAAGCCTGCACCTGCCTCTTCGCGGGCTTGCCCGCTCCCACAGGGACCGCGCCAACTTTCAACATGGCACTATTCCTGTAGGAGCGGGTTTACCCGCGAAAAGGCAGGGACAGACAGCACAAGTGCCTAAGCCACAATCCACCCATGCTCGACCATCGACAGCGGTTCCCCGTCGCCGATGATGATGTGATCCAGCACCCGCACATCGATCAACGCCAGCCCCCGCTTCAACGACAGGGTCAAATGCACATCATCCTGGCTCGGCTCGTTGTTGCCTGAAGGATGGTTGTGGCACAGGATCAACGCCGCCGCGTTGTGCAGCAGTGCCCGCCGCACTACCTCCCGCGGGTAGACACTCGCCCGGTCTATCGTGCCCCTGAACAGGATCTCGAACGCCAACGGCCGGTGCTTGGTATCCAGAAACAGGCAACCGAATACTTCACTGATCTCATGGCGCAGCATGGCCTTGAGATAACGCCGCACCGCCGTTGGGCTTTCGAGAGCCGCTGCGCGCTCGATGTCCTCATCCAGATAACGCCGGCCAATTTCCAAAAGCGCCTGCAACTGTGCGTATTTCACAGCGCCAATGCCCGGCTCGCGAAGCACTGCTGCGCGATCGGCCTCGAGAAACTGCCTGAGCCCACCAAAACGCCCCAGCAGCCCCCGCGCAAGGTCCAGCACATTCCGCCCGGCAACCCCCGACCCCAACAGCACGGCGAGCAGTTCGGCATCCGACAGCGCTGCCGCCCCACGCTGCAGCAACTTCTCCCTCGGCCGCTCTTCAGCCGGCCACTCCCTGATATTCATCCCGCTCCTCTGCCCTTGCTGCGGCCCATTTCGGCCCTGTGTTAATCTATTTCGACTCGTACATGCGACGTTCTGCCGCAGGCATTTTCAAACGTCGTCGCCCGCTCTCACTGGAAAAAGGCAAGCCTATGCAGCGGCTGTATCGCAAGCGCATCGTTCTCGGCGTGGGTGGCGGCATTGCCGCCTACAAAAGCGCCGAACTGATTCGCCGACTCCTGGAGCACGGCGCGCAGGTGCGCGTCGTCATGACCCGTGGTGGTGCAGAGTTCATCACCCCGCTAACCCTGCAAGCGCTGTCAGGCCACCCGGTGCACATGGACCTGCTCGACCCTGCCGCCGAAGCGGCCATGGGCCACATCGAACTGGCCAAGTGGGCTGACCTGGTGCTGATCGCCCCGGCCACCGCCGACCTCATGGCGCGCATGGCCCAAGGCATGGCCGACGACCTGCTGACCACCTTGGTACTGGCTACCGATGCCACTGTCGCCGTGGCCCCGGCCATGAACCAGGCCATGTGGCGCGACCCGGCCACCCAGGCCAACCTCGAACTGCTCAAGAGCCGGGGCATCCAGGTGTTCGGCCCAGCGTCCGGCAGCCAGGCCTGTGGCGACGTCGGCCTGGGCCGCATGCTCGAAGCCACCGACCTGGCCTGGTGTGCCGCGGAAAGCTTCAAGCGCCAGGCCCTGACCGGCAAGCACGTGCTGATCACTGCCGGCCCGACCCAGGAAAACATCGACCCGGTGCGCTACATCACCAATCATAGCTCCGGCAAGATGGGCTTCGCCTTGGCTGAAGCGGCCGCCGAAGCCGGGGCTCGGGTCACCCTCGTCACTGGCCCGGTGCACCTGCCGACCCCCGACCGGGTCAGCCGTATCGACGTGGTCAGCGCGCGGGACATGCTCGCGGCCTGTGAAGCGGCCATGCCGTGCGACCTGTTCATCGCCTCTGCGGCGGTTGCGGACTACCGCCCGGAAGTCGTTGCCACGCAAAAACTGAAGAAAGATCCTACGACCGGCGACGGCATGCTGCTGCAGATGGTGCGCAATCCCGATATCCTTGCCACCATCGCTGGCCGCGCCGACCGCCCGTTCAGCGTCGGTTTCGCCGCCGAGACCGAGCACTTGCTCGATTACGCCACGCGCAAGCTCAAGGACAAGAACCTCGACCTGATCGTCGCCAATGATGTGGCCAACCCCAGCATCGGCTTCAACAGCGAGGAAAACGCCTTGACCGTGATCGACCGCCAGCAGCACCAGACCCTCTTCGCGCAGACCAGCAAGGGCAAGATTGCCCGGCAACTGGTCGCCTTCATCGCCGAACGACTCAATCAGGTTCAATAAGTTACATGCACGCTCTTCAAGCCAAGATCCTCGACCCACGCCTGGGCACCGAATTCCCCCTGCCGCAGTATGCCACCCCCGGCTCCGCCGGCCTGGACCTGCGCGCCCTGCTCAAGGAAGACACCATCCTCGAGCCAGGCCAGACCCTGCTGATCCCCACCGGCCTGTCGATCTACATCGGCGACCCTGGCCTGGCGGCGGTGATCTTGCCGCGCTCGGGCCTGGGCCATAAGCACGGCATCGTGCTGGGCAACCTGGTCGGGCTGATCGACTCGGACTACCAGGGCGAGTTGATGGTGTCGTGCTGGAACCGCGGCAACACACCGTTCACCATCGCCGTTGGCGAGCGCATTGCCCAGCTGGTGCTGGTACCGGTGGTACAGGCCCATTTCGACATCGTCGAAGCGTTCGATGAAAGCCAGCGCGGCGCTGGCGGCTTCGGCCATTCCGGCAGCCACTGAGCCGAGAAATGACCGTTCAGGCCAAGGATGGCGAACTCTCTGGCGAAACCACCGTCCAAGCGTTCAGTTTGCGCCTGCCCAGAAAGCCTTTGACTAATGGAGCTTCCAGAGATGAACGACATGGCCCACCTGGTCCCCGCCGCACTGCCAGACAGCATTTTCCGCGCGTATGACATTCGCGGCGTGGTCGGCAAAACCCTTCACGCCGAAACCGCCTACTGGATCGGCCGCGCCATCGGCGCGCAGAGCCTGGCCCAGGGCGAACCGCAGGTTTCGGTCGGCCGCGATGGCCGCCTGTCCGGCCCGATGCTGGTCGAACAGCTGATCAAGGGCTTGGTCGATGCCGGCTGCCAGGTCAGCGACGTCGGTCTGGTGCCCACCCCCGCCCTGTATTACGCAGCCAACGTGCTGGCCGGCAAGTCCGGTGTAATGCTGACCGGCAGCCACAACCCGTCGGACTACAACGGTTTCAAGATCGTCATCGCCGGCGATACCCTGGCCAACGAACAGATCCAGGCCCTGCTGACGCGATTGAAAACCAACGACCTGACCCTCGCCGAAGGCCGCGTGGAAAAGGTCGAGATCCTTGACCGCTACTTCCAGCAGATCGTCGAGGACGTGAAGCTGGCCAAGAAGCTCAAGGTGGTCGTGGACTGCGGCAACGGTGCCGCCGGCGTGGTCGCGCCGCAACTGATCGAAGCCCTGGGCTGCGAAGTGATCCCGCTGTTCTGCGAAGTCGACGGCAACTTCCCCAACCACCACCCGGACCCGGGCAAGCCGGAAAACCTCGAAGACCTGATCGCCAAGGTCAAGGAAACCGGTGCCGACATCGGCCTGGCCTTCGACGGTGACGGCGACCGCGTCGGCGTGGTGACCAACACCGGCAGCATCGTCTACCCCGATCGCCTGCTGATGCTGTTTGCCCAGGACGTACTTTCGCGCAACCCGGGTGCCGAGATCATTTTCGACGTGAAATGCACCCGTCGCCTGACCCCGCTGATCGAGCAGCACGGCGGCCGCGCACTGATGTGGAAGACCGGCCACTCGCTGATCAAGAAGAAAATGAAGCAGACCGGCTCGCTGCTGGCCGGCGAGATGAGCGGTCACATCTTCATCAAGGAACGCTGGTACGGTTTCGACGACGGCATCTACAGCGCCGCGCGCCTGCTGGAGATCCTCAGCAAGGCCGGGAAGAGTGCCGAAAACCTGTTCGCTGCGTTCCCGAACGATATTTCCACGCCGGAAATCAATATTGATGTGACCGACGAGGGTAAATTCAGCATCATTGATGCACTGCAACGCGACGCCGACTGGGGCGAAGCCAACCTGACCACCATCGACGGTGTGCGGGTGGACTACGCCCACGGCTGGGGCCTGGTTCGCGCCTCCAACACCACCCCGGTGCTGGTGCTGCGCTTCGAGGCTGACAGCGACGCCGAATTGCAACGTATCAAGGATGTTTTCCGTACCCAGTTGCTGCGGGTTGAGCCTGAGCTGCAACTGCCGTTCTGACCGACTATCTGTTCCTTACAGGAGCCCTGCATGACCCTCGATCGCGATGCCGCTTCCCATGTAGCCGAGGTTTTGTCCGAAGCACTGCCTTACATCCGCCGCTTTGTCGGCAAGACCCTGGTGATCAAGTACGGCGGCAACGCGATGGAGAGCGAGGAGCTCAAGACCGGCTTCGCCCGTGACATCGTGCTGATGAAGGCTGTGGGCATCAACCCGGTGGTGGTCCACGGTGGTGGCCCGCAGATCGGCGACCTGCTCAAGCGCCTGTCGATCGAAAGCCACTTCATCGACGGCATGCGCGTCACCGACTCGGCGACCATGGACGTGGTGGAGATGGTGCTGGGTGGCCAGGTCAACAAGGACATCGTCAACCTGATCAACCGCCACGGCGGCAGCGCCATCGGCCTGACCGGCAAGGACGCGGAGCTGATCCGCGCCCGCAAGCTGACCGTCAGCCGCCAGACGCCCGAGATGACCACCCCGGAAATCATCGACATCGGCCACGTGGGCGAAGTGGTGAGTGTGAACACCGACCTGCTGAACATGCTGGTGAAGGGCGACTTCATCCCGGTGATCGCGCCGATCGGCGTGGGTGCCAACGGTGAGTCGTACAACATCAACGCCGACCTGGTGGCGGGCAAGGTAGCCGAGGCGCTGAAGGCCGAGAAGCTGATGCTGCTGACCAACATTGCCGGCCTGATGGACAAGCAGGGCGAGGTACTGACCGGCCTGACCACCGAGCAGGTCAATGAACTGATCGCCGACGGCACCATCTACGGCGGCATGCTGCCGAAGATCAAGTGCGCGCTGGATGCCGTGCAGGGCGGTGTGAATAGCTCCCACATCATCGACGGCCGCGTGCCGAATGCGGTGCTGCTGGAGATCTTCACCGACAGCGGCGTGGGTACCCTGATTACCAACCGCAAGCAGCGCTGATTGGTTGGTTAACCTGCACTGGCCCTATCGCCGGTGCAGCAGATACAAAAAAGGCGACCTTCACAAGAAGGTCGCCTTTTTCATTTACAGGCCCGGATCAGATCCCGTACTGCGCCCGGTAAGCCTCGACCGCCGGCAGATGCTGCTTCAGCTGCGGGTCATCGGCCAGGAACTCCAGCACCTGGGTCAGCGAAACGATGCTGACCACCGGAATACCGAAGTCGCGTTCCACTTCCTGGATCGCCGACAGCTCGCCATTGCCACGCTCCTCGCGGTTCAGCGCGATCAGCACGCCAGCGGCCTTGGCCTGCTGGGCATTGATGATCTGCATGACCTCACGAATGGCGGTACCGGCGGTGATCACGTCGTCGATGATCAGTACGTCACCGGCCAGCGGTGCACCGACCAGGCTGCCACCTTCACCGTGGTCCTTGGCTTCCTTGCGGTTGAAGCACCATGGCACATCGAGCTGATGCTGATCGGCAAGGGCCACGGCAGTTGTCGCTGCAAGCGGGATACCCTTGTAGGCCGGGCCGAACAGCACATCGAACGGGATCTTGCTGTCGACGATGGCTGCGGCATAGCAACGGCCCAGTTCGGCCAGGGCGGAGCCGGTGTTGAACAGGCCGGCATTGAAGAAATACGGGCTGGTACGCCCCGATTTCAGGGTGAATTCACCGAAACGCAGTACCCCGCGATCGATGGCAAAACGGATGAAGTCGCGCTGATACGGCTGCATGGATAGTCCCGGACACCACGGATTTAGCTAAATGGGTTGAGCTCGGGTATCATACACGCACGAGATTTTTGGGGCCATTTATGCGGATCATCAGTGTGAACGTAAATGGCATTCAGGCTGCGGCCGAGCGTGGTTTGCTCAGCTGGCTGCAAGCCCAGAATGCCGACGTCATCTGCCTTCAGGATACCCGCGCCTCGGCCTTTGAACTCGATGACCCAGCTTTCCAGCTCGATGGCTATTTCCTTTATGCCTGCGACGCGGAGGTGCCTGCCCAAGGTGGTGTGGCCCTGTATTCGCGCATGCAGCCCAAGGCAGTCATCACCGGCCTGGGCTTCGAGACAGCCGACCGCTACGGGCGTTACCTGCAAGCAGATTTCGACAAAGTCAGTATTGCCAGCCTGCTGCTGCCTTCGGGTATGAACGGCGACGAAGACTTGAACCAGAAGTTCAAGTTGATGGACGACTTCGCCAAGTACCTGGACAAACAGCGTCGCAAGCGTCGCGAATACATCTACTGCGGCTCGTTCTACGTGGCGCAGCAGAAGCTCGATATCAAGAACTGGCGTGACAGCCAGCAGTCGCCGGGTTTCCTGGCGCCGGAGCGTGCCTGGATGGATGCGATCACCGGCGAGATGGGTTACGTCGACGCCCTGCGCGAAGTCAGCCGTGAAGGCGACCAGTACAGCTGGTGGCCGGACAACGAGCAGGCCGAGATGCTCAACCTGGGCTACCGGTTCGACTACCAGATCCTCACCCCGGGCCTGCGCCGCTTCGTGCGCAATGCCCGCCTGCCGCGTCAGCCGCGCTTCTCCCAGCATGCGCCGCTGATCGTCGACTATGACTGGACGTTGACCATCTGAAGGCATGGGGCCGCTTTGCGGCCCTATCGCGACACAAGGCCGCTCCTACAGGGGAATGCACATCCCTTGTAGGAGCGGCCTTGTGTCGCGATAGGGCTGCAAAGCAGCCCCAGCTTTATTTGATCGGCCGCCAGATCATCGGGTAGCGATACGGCTTGCCCTCATTCGCCCGCACTGCCGCAATGATGATCAGGATCATCACCGCGACCATCAGCATGGCGAACAGCACCAGCCCGATGAAAACGAACATCAGCAGGAAGCAGATGAACCCGGCAATGGTTACGCTGATCTGAAAATTCAGCGCCTCTTTGCCTTGGGCGTCGATGAAAGGGTCTTGCTCGCGCTTGAGGTGCCAAAGCACCAGCGGGCCCAGCAAGTGCCCGAGCGGCACCACCAGGCCCAGCAGCGCGGAGAGGTGGCAGAACATCGCCCATTGCCGGATTTCGGCATTGGGCGGGGTGATCGACAGGTTCGATTCGCTCATGCCCCGCACCTCCCTGGCTGGGTTCAGTCGGCCAGTGCCGCCTGCTGCAGTTCGAAGATCTCGCTCATGCCCTTCTGCGCCAGGGCGAGCATGGCGTTGAAGTCTTCAGGCTGGAACGGTGCGCCTTCGGCAGTACCCTGCACTTCGATGAAACCACCGGCGCTGGTCATGACCACGTTCAGGTCGGTTTCGGCGGCGGAGTCTTCCAGGTAGTCCAGGTCGAGCACCGCTTCGCCCTGATACATGCCCACCGACACTGCGGCGATCATGTGCTTGAGCGGGTTGCCGGCTTTCAGGCCACCGCGCTTCTTGATCACCGCCAGGGCATCGCACAGAGCGACCATGGCACCGGTGATGGACGCGGTACGGGTGCCACCATCGGCCTGGATCACGTCGCAGTCGACGTACAGGGTGATATCACCGAGCTTGCTCATGTCCAGCGCGGCGCGCAGCGAACGGCCGATCAGACGCTGGATTTCCAGGGTGCGGCCACCCTGCTTGCCACGGCTGGCTTCACGCTGGTTACGCTCGCCGGTGGAACGCGGCAGCATGCCGTACTCGGCAGTCAGCCAGCCTTGGCCCTGGCCTTTGAGGAAGCGCGGCACACCGTTTTCCACGCTGACCGTGCAGATGACCTTGGTGTCACCGAACTCGACCAGTACCGACCCTTCGGCGTGCTTGGTGTAGTTGCGGGTAATGCGGATCGAGCGGAGCTGATCGGCGGCGCGACCACTTGGACGTTTCATCTGGGATACCTGTACTGGGACTTTGAATCTGCCGAGCATTATAGAGCCCACGGCCCGGGGAAGACATGCCTATTGTCGCGCCCGACACAGCCCGTCGCCTTTTCCTGCCGGCCAGGCCACCCGTCGGTAACATGGGTGGATTGGGCGCCAAGGCCCCACTGCGCTACAATCCTGCGCCTTGCAGCCGAGAGGCTCCCACCGTTCATTCATATACGCGAGGTACTCCCCATGGTGCACAGCATGACCGCTTTTGCTCGTGTCGAGCGCGCCGGCAGCCAAGGTACCCTGGTCTGGGAGCTGCGTTCGGTCAACCACCGTTACCTGGAGCCGCACCTGCGCCTGCCCGAGGCCCTGCGCGACCTCGAAGGCGCCGTGCGTGAAGGGCTGCGCCAAGGCCTGTCGCGGGGCAAGGTAGAATGCACCTTGCGCCTCAACGAAGACAGCAACGGCAAACCGCTGAAGGTGGACCGCGAGCGCGCCGCGCAGCTGGTTGCCGCCGCCGAGGAAGTGGCCGGCCTGATCAAGCAGCCGGCACCACTGAACCCGCTGGAGGTGCTGTCCTGGCCAGGCGTGTTGGTGGCCGACGCCAACGATCCGCAGGCATTGAATACCGAAGCCATGGCGTTGTTCGATGAGGCGCTGGCCGAGCTCAAGGCCGGGCGTCAGCGTGAAGGCCTGGAACTGGCCCGGCTGATCAACGAACGCCTGGACAACATGGCCAGCGAAGTCACCACCCTGCGCGCCCTGGTGCCGCAGATGCTGGCAGCACAGCGGCAGAAGATCCTCGACCGCTTCGGCGATATGCAGGCCGAACTCGACCCGCAACGTCTGGAGCAGGAGATGGTGCTACTGGCCCAGAAGAGCGACGTGGCCGAGGAGCTCGACCGCCTCAGCACCCACGTCACCGAAGTGCGCCGCGTGCTCAAGGGTGGCGGTGCTGCCGGGCGGCGCCTCGACTTCCTGATGCAGGAACTCAACCGCGAGGCCAACACCCTCGGCTCCAAAGCCTTTGACCCACGCAGCACGCAAGCGGCGGTCAACCTGAAGGTATTGATCGAACAGATGCGTGAACAAGTACAGAACATCGAGTAAGGCCACCCCGACCATGAAGCACAGCAGCGGCACTCTCTACATCGTTTCGGCCCCTTCGGGCGCCGGCAAGACCAGCCTGGTCACTGCCCTGACCCAGGACGACTCGCAAATCCGCGTCTCGGTCTCGCACACCACCCGCGCCATGCGCCCGGGCGAGCAGCACGGGGTGAACTACCACTTCGTCGTCCACGAGGAATTCAAGGCTCTGATCGACCAAGGCGACTTCCTGGAGCATGCCGAGGTGTTCGGCAACTTCTACGGCACCTCGCGCAGCGCCATGCAGCAGACCCTGAACCAGGGTTACGACCTGATCCTGGAAATCGACTGGCAAGGCGCCCAGCAGGTACGCAAGCTGATGCCGCAGGCTTTGTCGGTGTTCATCCTGCCACCAAGCCAGCAGGCACTGCGCGAGCGCCTGGACGGCCGCGGGCAGGACAGCGAAGAAATCATCGCCGGGCGCATGAAGGAAGCGGTCAGCGAGATGGTGCACTACGACGAGTATGACTACGTGATCATCAACGATGACTTCGACGAGGCGCTGGAAGACTTGAAGGCAGTGTTCCGCTCGAACCGCCTGCTGCTGAACAAGCAGCAACAGCGCAACAGCGGGCTTCTGAAAGAACTGCTCTCCTGAAAGACCGCATGGGGCTGCTTTGCAGCCCATTCGCAGCACAAGGCTGCTCCTACAATGGCGCAATGTACGCCATCGATGTAGGAGCAGCCTTGTGCTGCGAATGGGGCGCGAAGCGCCCCCAGCCTTATTCCTGCAATGGCAAGGTAGCCTGCTGACGCAGGGTAGCCCCCAGGAAGTACGCCGGCGCGCGCAGCCGCGACAGCATCATCAGCACGATCCCCAGCACCGAGATGATCGCGGCGATCACGAACACCAGCCCCAGCCCGCCCACATGCGAGCCGCTGCCGAAGTCCGGCGAGGCGCTGTCGATGGCTGTACGCACGAAGATAACCGACAAGATCACCCCACCCACCAGCGGGCACAAGCCGCGCATGAGGAAGTGGCGCAGGCTGTCGAACAGGCTGTGGCGGAAGTACCAGACACAGGCAAAGGCCGTCAGCGAATAGTAGAAGCAGATCATCATGCCCAGTGCAGTGATGGTATCTGCCAACACGTTCTCGCTCAGGGTGCGCATGGTCACGTAGAACAGACCCGCGGCCACGCCGGCGCAGATGGTGGCGTAACGCGGGGTCTGCGAACGAGGGCAGACGCTGGCGAACTTCTGCGGCACCGCACCGTAGTAACCCATGGCCAACAGTGTGCGCGCCGGCGACACGAAGGTCGACTGCAGCGACGCCGCGGTGCTGGCCAGCACCGCGATGGACATCAGGATCGCCAGCGGCCCCATGACCGGGCCGGCCAGGTGAGCGAAGACGTTTTCCTGGATGCGCGGGTTGTTAAGGCCCAGGCCTTGTTCGCTGATACCGGCAAACTGCAGGGTGGCAATCGCGGTGAACAGGTACAGGCCGAGGATCAGCAGCACGGTCCAGGTGGCCGCCTTGCCCGGCACCTCGTCACTGCCGACCGATTCCTCGCTGACAGTCAGGCACACGTCCCAGCCCCAGAAGATGAAGATCGACAGCGACAGCCCGGCGGCAAAGGCCGAGAACGATTCGACGCCGAACGGGTTGAACCAGGCGAAATCGAATTCCAGCGGTGGCGGCGCCGTGGTTTCGCCGAAAGCGGCAAAGGCAAAGCCGATCAGCACCAGCAACTGCAGGGCCACCAGGCCGTATTGCACCGTCATGGTGGTGGTCATGCCGCGGCAGCAGATCCACACCGCCAGGGCGATGAACACGCAACAGGTGGTTATGTTGATGAGCAGGTTGTCGGCCAATGCCGCCAGTTCATGCTTGCCGGTGATCTGACCAAGGAACAGGTAGAAGAAGTCGACCGCCACCCCTGCCAGGTTCGACAACACGATGGTGGTGGCGACCACCAGACCCCAGCCACCGATCCAGCCGATCATCGGACCGAAGGCACGCGCCGACCAGGTAAACGAAGTACCGCTGTCCGGCTCCGCCGAGTTCAGTTCGCGATAGCCCAAGGCTACCAACAGCATCGGCAGGAAGCCGACGATGAATACCGCTGGCAGGTGCGCGCCCACTTCACGCACGGTCGGGCCAAGGGCGCCGGTCAGGGTGTAGACCGGGGCGATGGTGGAAATGCCCAGCACCACGCTGGCCAGCAAGCCCAGCCGGCCGGTGGCCAGCCCCTTGCTGCGCTGGGTGTTGCCCGCGTCGGCCGCCACATCGGGTGGGCGGCCGGCTTCTGTGTAATTGCTCATGAGTATTTGCCGTAAATTTTGGAATTGTTTTCACAGGCCTTGCGTACAAGGCCCGCTTTCACTCATTGAAAGCTTGCTGCCGGGAACAAGTCATCCGAGACCTTCGGGTGACGTCAGAGTGCCTCCTGCCGTGCGCCCTCCCGTGTTGCATAGGCAAAACAGGCCTCGCGAAACGCCTGGAACAGGCGCAACGAGACCGGGTTTTCGGTAAATCGCCACTCCGGGTGCCATTGCACGCCGAGCACAAAGCCCGGCGCGGCAGGCATGGACACCGCTTCGATCAGGCCATCCGGGGCCCGTGCCTCGACGCGCAGGCCCGGGGCCAGGCGGTCGATGCCCTGGCTGTGCAGCGAGTTGACCTCGAACTGCGCCGCCAGGCCCAGGCGCTCGAACAACCCGCCAGGCTCGATACCGACAAGGTGACGAGGGCCGTATTGCACCTCCAGAGGTGCGTCCTCTGGTTCACGGTGGTCCAGGTAGCCGGGCAGTTCCTGCACGCGCTGGTGCAGGCTGCCGCCCAGGGCCACGTTCAATTCCTGGTAGCCACGGCAAATACAGAACACCGGCACACCGGCGGCAATGGCCGCCTGCAACAGCGGCAGGGTCAGGCGATCGCGTGCCAGATCGTGCCGGGTACCTGCCGCGCTGGGGGCGCCATTGTAATGATGCGGTTCGATATTTGAAGGTGAGCCGGTAAAAACAATGCCATGCAGACGGGCCAGCAGCGCCTGCGTGTCGCTGCCCCCGTCACGGGCCGGCAAGATCAATGGCAAGCCGGCAAAGCCGGCCGCCTCGACATACTTGTCGCCTACCGTATGCGACGAGTTCTTCCCCACCTGCTGGCGGCAGGCGCTGACACCGATCAAGGGGACCGCATTTGCGCTCATGGGTTTACACCGTGTGCAGGTACCAGTTGTACTCGAGATCGGAAATCGACACTTCGAACTCGGCCAGTTCGCTTTCCTTGCAGGCCACGAAGATATCGATGTAATCCGGGCTGATGTATTGGTTGAGGACTTCGCTGTCGTCCAGTGCGCGCAGGGCATCGCGCAGGTTGTTTGGCAGGCTCTGCTCCAGCTGTTCGTAGGAATTGCCTTCGATCGGTGCCTGCGGCTCGACCTGGTTGGTCAGGCCGTGGTGAACACCGGCGAGGATCGCCGCGAGCATCAGGTAGGGGTTGGCGTCGGCACCGGCCACGCGGTGCTCGAGGCGCACGTTATCGCTGCTGTCGGTGGGCACGCGCACGGCCACGGTACGGTTGTCCAGGCCCCAGCTTGGCGCATTGGGCACGTAGAACTGCGCGCCGAAGCGGCGGTAGGAGTTGATGTTCGGGCAGAGGAAGGCCATCGACGCCGGCATGGTCTCCAGAACACCACCGATGGCATGGCGCAGCGCGTCGCTTTGCAGCGGGTCGTCACTGGCGAAGATGTTCTTGCCGGTTTTCTTGTCCAGCAACGAAATGTGCACGTGCAGGCCATTGCCTGCCTGGCCCGGGTAGGGCTTGGCCATGAAGGTGGTATCCATCTCATGGTCGTAGGCAACGTTCTTGATCAGGCGCTTGAGCAGGATCGCGTAGTCGCAGGCCTTCAGTGGGTCGGCCACATGGTGCAGGTTGACCTCGAACTGTGCCGGGGCGCTTTCCTTGACAATGGCATCGGCGGGCAGGCCTTGCTCCTTGGCCGCTTCGAGCATGTCCTGCAGGCAGTCGGCATATTCATCGAGGTCGTCGATCAGGTACACCTGGGTCGACTGCGGGCGTTTGCCGGAAATCGGCGAGCGCGGCGGCTGCGGGCGACCGTTGAGGTTGTCCTGGTCGATCAGGTAGAACTCCAGCTCGAACGCGGCGCAGATATCCAGGCCCAGGTCATCGAACTTGCTCACCACCTGGCGCAGTACTTCGCGCGGGTCGGCGAAGAACGGCTGGCCATCCAGTTCGTGCATGGTCATCAGCAGCTGGGCGGTGGGGCGCTTCTGCCACGGCTCGTCCGACAGCGTGCCGGGGATCGGGAAGCAGATGCGGTCGGCATCGCCGATGTCCAGGCCAAGGCCGGTGCTCTCGACGGTGGACCCGTTGATGTCCAGGGCGAACAGCGATGCCGGCAGGTTGATGCCCTTCTCGTACACCTTGTGCAGGCTGGCCCGCTCGATGCGCTTGCCACGTACAACGCCGTTCATGTCGGAGATCAGCAGGTCGACGTACTGCGTGTCCGGATGGGCCTGGAGGAAGTCATTCATCTCGCTGGAAGAACTGGCGCACGGGGTTACCGACGTCATGGCTGTACATCCTTTGATTTGCTGCGGCGATGTGGGGGATACGGCTGGCGCCTCACGGGCGACGATGGTTGCAGCTGTTGTTCTTTTCACTTTCCCATCGTGGGGATTGGTTACCCGACCGGGCGCATTGATTCCCGGGGGCCGTTTCACTATAAAATGGCCAAAACGCAACAGACATTGGCAATTCGGCAAGCAGAGCGTGCACCAATGCAATATCAGATTACCCATGCCGACCTCTCCCTGGTCCTGGCCCTGGAACGTGGCCGCTCGCTGGCCAAGGCTGCCGAGTTGCTCAAGGTCGATGTTTCGACGGTGTTCCGCTCGATCCGCCGGCTGGAGTCGGCGCTGGGCACCGCCTTGTTCGTCAAGAGCCGCAAAGGCTACCTGCCGACCGACACCGCCCAGGCCCTGGCCGAGCAGGCCGAGCGCGCCGAGCAGGCGCTGGAGGCGGCGCGCATCGCCATGACCAGTGGCGAGCAGGTGGTCAGCGGCACCGTGCGCCTGACCTGTACCGAGGCGGTGATGCACAGCCTGCTGCTGCCGGCGCTGGCCGAGTTCATGCCCAACTACCCGGCCTTGTCGCTGGAGATGGGCACCTCCAACACCTTCGCCAACCTCAGCCGGCGCGATGCCGACATTGCCCTGCGCCTGACCAACACGCCGCCGGAGCACCTGGTGGGCCGCAACCTGGGGTCCACCTCCTACGTGGTCTGCGGCCAGCCGCAGTGGCGCGAGCGCCTGGCCGAGTCACCTGCCAGCGTGCCGTGGATCGCCCCCGACGACTCGATGCAGGACCACCCCACGGTGGTCTGGCGCAACCAGCAGCACCCGGGGTTGAGCCCGCGCTACCAGTGCAGCGGCATGTCGACCATCGCTCAACTGGTCACGGCCGGGCTCGGCGTGGCAGCGCTGCCGGACTACATGGTGCATGCTCTGCCCGGGGTGGATGCGCTGAGCGGGCCGCTGCCGGGTTGCGACACCCAGCTGTGGCTGCTGACCCGGCCGGACTGCCGGGCGTTGCGCTCGGTGCAGACCCTGTTCGAGGAGCTGACCCCGCGGTTGCGTGACGCGATGCTCTGAGGTTATCGTCAGGTTCAAGCGATAGGGTGTCTGTTCCGGCCCTTTCGCGGCTGAAGCCGCTCCCACAGGGTGCGGTGATGAACCTGAGGACAATGCGGTCCCTGTGGGAGCGGCTTCAGCCGCGAAGAAGGCAACACAGGGCTTGAAGGTAACCACCCGACAAAACAGCGCTTCCCTATTGGCTGGTGATTTTTTAAACTATCGAGTCCGCCTGCCCATTATCGGGCTGCACGCCCACCGCAATTGCTACTGAGGAAGACCATGGCCCGCGTAACTGTTGAAGACTGCCTGGAACACGTGGATAACCGCTTTGAGCTGGTCATGCTCTCGACCAAGCGCGCTCGCCAGCTGGCGACCGGCGGCAAAGAGCCACGCGTTGCGTGGGAAAACGACAAGCCGACCGTTGTTGCCCTGCGTGAAATCGCCGAAGGCATCGTCACCAACGAGTTCATCGCCGCTGAAGAGATCGTCACCGAGGATCCGGTGTTCGCCGCATTCGAGGACGAGAACAACGAGGCTGTCTGATTGATGCCAGGTCGACGTCGCACGGCGCAAGGCCCCCTTCCTCGGCAGGAGGTGAACCCATGCCGGGTATAGAAGCCTTGGCCGAACGGCTGTCGACCTACCTTGGCCCCGAACAGGTCAACCTGGTCCGGCGCGCCTATTTCTACGCCGAACAGGCCCACGATGGGCAGCGCCGCCGCAGTGGCGAGCCCTACGTAACCCACCCGCTGGCCGTGGCCAGCATCCTTGCCGACATGCACATGGACCATCAGAGCCTGATGGCGGCCATGCTGCACGACGTGATCGAAGATACCGGCATCGCCAAGGAAGCCCTCAGCCAGCAGTTTGGCGAGACCGTGGCCGAACTGGTCGATGGGGTCAGCAAGCTGACCCAGATGAACTTCGAGACCAAGGCCGAGGCGCAAGCCGAAAACTTCCAGAAGATGGCCATGGCCATGGCCCGCGATATCCGCGTGATCCTGGTCAAGCTGGCCGACCGCCTGCACAACATGCGCACCCTGGAAGTGCTGTCCGGCGAAAAACGCCGGCGCATCGCCAAGGAAACCCTCGAGATCTACGCCCCCATTGCCAACCGCCTAGGCATGCACACCGTGCGCGTTGAGTTCGAGGACCTCGGCTTCAAGGCCATGCACCCGATGCGTTCGTCGCTGATCCACCGTGCGGTGAAAAGCGCACGCGGCAACCGCAAGGAGATCGTCGCCAAGATCGAGCATTCGCTGGCCAACTGCCTGGCCGCCGACGGCATCGAGGGCGAGATCAGCGGCCGGCAGAAACACCTCTATGGCATCTACAAGAAGATGCGCGGCAAGCGCCGCGCCTTCAACGAGATCATGGACGTGTACGCCTTCCGCATCGTCGTGGACAAGGTCGATACCTGCTACCGCGTACTCGGTGCGGTGCACAACCTCTACAAGCCGCTGCCCGGTCGCTTCAAGGATTACATCGCGATCCCCAAGGCCAACGGCTACCAGTCGTTGCACACCACGCTGTTCGGCATGCACGGCGTGCCCATCGAAATCCAGATCCGCACCCGCGAGATGGAAGAGATGGCCAACAACGGCATCGCCGCGCACTGGCTGTACAAGTCCAACGACGACGAGCAACCCAAGGGCAGCCACGCCCGCGCCCGCCAGTGGGTCAAGGGCATCCTCGAGCTGCAGCAACGTGCCGGCAACTCGCTGGAATTCATCGAAAGCGTGAAGATCGACCTGTTCCCGGACGAGGTCTACGTGTTCACGCCCAAAGGCCGCATCATGGAGCTGCCCAAAGGCTCCACGGCGGTCGACTTCGCCTACGCGGTGCACACCGACGTCGGCAACAGCTGCATCGCCTGCCGCATCAACCGCCGCCTGGCGCCGCTGTCCGAACCGCTGCAAAGCGGCTCGACAGTGGAAATCGTCAGCGCCCCGGGCGCGCGGCCGAACCCGGCCTGGCTCAACTTCGTGGTTACCGGCAAGGCGCGCACGCACATCCGCCACGCGCTCAAGCAGCAGCGTCGCTCCGAGTCCATCAGCCTGGGCGAACGCCTGCTGAACAAGGTGCTCACCGGCTTCGACAGCAGCCTGGAAATGATCCCCCAGGAGCGTATCCAGGCCATTCTCGCCGAGTACCGCCTGGAGCTGATCGAAGACCTGCTCGAAGACATCGGCCTGGGCAACCGCATGGCCTACGTGGTCGCGCGCCGCCTGCTGTCGGCCGAAGGCGAGCAGCTGCCGGCACCGGAAGGCCCGCTGGCGATTCGTGGTACCGAAGGGCTGGTGCTGAGCTACGCCAAGTGCTGCACGCCGATCCCGGGCGACCCGATCGTCGGCCACCTGTCAGCCGGCAAGGGCATGGTCGTGCACCTGGAAAACTGCCGCAACATCAGTGAAATCCGCCACAACCCGGAAAAGTGCGTACAACTCTCCTGGGCCAAGGACATCACCGGTGAGTTCAATGTCGAGTTGCGTGTCGAACTGGAACACCAGCGCGGCCTGATTGCCCTTCTGGCCAGCAGTGTCAACGCAGCCGACGGCAACATCGAGAAGATCAGCATGGACGAACGCGACGGCCGTATCAGCGTGGTCCAACTGGTGGTCAGCGTGCACGACCGCGTGCACCTGGCGCGTGTGATCAAGAAGCTGCGTACCCTGACCGGTGTGGTCCGCATCACCCGCATGCGTACGTAGTCCGCCAACCGCAAGGAGTCATCATGAGCAAGACCGTCATCAACAGCGACAAGGCCCCTGCCGCCATCGGCACCTACTCGCAGGCGATCAAGGCCGGCAACACCGTGTACATGTCGGGCCAGATCCCGCTGGACCCGAAGACCATGGAACTGGTCGAAGGCTTCGAAGCCCAGACCGTACAGGTGTTCGAGAACCTCAAGGCCGTGGCTGAAGCCGCTGGCGGTTCGTTCAAGGACATCGTCAAGCTGAACATCTTCCTCACCGACCTGAGCCACTTCGCCAAGGTCAACGAGGTGATGGGCCGCTACTTCGAGCAGCCTTACCCGGCCCGCGCTGCCATCGGCGTTGCCGCACTGCCGAAAGGCTCCCAGGTCGAAATGGACGCCATCCTGGTCATCGAATGATGCCCCCGGTGACGGGCGCCCTGCCCGTCACCTTCCCTTCTCTGCAAGGTTACCCCGTCATGCGTCAAGCACTGCCCCTCGCGCTGGCAGCCCTGCTTCTGGGCGGCTGCGCCAGCCACAAACCCGAAGATTTCAACGGCACCTGGATCAACCAGGACGCCATCAATGCGGCCGTCAAGGGCGGCAGCCTGCGTCAGGCGCTCAATGAGCACGGGCCGGTGTTCGAGTGGAAGCTCGACGTCGCCAGCCAACAGGCCAGCTACAGCAATGGTTTCGAAGCGGCCGACGGCCAGCTGAGCGCCACCGACAAGCAATGGCAGGCCAGCTTCCAGGGTGGCCAGACCGAACAGCTGTCGCTCGATGGCGACGAACTGCAGGCGGTCGATCAAAGCGGCGGCAAGCAGACCTTCGTGCGCGCCAAAGCGCCGGCGACGGCCAATGCGCCACTGGGCAGCAGCTTCGAGAAAGCCCTGTACCAGGCTTATCTGGGCGGCAACTGGAAGATCATCGAAGGCCAGGGCAAAGGTGCCAGCGTGCGCTTCGGCGACACCGGCAATGTCACCGGCCTGCCGGGGCCAGACCGTTTCGCCCTGTGCCTGGCGGGTGACTGCGCGACCATGGGTGGCAGCAATGACAGCCTGTGGCTGGAGCGCAACCAGCGTGGCGCGCCGTTCATCCTCAAGCGCGATGGCGACAAGCTGGAGATCTTCCAGGCGGTGAACCGTGCGCAGCCGGATGAAATGCCAGTGTTGGCGGCCGGCAAGCGCCAGTGGGTGCTGGAACTGGACTGAAGCCTGCTGAAATCGTGGTCGAACTCACCGGCCTCTTCGCGGGTAAACCCGCTCCCACAGGCACACCGCCAGGCTTGAAACCAGCGGTGCACCTGTGGGAGCGGGTTTACCCGCGAAGAGGCCGGTAGACTCAGCGCACGCCTTTCAGGATTGCGGCATAGCCTTCCCTGTAACTCGGATACACCGGCGCCCAGCCCAATGCCCGCGCCCGGGCATTACTGCAGCGCTTGCTGCCGGTCCGCCGCACCCGCTGCTCATCCGACCACTCGGTTACCCCCATGTACGCCCGCAGCCAGGCCACCACATCGGCCAGCGGCGCCGGGTCGTCGTCGACGCCGATGTAGCAGTCGTCGAGCACCTTGCCGTCGGCATCGGCCTGCAACAGGAACGCCAACAGGCTGGCAGCATCCTCGGCATGGATGCGGTTGCCATACAGCGGTGGCTCCTCGGCCACGCGATAGCCCTGGCGCACCTGACTGAGCAGCCACTCGCGGCCGGGGCCATAGATGCCGGTCAGGCGCACCACGCTGGCCGGGATGCCGCTGGCCAGCGCCAGCCGCTCAGCCTCCAGCATCAACCGCCCGGAATAACCTTCAGGCTCGGTGGCCGCGCCTTCTTCGATCCACTCGCCGTCCTTCTGTGCATACACGCTGCTGCTGGACACGAACAGCAGCCGTCGTGGGCGCTGGCCGCGCTCGGCCAGCCAGCCCAGCACATGGCGCAAACCGTCGACATAGGCTGCCTGGTAACCCGCTTCGTCGTGCTGGCTGGCCGCCACGCAATACACCAGGTAGTCCGGCGCGCGCTGCGGCCAGGTGTCGGGAATCGATGGCTCAGACAAGTCCGCTGCCACCGGCACGACCCCCGCAGGCAACCGCCCGACCGAGCGACGCAGGCCGCTCACCTGCCAGCCGCGCGCAAGCATCTGCCGGGCAAGACGCCCGCCTACATCACCACATCCCACCACCATCACGGAAAGGTCTGACATCTCTAAACTCCCTAGACCAATTGATCAGCCCGACCACGCTACACGATGGATGGCTAGACCATAGGCGAAAAAAGCAACAAGATTACTTTTGTTAACAAGAATTACTTGCAATAATGGCCGCCAAATTGTTCTCGGCCTGCCTCGAGGCCTTGGAGAACGTGAACTTTATTCTTCATCAGGTCCGGCCAGCATGACACGTACTCAACCTTCCGCTTCGCCAACCCCGTCGCGCGCCTGGCGCGCCATCGCCGCGCTGACACTCAGCCTGGTGCTGGCCCCAGTGGCCATGGCCGATGAGCCAACCGCCAATGCTGCCGCGCCTGCTGCCGCTACCGCACCGGCTGCTCCGGCAGTTGCTCCAGCCGCAGCACCGGCTGGCGGTGCAGTTGCCGCCACCCCGGTTGATGCCCCGGTCGCTGCAGACCCGAGCGTCGAGGCTCTGGTTGAAGACACCTCGCTGGGCATGGCCCACGACCTGTCCCCTTGGGGCATGTACAAGAACGCCGACGTGGTGGTGAAGGCAGTGATGATCGGCCTTGCCATCGCCTCCATCATCACCTGGACCATCTGGATTGCCAAAGGCTTCGAGCTGATGGGCGCCAAGCGTCGCCTGCGTGGTGAAATCGCCCTGCTGAAGAAATCCGCCAGCCTCAAGGAAGCCAGCGACGTTTCCAACAAGGAAGGCACCCTGGCCCACACCCTGGTCCACGACGCACTCGAAGAGATGCGCCTGTCGGCCAACGCCCGCGAAAAAGAGGGCATCAAGGAGCGCGTCAGCTTCCGCCTGGAGCGCCTGGTACACGCCAGCGGTCGCACCATGAGCAGCGGCACCGGCGTACTCGCCACCATCGGCTCCACTGCGCCATTCGTTGGCCTGTTCGGTACCGTATGGGGCATCATGAACAGCTTCATCGGCATCGCCAAGACCCAGACCACCAACCTGGCCGTGGTTGCCCCAGGTATCGCCGAGGCCCTGTTGGCCACCGCCCTGGGTCTGGTCGCCGCAATTCCGGCCGTGGTCATCTACAACGTCTTCGCCCGCTCCATCGCCGGCTACAAGGCCCAGGTATCCGACGCCTCCGCTCAGGTGCTGCTGCTGGTCAGCCGTGATCTGGACCACCAGGGCAGCGAGCGTGTTGCCCCGCACATGGTGAAAGTGGGGTAAGCCATGGGCCTGCATCTCAACGAAGGTGGCGACGACCTCGCCGAAAACCACGAAATCAACGTTACGCCGTTCATCGACGTGATGCTGGTGCTGCTGATCATTTTCATGGTCGCAGCCCCCTTGGCCACGGTCGACATCAAGGTCGACCTGCCGGCCTCGACCGCCAAGCCGGCGCCGAGGCCCGAGAAACCGGTATTCGTCAGCGTCAAGGCCGACCAGAAGCTGTACGTCGGTGACGATCAGGTCCCTGCCCCCGACCAGCTTGGCCCGATGCTCGATGCCCAGACCAAGGGCGACAAGGAAACCACCATCTTCTTCCAGGCTGACAAAGGCGTGGATTACGGTGACCTGATGGAAGTGATGAACAACATGCGCGCGGCCGGCTACCTGAAAGTCGGTCTGGTAGGTCTAGAGACGGCAGCCAAGAAATGACAAGAACGCGCTCGAACATGGCGCGCTACGGTGGCAGCCTGGCGATCGTGCTGGGCGTGCACGTGGTCGCCGTGCTGCTGACGCTCAACTGGTCGGTGCCCCAGGCCATCGAACTGCCACCGGCAGCCATGATGGTCGAGCTGGCGCCGTTGCCGGAGCCTGCGCCACCACCGCCCCCGAAAGCGGCGCCGCAGCCACCGGCACCGGTCGAGGAACCGCCACTGCCGAAGCTGGCCGAGGCACCCAAGCCCAAGATCGCCATTCCCAAGCCGCCCAAGCCAAAGGCCAAGCCACAGCCGCCCAAGCCCGAGAAAAAGCCTGAGCCGCCGAAGGAAGCACCGCCGACCGAACAAACGGTAGACGCACCGCCCAGCAACACGCCACCGCAGAAGTCCGCGGCACCGGCACCGAGCATTGCGTCCAACAGCAAAGCCCTGCCGACCTGGCAGAGCGACCTGCTGCGTCACCTGGCCAAGTACAAGCGTTACCCGGAAGACGCGCGCCGTCGCGGGCTGCAGGGCATAAACCGCTTACGTTTCGTGGTCGACGCCGAAGGCAAGGTGGTGTCGTACTCCATGGCCGGAGGTTCGGGTAGTGCCGCTCTGGACCGGGCGACCCTGGAAATGATCCGTCGGGCCGGCACGGTACCCAAGCCGCCACCCGAGTTGCTGAACAATGGCACGATCGAAGTCGTGGCCCCGTTCGTCTACTCGCTGGACCGCCGCTGAGACTTTTGTTTCTGTCACAAATCGGCAAGTCTGATAACGTGCGTCTATCGATTGCAGCCGCTATGCTGGGCTCGCAACTTCATGGACGCACGTTATGACCCTCACAGAATTACGCTACATCGTCACACTCGCCCAGGAACAGCATTTCGGCCATGCCGCCGAACGCTGCCACGTGAGCCAGCCGACCCTGTCGGTCGGTGTGAAGAAGCTCGAGGATGAGCTTGGCGTGTTGATCTTCGAGCGCAGCAAGAGCGCGGTCCGCCTGACCCCGGTCGGCGAAAGCATCGTCGCCCAGGCGCAAAAGGTACTGGAGCAGGCCCAGGGCATTCGCGAGCTGGCCCAGGCCGGCAAGAACCAGCTGACTGCGCCACTCAAGGTCGGTGCCATCTACACCGTCGGCCCGTATCTGTTCCCGCACCTGATTCCGCAGCTGCACCGCGTGGCACCGCAGATGCCGCTCTACATCGAAGAGAACTTCACCCACGTACTGCGCGAAAAGCTGCGCAACGGCGAACTGGACGCGGTGATCATCGCCCTGCCGTTCAACGAAGCCGATGTGCTGACCCTGCCACTGTACGATGAGCCGTTCTGCGCCCTGATGCCGGCTGACCACCCGTGGACAGCGAAAAAGACCATCGACACCGCCATGCTCAACGACAAGAGCCTGTTGCTGCTCGGTGAAGGCCACTGCTTCCGTGACCAGGTATTGGAGGCCTGTCCAACGCTGAACAAGGGCGGTGAAGGCTCCAAGCACACCACGGTGGAGTCCAGCTCGCTGGAAACCATCCGTCACATGGTGGCCTCGGGCCTTGGCGTGTCGATCCTGCCGCTGTCGGCGGTGCACAGCCACCACTACGCCCCCGGTGTCATCGAGGTTCGCCCACTGACCGCACCGGCACCATTCCGCACCGTAGCCATCGCCTGGCGCGCCAGCTTCCCGCGGCCGAAGGCCATCGAGATCCTCGCCGACTCGATCCGCCTGTGCTCGGTCGCCAAAGCCCCTGCGGAACAACCGGCCTGAGTCATGAGTGAGCTGTCGAAGGTCCCGGTGACGGTACTCAAGGGGGTTGGCGAGGCCATGGCGGAGAAGCTCGCCAAGGTCGGCCTGGAGAACCTGCAGGACGTGCTGTTCCACCTGCCCCTGCGCTACCAGGACCGCACCCGCGTGGTGCCGATCGGTCAACTGCGCCCTGGCCAGGACGCGGTGATCGAGGGCGTGGTCAGCGGCGCCGACGTGACCATGGGCAAGCGCCGCAGCCTGGTGGTGCGCCTGGGTGACGGCAGCGGTGTGCTGAGCCTGCGCTTCTACCACTTCAGCAACGCGCAGAAGGAAGGCCTGAAGCGTGGCACCCACCTGCGCTGTTACGGCGAAGCACGCCCCGGCGCTTCGGGCCTGGAAATCTACCACCCGGAATACCGGGCGCTGAACGGCGACGAACCGCCGCCACCGGTCGAGCAGACCCTGACGCCGATCTATCCGTCCACCGAAGGCCTTACCCAGCAACGCCTGCGGCTGCTTTGTCAGCAGAGCCTGGGCCTGCTGGGCCCGCGCAGCCTGCCGGACTGGCTGCCCGACGAACTGGCCCGGGACTACCAGCTGGCGCCGCTGGACGATGCCATCCGCTACCTGCACAACCCGCCGGCCGACGCCGACCTCGACGAGCTTGCCGAAGGCCAGCATTGGGCCCAGCACCGCCTGGCCTTCGAAGAACTGCTGACCCACCAGTTGTCGCAGCAACGCCTGCGTGAAAGCCTGCGCAGCCTGCGCGCGCCAGTGCTGCCCAAGGCCCAGCGCCTGCAGGCACAGTACCTGGCCAACCTGGGCTTCCAGCCGACCGGCGCGCAGCAGCGGGTGGCCAACGAAATTGCCTACGACCTCAGCCAGCATGAGCCAATGATGCGCCTGGTGCAGGGCGATGTGGGTGCCGGCAAGACCGTGGTCGCCGCCCTGGCCGCGCTACAGGCCCTGGAGGCCGGCTACCAGGTGGCCTTGATGGCGCCCACCGAGATACTCGCCGAACAGCACTACATCACCTTCAAACGCTGGCTCGAACCGCTGGGCATCGAAGTCGCGTGGCTGGCCGGCAAGCTAAAGGGCAAAGCCCGGGCAGCCGCCCTGGAGCAGATCGCCAATGGCGCGCCAATGGTGGTCGGCACCCATGCGCTGTTCCAGGAAGAGGTGAAGTTCAAGCACCTGGCCCTGGCGATCATCGATGAACAGCACCGTTTTGGCGTGCAGCAACGCCTGGCCCTGCGCAAGAAGGGCGTGGCCGGGGAATTGTGCCCGCACCAGCTGATCATGACCGCCACACCCATTCCGCGCACCTTGGCCATGAGCGCCTACGCCGACCTGGACACCTCGGTGCTCGACGAACTGCCTCCCGGACGCACCCCGGTGAACACCGTGCTGGTGGCCGATAGCCGCCGCTTCGAAGTGGTCGAGCGGGTGCGCGCCGCCTGCGCCGAAGGGCGCCAGGCCTACTGGGTGTGCACACTGATCGAAGAATCCGAAGAGCTTACCTGCCAGGCCGCCGAAAGCACCTACGAGGAGCTGGACAGTGCCCTGGGCGAGCTACGGGTGGGGCTGATCCACGGGCGCATGAAGCCGGCGGAAAAGGCCGAGATCATGGCTGAGTTCAAGGCCGGCAACTTGCAGTTGCTGGTCGCCACCACGGTCATCGAGGTGGGCGTGGACGTGCCCAACGCCAGCCTGATGATCATCGAGAACCCAGAGCGCCTGGGCCTGGCACAGCTGCACCAGTTGCGTGGCCGGGTTGGCCGGGGCAGCGCCGTCAGCCATTGCGTGCTGCTGTACCACCCACCACTGTCGCAGATCGGCCGCGAGCGGCTAGGGATCATGCGGGAAACCAACGACGGCTTCATCATCGCCGAAAAGGACCTGGAGCTGCGTGGCCCGGGCGAGATGCTCGGCACCCGCCAGACAGGCCTTTTGCAGTTCAAGGTCGCCGACCTGATGCGTGACGCCGACCTGCTGCCGGCCGTGCGCGACGCCGCCCAGGCCCTGATCGCACGCTGGCCGGAGCACGTCAGCCCGCTGCTCGATCGCTGGCTGCGTCATGGCCAGCAATATGGCCAAGTGTGACGCTGGTCCCATAATGGATCCAGTTTTGCCCAGAGGCTGGTTATACTTCGCGTTTAAAGGAATCAGTGGATACGGACCATGACTGAAGTTGCCCTGGACACCGCAACCCCACACGCTCCCTCGGTCATCCGGCTGCTGCTCGACAAACTCGGCGTGGCCTACCGCGAGGTGGTCGAACATCCGCACCTGCCAGCAGCGTCGCGGGTACAGGCCGTGCTGCTCGACGACGAGGTCGGCGCCCTGATGGTGCTATTCCCGCAGAGCCAGCTGCTGGACCTCAACCGCCTGGCCGAACTGACCGGTCGCAAGCTCACTGCGGTGTCGGTGCCGCGCCTGAAGCAGATGCTGGACAAGCACCAGCTCAAGGCCCTGCCGGGCATCCCGGCGCTGACCAGCTCGCCGTGCCAGTACGAAAAGAGCCTGCTCGACGCTGAAACCGTGTTTATCCAGTCTGGCGAAGCCGGCCTGCTGCTGGAAATCGAACGCGCGCACTTCAAGCGCATGCTGGTCAAGGCCAGCGCCAGCAGCTTCGGCCAGGAAGTCGAGGCAATCAGCCCCAACCTCGACCGCCCCGATGATGACACCCGGGAAATCACCAACGCCGTCCAGGCCTTCACTGCCCGGCGCATCCAGAAGCGCCTGGAAGAAACCATCGAAATCCCGCCGCTGGCCGACACCGCGCAAAAGATCATCAAGCTACGGGTAGACCCCAACGCCAGCATCGACGATATCACCGGCGTGGTCGAAACCGACCCGGCGCTGGCGGCACAGGTGGTGAGTTGGGCGGCATCGCCTTACTACGCCTCACCTGGCAAGATCCGCTCGGTGGAAGACGCCATCGTGCGTGTGCTGGGCTTCGACCTGGTGATCAACCTGGCCCTGGGCCTGGCGCTGGGCAAGACCCTGAGCCTGCCGAAAGACCACCCGCAGCAAGCCACGCCGTACTGGCAGCAGTCGATCTACACCGCCGCGATCATCGAAGGCCTGACCCGCGCCATGCCACGGGCCGAGCGCCCCGAGGCCGGCCTGACCTACCTGGCCGGGCTGCTGCACAACTTTGGCTATTTGCTGTTGGCGCACGTGTTCCCGCCGCACTTCTCACTGATCTGCCGCCACCTGGAGGTCAACCCGCACCTGTGCCACACCTATGTGGAACAACACCTGCTGGGCATCAGCCGCGAGCAGATCGGTGCCTGGTTGATGAAGCTGTGGGACATGCCGGAAGAACTGTCCGCCGCACTGCGCTTCCAGCACGACCCGGCCTATGAAGGCGAGTTTTCGGCGTTCCCCAACCTGGTGTGCCTGGCTACCCGCCTGCTGCGCTCGCGGGGGATTGGCTCTGGGCCACAGCAGGAGATTCCTGACGAGCTGCTGGAACGGCTGGGGATTACCCGGGACAAGGCCGAGGATGTGGTGAACAAGGTGCTCGAGGCAGAGAGCCTGCTGCGTGAGCTGGCTTCGCAGTTCCACGCACCGCACTGATATCAAAAGGGGCCGCTTTGCGGCCCAATCGCCGGCAAGCCGGCTCCCACAGGTTCGACACAGGCCTGAGGGCAGTGCTATCCCTGTGGGAGCTGGCTTGCCGGCGATTGGGCTGCAAAGCAGCCCCTTCAATTTCAGGCCTTCTTCTTCGGCTTCAGGTACTTCATCAACCCCTGGAACCACATCACCAGCGCCGGGTTGCCCTTGATCTGGATGTGCTTGTCCTGAATCCCCTGCATGAACGCCAACTGCTTGTTACCTGCCTGCATGGTGGTGAAGCCATAGGCGGCGTCCTTGAAGGCAATGGCGAACGCTGGCTGCGGGTGCGCACCGCCTTTGCTGCTGACGCGTTCGTTGTTGACTATGAAGTGCCGGGCGACCTTGCCGTCCAGGGTCTGCATCTGGAACACCAGGTCCTTGCCCTTGAGCTGCTGCTGGAACGCCGGGTTGTTGCGGCTGGCCCTGGCCATCAACAGCCCCATGGCCCAGAGAAGAAAGCGGAACTTCATCAACGCGCCTCGAATTAAAAGTGACTAAGGCGCGCAGTCTATCCTTTTCCAGAACTATTTATGCAAGTTCGAAACCTTTTGCCTTCAGAAAGCACAACGGGCGCCCTGGGGCGCCCGCTTGGCTGACACTGGAGTTGTCAGGGAGCGATCACTTGCCTTTCTTGGCCGGCTTGACGGGGGCGTTGACGCTGTCGCGCAGGTTCTTGCCTGGCTTGAAAGCCACGGTATTGCTGGCCTTGATCTTGACCGGTTCACCGGTTTGCGGGTTCTTGCCGGTACGCGCACCGCGATGACGTTTTTCGAAGGTGCCGAAACCGACCAGGGTCACGGTGTCCTTGTCCAGGGCACCCGTGATGCTGTCGAGAATCGCGTTCAAAACCTGATTGGCCTTTTCCTTGGTCAGATCGGCCTTTTCGGCGATGACGGCGGCGAGTTCTGGTTTGCGCATAGTGAAGCCTCTTTGACGGAATTCTTGTTGTTATGCCGTGCTGCCCTGGGAGCAGCGCTCAAGGCACCGCAGGCTCTAATCTGCGGCAGACGGAAGTGAGGATGGCACGTGCACAGGGGCCGCGCCAGTATCTGGGCGGCCATTGTGCAAGCAACAACAGGATAAATCCGACAGAACGCCAGCTATTTACGCCATCACGGCCGGCAGCTGGCGATTCAGGGCCAGCTTTTCCATCACGGCCGCCCCGGTGAGGGCATAGCCCAGCAGCTTGCCCTCTGCATCAAGGCAGAGCACCTTGAGGTCACTGCCCTGCCCCTCTACCTGCCAGGTGCCTTCGTGGCCCTGGGGCGGCGGCGAGACCACCAGCGGGCAGGCCGGGGTTTTCACGGTGATCGGCATCGGCCCGTAGGCGACCGTTGTCGGCTTGCCGGCCAGGGTTTGCGCCAGGGCCCGGGCACAGCTCATCAGCGGCATCACATAAAGCAGGTTGATGCCATCGACTTCGGCACAGTCGCCAAGGGCAAAGATATTGGCGTGGGACGTGCGCAACTGGCGGTCCACGCAAACGCCGCGGTTGGTCTGCAGGCCAGCAGCGGCAGCCAGGTCGGTGCGCGGGCGCAGGCCGATGGCCGAAACCACCAGGTCACAGATGATCACGCTGCCGTCGGACAAGTGCGCCTCCAGGCCCTGCGCCACCTGCTGCAGGCGGGTCAGTACCGGACCGAGGTGAAAACGCACGCCCAGGCCTTCCAGCCCGGCCTGCACGGCAGTGGCAGCAGCCGGGTGCAGCAGGGTCGGCATGACTTGCTCGCACGGCGCTACCACATCGACCTGGAAGCCGCCCAGGCTCATGTCGTTGGCGAATTCGCAGCCGATCAGGCCGGCACCGAGGATCAGCACGCGCTGTTTGCCGACGGCAGCGGCACGGAAGCGCGCGTAGTCTTCCAGATCGTTGATCGGGAACACCCTATCGCCGCCATCACCTTCGATCGGCACCTGCACCGTCTGCGCCCCCCAGGCCAGCACCAGATCGCGGTATTCCACCGCCTCTTCACCTATCCACAAGCGCTTGTGGCCCGGGTCGATGCCGCTGATGCGGGTATGGGTGCGAATCTCGGCATTCAGTTGCTCGGCCATGGCGCCCGGCTCGGCCATGCATAGGCCGTCGGCGTCCTTCTGCTTGGCAAAGCCGGTGGACAGCATGGGCTTGGAGTAGGAACGACCGTCATCGGCGGTGATCAGCAGCAGCGGCGTCTGCGCATCGAGCTTGCGAAATTCACGGGCCAGGTTGTAGCCCGCAAGGCCGGTACCGATGATTACCACAGGGGACGTCATGTCGTGCTTTCCTCGATTAGCCGATGGAGATCATTTCAAAGTCGCTCTTGCCCACGCCGCAGTCGGGGCATAGCCAATCTTCAGGCACGTCTTCCCAGCGTGTGCCGGGGGCGATGCCGTCGTCGGGCCAGCCTTCGGCTTCATCGTAGATCAGGCCACAGACAATACATTGCCACTTCTTCATCAGGTCTTTTTCCTCGGTTCAAGCTGGAGCTTTGTGTTGCTGCTGATGGCCTCTTCGCGGGTGAACCCACTCCTACAGCGACCGCGTAGCCTGTGGGAACGGGTTTACCCGCGACGAAGCCTGCGCGCAATTCGTGGGGCTTTGTAGCGGCCCTGTCAGCAGTATGCAAGCAGTCCGGGCAATCATGCTAAGCTCGCCGCCTCTCTGGTTGTAACAAGCAGACCGACGTGTCGTACGAATCCCCGCAAGCAGCCGCTGTCGCGTGGCTGCCGTATTCACGGCTGGCGACCGACATCGACCAGCCCACCCTTGACTGGCTGTTCGACGAGGGCTCGCTGACCCGCCGCCTGACCCGCCTGTCCAACGATCACTTCTCTGTCACCCCGCTGTTTGAGGGCTGGCAGCCGCTGCGCGATGACGAATGCCAGGCACTGGGCATCGCCGCCGGTGCCGAAGGCTGGGTGCGCGAGGTGTACCTGCGCGGCCATGGCCAACCCTGGGTATTCGCCCGCAGCGTCGCCAGCCGCAGTGCCCTGGAGCGCGGCGGGCTGGACCTGGAAACCTTGGGCAGCCGTTCGCTGGGCGAGTTGCTGTTCTGCGATCAGGCATTCATCCGCCACCCCATCGAGGTGTGCAGTTATCCACAAGCCTGGCTGCCGAGCGAAGCCGCCCATACTGCGCTGTGGGGCCGCCGGTCGCGCTTCGAACGTGGCGGCCTGGACTTGCTGGTGGCAGAGGTGTTCCTGCCAGCATTGTGGCAAGCGGCCAAGGAGGAAAACCGCTGATGTACATGCAACTGCTGAAGTCGCTCAACCGCCTGCACCCACGGGCCTGGGACTTTGTCCAGCTCAGCCGCATGGACCGGCCGATTGGTATCTACCTGCTGCTGTGGCCGACCTTGTCGGCGGTGTGGATTGCCGGCAACGGTTCACCAACCCTGGCCAACGTGCTGATCTTCGGCCTCGGTGTGGTGCTGATGCGCGCCGCAGGTTGCTGCATCAACGACTTTGCCGACCGCAAGGTGGACGGCCACGTCAAACGCACAGCCGACCGCCCCCTTGCCAGCGGCCGGGTCCGCCCGCGCGAAGCATTGGCGCTGTTCGCCATCCTGGTCGGAGTGAGCTTCCTGCTGGTGCTGTGCACCAACAGCCACACGGTGTGGCTGTCGTTCGGTGCGGTAGCTCTGGCGTTCTGCTACCCGTTCATGAAGCGCTACACCTATTACCCGCAGGTGGTGCTGGGGGCGGCGTATTCCTGGGGCATTCCCATGGCCTTCACCGCAGCGGGTGGCGAGCTGCCGGCCAGCGCCTGGCTGCTGTATATCGCCAACCTGCTGTGGACGGTGGGCTACGACACCTACTACGCCATGGTCGACCGTGATGACGACCTGAAGATTGGCGTGAAGTCGACCGCCATCCTGTTCGGCGATGCCGACCGCACCATCATCCTGACCTTGCAGCTGCTGTCGCTGGGCTGCCTGTTGCTGGCCGGCAGCCGCTTCGAGCTGGGTGGCTGGTTCCACCTGGGGCTACTGGGCGCGGCGGCGTGCTTTGCCTGGGAGTACTGGTCGACGCGCAAGCTGGACCGGGAGTCGTGCTTCAAGGCGTTTCTGCACAATCACTGGGCGGGGATGCTGGTGTTCGTCGGGGTGGTGCTGGATTACGCACTGCGCTGAATATTCTGGGGCCTTGCAGCCCATCGCGACACAAGGCCGCTCCTACAGGGTATCGCGCATTCCTGTAGGAGCGGCCTTGTGTCGCGATGGGCCGCAAAGCGGCCCCGGCAATCTCAAGGCTTGGCAACGTGCCAGACGTCCTTCATGCCGTCACCGGTCATGTCGCCGGCCTTTTTGTCCTTGATGAAGGTGTACAGCGGCTTGCCGTCATAGGCCCACTGCTTGCTGCCATCATCGCGCATCACTACTGTCCACTTGTCCTTGGCCGGTTCGTCATTGGCCTTGACCATCAGCGGCGGCCAGTTTTTGGCGCATTCGCCATTGCACATCGACTTGCCGCCCGCATCCTTGTCGAAGGTGTACAGGGTCATGCCGGCATGATCGACCAACATGCCGCCCTTCTCCATCGCATGGTCGGCCAAGGCCACCCCCGGGAGCGCCAGCGCAGTGAAAAGGGCCATCCAGCTCAGCGTTTGTCGTGTCATTGGATTCACCATTGTTTCGGGGGGATTGGGTTCAAGTTGCCGCAACCACGGCCCTTTCAAGCCTAGTTCAGTCACGGAATGTCGCCAGAACGGCCAACACCCTGTCACACAGCTGCAATAATTCCGTTATCTAATGCGGGCCAAGACACCGTATCCAGGAGAGGTTTTGAGCATGGTTGGCAGGAACATTCTGATCGTCGACGACGAAGCACCAATTCGCGAGATGATCGCCGTTGCCCTGGAAATGGCCGGCTATGACTGCCTGGAAGCGGAAAACTCCCAACAGGCCCACGCGATCATCGTCGACCGCAAACCGGACCTGATCCTGCTCGACTGGATGCTGCCGGGCACCTCCGGCATCGAGTTGGCCCGCCGCCTCAAGCGCGACGAGCTGACCGGCGACATCCCGATCATCATGCTCACCGCCAAGGGTGAAGAGGACAACAAGATCCAAGGCCTGGAAGTGGGTGCCGACGACTACATCACCAAGCCGTTCTCACCACGCGAGCTGGTCGCCCGCCTGAAAGCCGTGCTGCGCCGCACCGGCCCGAGCGACAGCGAGGCACCGATCGAAGTCGGTGGCCTGCTGCTCGACCCGATCAGCCACCGCGTGACCATCGACGGCAAGCCAGCCGAGATGGGCCCTACCGAATACCGTCTGCTGCAGTTCTTCATGACCCACCAGGAGCGCGCCTACACCCGTGGCCAACTGCTGGACCAGGTATGGGGCGGTAACGTCTATGTCGAGGAACGCACCGTCGACGTACACATCCGCCGCCTGCGCAAGGCGCTGGGTGAAGCCTACGAAAATCTGGTACAAACCGTCCGGGGCACCGGCTACCGCTTCTCGACCAAGAGCTGATCGAGCTGAAAGGCGCCAAGCTGCACGTCGTTGTACAAGGACCGTCAATTGAACCAGAACTGGCACGCGACCCTGATTCGCCACCTGCTGCTGCTGATTACCGTCTGCCTCATCGGTGGGCTGGTCAGTGGCTACTATGGCTGGAGCCTGGCCATCGGCCTGGCGCTCTACCTGGGCTGGACCCTCAAGCAACTGCTGCGCCTGCATGACTGGCTGCGCAACCACCAACCCGACGAAGCACCGCCCGATGGCTACGGGCTGTGGGGCGAGGTGTTCGACAGCATCTACCACCTGCAACGCCGCGACCAGCGTGTACGCGGCCGCCTGCAGGCGGTGATCGACAGGGTGCAGGAGTCTACTGCCGCACTGCGAGACGCAGTGATCATGCTCGACAGCGATGGCAACCTGGAATGGTGGAACCGCGCCGCCGAGACCCTGCTGGGCTTCAAGACCCCACAGGACGGCGGTCAGCAGGTGACCAACCTGGTGCGCCACCCGCGCTTCAAGGAGTACTTCGAGGCGGGAAACTACCTCGAGCCGCTGGAAATCCCTTCGCCGATCAACGACCGCATGCGCGTGCAGTTGCACATCACCCGCTACGGCAACAACGAGCACCTGATGCTGGTGCGCGACGTTACCCGCATCCACCAGCTGGAGCAGATGCGCAAGGACTTCGTCGCCAACGTGTCCCACGAGCTGCGCACGCCGCTGACGGTCATCACCGGCTACCTGGAAACCCTGCTGGACAACGTCGAGGACGTGAACCCGCGCTGGAGCCGAGCCCTGCAACAGATGAGCCAGCAAGGCTCACGCATGCAGACACTGCTCAACGACCTGTTGCTGCTGGCCAAGCTTGAGGCCACCGACTATCCGTCGGACAACCACCCGGTGGCGGTCGATGCCTTGCTCTGCGCGATCAAGAACGACGCCCAGGCTCTGTCCGGGCCCCGCAAACAGCGCATCACCCTTGAAGCCGCGCCCGGTGTGCAGTTGAAGGGCAGCGAGTCAGAGCTGCGCAGTGCCTTTTCCAACCTGGTGTTCAACGCGGTCAAGTACACCCAGGACGAAGGCAGCATCCGGATTCGCTGGTGGGCCGATGCCCAGGGCGCACACCTGTCGGTGCAGGACTCGGGGGTGGGCATCGATGCCAAGCACCTGCCACGTCTGACCGAGCGCTTCTACCGGGTCGACTCCAGCCGTGCGTCGAATACCGGGGGCACCGGGCTGGGGCTGGCGATCGTCAAGCATGTGCTGATGCGCCACCGCGGCAAGCTGGAGATCAGCAGCGTGCCGGGGCATGGCAGTACGTTTACCTGTCACTTCGCGCCGGCACAATTGGCCAACGGCAAGGCTTGAGGGCCTCGGGGGCTGCTTTGCAGCCCATCGCGACACAAGGCCGCTCCTACACGGGATCGCGGAGCGGCCTTGTGTCGCGATGGGGCGCAAAGCGCCCCCAAAGAATCCATCGCCCTTTGCTTTTACGGTCCCAGCCGCTACATTGGACCCCCTGTGCCAGCAAGAGCTGGCACTTTTTTTCTCTCTATCTCGAAGACGGACCCCGTAAAAACTCCATCATGGACCCTTCCCCTGGTATCAGCCTCACCTCGTTATTCGCCGATTTCGGCATGATCATCTTTGCCTTGCTCCTGGTGCTGCTCAACGGCTTCTTCGTTGCCGCCGAGTTCGCCATGGTCAAGCTGCGCGCTACCCGCGTCGAGTCCATCGCCGAGTTGCATGGCTGGCGTGGCAGCATCCTGCGCAAAGTACACAACCAGCTCGACGCCTACCTGTCGGCCTGCCAGCTGGGGATCACCCTCGCCTCGCTGGGCCTGGGCTGGGTCGGTGAACCGGCGTTCGCCCACCTGCTCGAGCCGCTGCTGGCATACCTTGGCGTGGACACGCCCGAGCTGATCAAGGCGATATCGTTCTTCGTCGCCTTCTTCGTCATTTCGTACCTGCACATCGTGGTCGGTGAGCTGGCGCCCAAGTCCTGGGCCATCCGCAAGCCAGAACTGCTGTCGCTGTGGACCGCCGTGCCGCTGTACCTGTTCTACTGGGTGATGTACCCGGCCATCTACCTGCTCAATGCCAGCGCCAACACCATCCTGCGCATTGCTGGCCAGGGCGAGCCCGGCCCGCATCACGAGCACCACTACAGCCGTGAAGAACTCAAGCTGATCCTGCACTCCAGCCGTGGCCAGGACCCGAGCGACCAGGGCATGCGCGTGCTGGCCTCTGCCGTGGAAATGGGCGAGCTGGAGGTGGTCGACTGGGCCAACTCGCGCGAGGACATGGTCAGCATCGACGCCCATGCGCCGTTGAAGCAGATACTGGCGCTGGTACGCCGCCACAAGTTCAGCCGCTACCCGGTGTACGACGCCGAGCGTGAGGAGTTCACCGGCCTGCTGCATATCAAGGACCTGCTGCTGGAACTGGCCGAACTCGAGCACCTGCCCGAAACCATCGACCTCGACGACCTGGCCAGGCCGCTGGAGCGTGTGTCGCGGCACATGCCGCTGGCGCAGTTGCTGGAGCAGTTCCGCAAGGGCGGCGCGCACTTCGTGCTGGTGGAGGAAGCCGATGGCAAGGTGATTGGCTACCTGACCATGGAAGACGTGCTGGAAGTGCTAGTGGGCGATATCCAGGACGAGCACCGCAAGACCGAGCGCGGCATCCTCGCCTACCAGCCGGGCAAGCTGCTGGTGCGTGGCGACACGCCGCTGTTCAAGGTCGAGCGCCTGCTGGGCGTCGACCTTGACCATATCGAGGCGGAAACCCTCGCAGGTCTGGTCTACGAGACGCTCAAGCGCGTGCCTGAAGAAGAGGAAGTGCTGGAGGTCGAAGGGCTGCGCATCATCATCAAGAAGATGAAAGGGCCGAAGATCGTGCTGGCCAAGGTGCTCAAGCTGGATTGAGGGCCAGGGGCTGCAAAGCAGCCCCAAAAATCTCAAGGGTTACCCGCAGTGAAGTCAGGCAACCCTCCGATCGGCCTGTCGAACCGATAAGGTATCGATTCCAGCGCCAACCCCACATTGCGCTGTACCACGAAATGCAGGTGCGGCCCGGTGCTGTTGCCGGTATTGCCCGACTTGGCCAGCATCTGCCCCTGCCGCACCCGTTGCCCCTCTGCCACCACCACCGAACCGCGCATCAGGTGCAGGTACACACCCATGGTGCCGTCCGGGTGCAGGATCCTGACGAAATTGCCCGAGGGGTTGGGGCCGCGCCCGCTCTGGCTGTTCTCCGTCTTCACCACCACCCCTTCCCGCGCCGCGATGATGGTAGTGCCTTCGGGCATGGCGATGTCCATGGCGTAACGCCCCTTGGGCCCAAAATGACTGACCCGGCCATTGGGGCCCTGGGTCACGCGGAACGGCCCGCCAATCCAGGGGAATGCATAGCGGAAGCCCTGGGGCCGCTTGCCCGGGTCGCCCATGGCCTGTAGCAGGGTCGAGCGGTAGTTCAGCAGCATCCCGGGGCGCCCCCTGAGCACGCTGAGCATTTGCGTGGTGCGCGGCGGCAGTACGCGGCGCACGGTACGCGGGGCATTGCCACCTTGTGCGTTCACCAGGTTGTCCAGGCGCAACTCCACCTCCACTGGCACGTGTAGCTGGTTGCGGGCCGAAAAGCTCACGCCGCCGTTGAAGGTTATCGCGTTCAGCAGAACCTGGCCTTCGGGCACCTCGACCATAGGTACGCGCCGCACAAAGGTTTTGGCACCGGGGCCGGGCCGGTCGGAATAGGAGGTCACACGGCCATCATCGGTGATCTCGTAAATGGTCATGCCCAGGCTCGACGCCGAGGCCATGAGCAATGCACAGAACAGCAGCAGGCGGGCGGGCATGATAGTGGCTTTTTGACAGTTATGGTTTGTCGAAGCCTAGCAGGGGGTTTTGCAACGGGTATGACAGTTGGTCGGATGGCCCGGGGTTGCGCAGCGTTTTGTAGGAGCAGCCTTGTGCTGCGAATGGGCTGCGGAGCAGCCCCGGCAATGCTTGCGGCGGCATTGATACCTGGGGGCTGCTTTGCAGCCCATTCGCAGCACAAGGCTGCTCCTACAAAAAGTGCGGTGTGAGGCTGCGGTCAGGCGCCCGGGGTGAAATGCTTCTGCGCCGTCCCGCGGGCAATCAGCCGCGACAGGTAGTCGAGCTTCTGGGCATCCTGATCGACGAACTTGAAGGTCAGTTGCAACCAATCGCTGTCGGGCTTGGGCTCAAGTGCCGCGACGGCATGCAGGTAGCCGTTCAGGCGCGCGATTTCGGCGTTCTCGCCCTGCTCCAGGTCCAGCACCGCGCCTTCCAGCACCTGTGGCAGCGCTTCACCACGGCGCACCACCAGCAGCGCCTCTTTCAGGCTCAGCGCCTTGATCACGCACGGCTGCATGCCGCCGGCCAGGCGCAACTGGCCCTGGCCACGGCCGGTCGGCGCGGGAGTGGCGGGCCGGGGGGCATTGGCCACTGGCCTGGCGGGTGCGGTTGCAGGTGCCGGAGCTGGCGCCGCGACCTTCACCGCTTCAGGCTTGCCGGCTGTCAGCGCATTCAGCGAGTCATTGGCGAACGCCGAGTTGACCCGTGCCGGGCCGCTGGACATCAGGCTGTCGAGCTTGCCGATCTTGGTCAGAGCCTTTTTCACCTTGGTCAGCAACTGCTCGTTGGTGAACGGCTTGCCGACAAAATCGGAAACGCCCGCCTGAATCGCCTGGATGACGTTTTCCTTGTCGCCACGGCTGGTCACCATGATGAATTGCAGGTTCTTCAACTCAGGCTGCTGGCGGCACCAGGTGAGCAGTTCCAGGCCGGACATTTCCGGCATTTCCCAGTCGCACAGAACCAGGTCGAACGCTTCCTTGCCCAGCATGGCCATTGCCTTGCGACCGTTGACGGCGTCGTCGATGGTCATGCCCGGGAAGGCATTGCGCAGGCATTTGCGGACCAGATCACGGATAAACGGGGCGTCATCCACGACCAGCACATTCACTTTACTCATCGATACTCCTTCTGAATCCCGACTAGCCTACCGCCGAATAATGGCCACTTGCTACAACCTGGTCACGCCGGGACTTCTTCACATCGTTCGCGGGTGCCTGCCGGCTCCTCGACCGCAAACGAAAACGCCCGGCCAAGGCCGGGCGTCGATGCTCGGGAGCAACCTTACTTATCGTCAGGTTCAGCCGGAACATTAGCGTTTTCGCCGTCGGAAACAGCAGTGCCTTGCACTTCTGCCGTCATGCGCTTGAGGCCCATGTGACGCACGTCGGTGCCGCGCACCAGATAGATCACCAGCTCGGAGATATTGCGCGCATGGTCGCCGATACGCTCCAGCGAACGCAGGACCCAGATCACGCTCAGTACCCGCGAGATCGAGCGCGGGTCTTCCATCATGTAGGTCACCAGCTCACGCAGGGCGGTCTTGTATTCGCGGTCGATGGTCTTGTCGTACTGGGCCACCGACAGTGCCAGGTCGGCGTCGAAGCGGGCAAAGGCGTCCAGCGCGTCACGGACCATGTTGCGTACCTGGTCGCCGATGTGGCGCACCTCGACATAGCCGCGCGGTGACTCGCCTTCCTCGCACAGCTGGATGGCGCGGCGGGCGATCTTGGTCGACTCGTCACCGATGCGCTCCAGGTCAATCACCGACTTGGAGATGCTGATGATCAGACGCAGGTCGGAGGCCGCCGGCTGACGACGGGCGAGGATGCGCAGGCACTCCTCGTCGATGTTGCGCTCCATCTGGTTGATCTGCTCGTCGACTTCGCGCACTTGCTGGGCCAGGCCCGAGTCGGCTTCGATCAGCGCAGTGACTGCGTCGTTGACCTGCTTTTCGACCAGGCCGCCCATGGCCAGCAGGTGGCTACGCACCTCTTCGAGCTCGGCGTTGAACTGCTGGGAAATGTGATGCGTAAGGCTTTCTTTGTTGATCATCGTTCGCTCCGCGAAGAAGCTGCAAGCTTCAAGTAGTTCGTGTCGTGCCCTGGCTGGCCAGGCTTAGCCGTAGCGACCGGTGATGTAGTCTTCGGTCTGTTTCTTCGCCGGGTTGGTGAACAGGGTGTCGGTATCCCCGAATTCGACCAGTTTGCCCATGTACATGAACGCGGTGTAGTCCGAAACACGGGCCGCCTGCTGCATGTTGTGGGTCACGATGACGATGGTGTACTTGGATTTCAATTCGTAGATCAGTTCCTCGACTTTCAGGGTCGAGATCGGGTCCAGTGCCGAGCACGGTTCGTCGAGCAGCAGCACTTCCGGCTCCACGGCGATGGTGCGGGCGATGACCAGACGCTGCTGCTGGCCACCGGACAGGCCCAGTGCCGAATCGTGCAGGCGGTCCTTGACCTCGTCCCACAGTGCCGCGCCCTTCAGCGCCCATTCGACCGCTTCGTCCAGCACGCGCTTCTTGTTGATGCCCTGGATCCGCAGGCCGTAGACCACGTTTTCGTAGATGGTCTTTGGGAACGGGTTGGGCTTCTGGAACACCATGCCCACACGACGGCGCAGCTCGGCCACGTCTTCGCCCTTGCGGTAGATGTTATTGCCATACAGGTTGATGGCGCCTTCCACGCGGCAACCATCAACCAGATCGTTCATGCGGTTGAAGGTGCGCAGCAGGGTCGACTTGCCGCAGCCGGACGGGCCGATAAAGGCGGTCACGCGCTGCTTGGGAATGTTCATCTGCACATCGAACAGCGCTTGTTTGTCACCGTAGAACAGGCTCAGGCCCGGCACTTCGATGGCTACGGTTTCTTCGGCCAGGCGCAGGCTCTGCTTGTCGCGGCCCAGGGCAGACATGTCGATGCCGTGGGTATGGGATTCTTGCTGCATGGTCAACTCCATACGCTAACAATTCGTTTCTAAGGGCCGCCCGTTTAACGGGCGGCACGCTTGCAATCAGGATCAGCTGTCGAGGGCCTTGTACTTCTCGCGCAGGTGGTTACGGATCCACACGGCCGAGAGGTTGAGGGCCGCGATCACCAGCACCAGCAGCAACGCCGTGGCGTATACCAGCGGCCGCGCGGCTTCTACGTTGGGGCTCTGGAAGCCGACGTCATAGATATGGAAGCCCAGGTGCATGATCTTCTGGTCCAGGTGCAGGTACGGGTAGTTCCCGTCCACCGGCAGGGATGGAGCCAGCTTTACCACACCCACCAGCATCAGCGGCGCCACTTCACCGGCGGCGCGGGCCACGGCGAGGATCATGCCGGTCATCATCGCCGGGCTGGCCATCGGCAGGACGATCTTCCACAGGGTTTCGGCCTTGGTAGCGCCCAGGGCCAGCGAGCCTTCGCGCACGGTGCGCGGGATACGCGCCAGGCCTTCCTCCGTGGCCACGATCACCACCGGCACGGCCAGCAGCGCCAGGGTCAGCGATGCCCACAACAGGCCTGGGGTACCCAGGGTTGGCGCCGGCAGTGCTTCGGGGAAGAACAGGCGGTCGATCGAGCCACCCAGCACGTAGACGAAGAAGCCCAAGCCGAACACGCCGTAGACGATCGCGGGCACACCAGCCAGGTTGTTCACCGCGATGCGGATCAAGCGGGTCACCGGGCCCTGTCTGGCGTATTCGCGCAGGTACACGGCAGCCAGCACACCGAACGGGGTGACGATCACGGCCATGATCAGGGTCATCATCACAGTACCGAAGATGGCCGGGAAGATACCGCCCTCGGTGTTGGCTTCACGCGGGTCATCGCTGAGGAACTCCCAGACCTTGGTGAAGTAGGTGCCCAGCTTGGTGAACCCCGACATGGCGTTAGGCTGGATGGCGTGCACCACCTTGCTGAGGTTGATTTCCACTTCACGGCCGTTGCCATCACGGGCCACCAGGCTGTCGCGGGCGAAGGCCTGGTGCAGACCGGTCAGGCGGTCTTCGATGGCCTTGTAGCGACTGTTCAGCTCGGCGCGCTCGGCGTCCATATCGGCCTGGGCGGCGGCGTCCAGCTTGCCGTCCAGCTCCAGCTTGCGCGCTTGCAGACGCAGGCGCTCGAGGCCATGGTTGATGGCGCCGATGTCTTTCTTTTCGAGGCTTTGCAGTTCGCTGTTGAGCTGGTTGGCGCGCTTGAGGCGGGCCTGCAGCTCGGCCCAGGCCGCAGCGCCTTCGGCGACCACGCGGCCTTCTTCCTTGACGCTGACCAGGTAACCGTAGAAGTTGCCCCACTCGCGGCGCTCCAGGGCGACCAGGTCGGTCGGGTGCCTTTCGTCGACCAGCCAGTCGCCGACCACCCAGGTGAAGTCGCTGCCGTTGAGGTCGCGGTTGCCCACCTTGATCAGCTCACGGGTCATGAACTCCGGGCCTTGGTCAGGCACTGGCAGGCCAGCGCCCTTCAGGCGGGCACGGGGTACTTCTTCCTTTTGCACCACTTCGCCAATGACGACATGGTCGGCCTGGCCCGGCACCTTGTAGGTAGCCTGGACAAGATCGGC
Organism: Pseudomonas sp. ABFPK; assembly: GCF_001586765.1. Taxonomy (NCBI): domain Bacteria; kingdom Pseudomonadati; phylum Pseudomonadota; class Gammaproteobacteria; order Pseudomonadales; family Pseudomonadaceae; genus Pseudomonas; species Pseudomonas sp. ABFPK. The sequence goes on along the minus strand of NZ_LQXW01000001.1, from coordinate 190,827 downwards.
CGGCCAGAAGTGGCCCAGGCCGCGCACGGCAATCACCGCCAGCAGGCCAACGGTCATGATCACTGCCATGGCCACCGCGCCGCCGCTCATCCAGACGCCTGGGGCGCCGCTCTTGAACCAGCCTTTGAGGGAATCCTTTTTCACGGATCGCTACCTTTCTATCAAAGCGACGAGTATTTCTTGCGCAGACGCTGGCGAATCAGCTCGGCCAAGGTGTTCATGATGAAGGTGAACATCAGCAGCACCAGCGCGGCCAGGAACAGCACGCGGTAGTGGCTGCCGCCGACTTCCGATTCCGGCATTTCCACCGCCACGTTGGCGGCCAGGGTGCGCATGCCCTCGAACAGGTTCAGCTCCATCACCGGGGTGTTGCCAGTGGCCATCAACACGATCATGGTCTCGCCCACCGCACGGCCCATGCCGATCATCAGCGCCGAGAAGATACCTGGGCTGGCGGTGAGGATGACCACGCGGGTCAGGGTCTGCCAGGGCGTCGCCCCCAGCGCCAGGGAGCCCAGGGTCAGGCTGCGTGGCACACTGAACACGGCGTCTTCGGCGATGGAGTAGATGTTCGGGATGACCGCGAAGCCCATGGCGATACCCACGACCAGGGCATTGCGCTGGTCGTAGGTTATCCCCAGGTCGTTGGTGATCCACAGGCGCATGTCACCGCCAAAGAACCAGCTCTCGAGGTGCGGGCTCATGGTCAGGGCGAACCACCCGGTGAACAGGATGACCGGGATCAGGATCGCCGCTTCCCAGCCATCCGGGATACGCAGGCGAATCGACTCGGGCAGGCGGGTCCAGGCGAACCCGGCCAGCAGGATACCGAGCGGCATCAGCAGGAACAGGCTGAACACGCCCGGCAGGTGGCCTTCCAGATACGGGGCCAGGAACAGGCCGGCGAAGAAGCCGAGGATCACCGTCGGCATCGCTTCCATCAGTTCGATCACCGGCTTGACCTTGCGGCGCATGCCCGGGGCCATGAAGTAGGCAGTGTAGATGGCCGCGGCAATCGCCAGCGGGGCCGCCAGGATCATGGCGTAGAACGCAGCCTTGAGGGTACCGAAGGTTAGCGGCGACAGGCTCAGTTTGGGCTCGAAGTCGGTGTTCGAAGCGGTCGATTGCCAGACGTATTTCGGCTCGTCGTAGTTCTCGTACCACACCTTGCCCCACAGCGCGCTGAAGGAAATTTCCGGGTGCGGGTTGCGCAGGCTAAGTGGCAGCAGCTTGCCACCTTCCTCGATGATGATGCGGTTGGCACGTGGCGACAGGGCCAGGATGCCTGGGCCTTCGGCGGCCGGCTCGACCAGCAGGGTACGGTGCGCGGTGCTGTGGAACACGCCCAGCTCGCCTGCGGCGTCGAGGGCCACGAAGCCCTTGCGACGCTCTTCGGCGTCGATCTGCACGACTGCGGCCTTGCCCATCTGGAAAGTGCGGATCAGCTTGAAGCGCGATTCACCATCCGGGTCACGGGCCATGAACCACTGGGCCAGGCCGCCCTTGGAATCACCGATGATCAGCGAGATGCCGCCGACCAGCTGGGCGGTGGCGGTAATTTCGGTGTCGGCGCTTTCAGACAGTTTGTAGCGGCCGTTGAGGCTCTTGTCGCGCAGGTTGAACACGTCCGCGGTGGCACGGCCGTTGATCACGTACAGCCACTGCTGACGCGGGTCGATGAAGATGTTCTTCACCGTTTCGGTCATCTGCGGCAGTTCGATGCGGTTCTGCTCGGTCGTGACCTCTTCGGTCATCATGTTCTCGGTGCGGGTCAACTCGACCACCTGCAGGTGCGCGCCGGTGGAAGCAGCCAGCAGCAGGGTGTCGCCATTGACGTTTACGCTGACATGATCCAGCGCACGCCCCTGCTCGTCGAGCACGAACGGCTGCTCGCCGTACGGGTAGTCGATGCCGGGGGCGATGGTTTTCTTGTTGTCCGGGTAGGTGATCTTGTAGGTGTGGTGAAACACCAGCGCCTGGCCATTGGACAAGCCCAGCACCACCAGCGGGCTACCCGGCTGGTCGGCACTGATCGAAGTGACCTGGGTGCCTGCCGGCAGTGGCAGGTCGACACGCTTGAGCTCGTTACCGGTCTTGGTATCGAAGAACAGTGCCTGGCCCTTGTCCGAAACACGCATGCCCACCAGGTTCTGCTCTTCAAGCGCGATCATCAGCGGCTTGCCGGCATCCTGTTGCAGCCAGGTCGGCTCCAGGGCTTTTTTGCTGGTCAGCTCGGCCCCCTGGAACAGCGGCAGCACCACATAGGCCAGATAGAAGAAGATCAGGGTGATAGCCGCCAATACGGCAAGCCCGCCTACCAGTACATACCAGCGGGTCAGGCGGTCCTTTAGCGCGCGCATGCGGCGCTTGCGTTGCAACTCCGGCGTATTGAAATCAATCCGCACGGGCTGGGAGTTTTGGGTCATGTTGGAATTGGCCAGATCATTCATGCGCACACCCTAGCGGTCCCGTGTGACAAAAACATTACAAAGTGGTGACGCACGAAAGCCCGCCGCACAGGAAACCTGGCTTCGGACTGGAGCTTCGTGGAAGAGGCCGGGCATCAGCGCCGGCCTCCCCTTCAGTTACTTACTTTTTTGCGACGTTACCTGCGTGGGACAGGCCCAGGTCAGCCAAGGTCTTGTCGACGACTTTGGCCGGCAGCGGGATGTAGCCATCCTTCACCACGACCTGCTGGCCAGCTTGCGACAGCACCAGCTTGACGAACTCGGCTTCCAGCGGGGCCAGAGGCTTGTTCGGGGCCTTGTTGACGTAGACGTACAGGAAGCGCGACAGCGGGTAGGTGCCGTTCAGGGCGTTGGCTTCATTGTCCTCAACGAACTCACCGCCTTCCTTCTTGGCCAGGGCCACGGTCTTGACGCTGGCGGTCTTGTAGCCGATACCCGAGTAGCCGATGCCGTTCAGCGAGGAGCTGATCGATTGCACGACCGAAGCCGAGCCAGGCTGTTCGTTGACGTTAGGCTTGAAGTCGCCTTTGCACAGGGCTTCTTCCTTGAAGTAGCCGTAGGTGCCCGATACCGAGTTACGGCCGAACAGCTGCACCGGCTTGTTGGCCAGGTCGCCGGTCACGCCCAGGTCACCCCAGGTCTTGACGTCGGCTTTGCCACCGCACAGGCGGGTGGAAGAGAAGATGGCGTCGACCTGGGCCATGGTCAGGCCTTTGATCGGGTTGTCCTTGTGCACGAACACAGCCAGGGCGTCTACGGCGACCGGGATGGCGGTCGGTTTGTAGCCGTATTTCTGCTCGAAGGCCTGCAGCTCGACGTCCTTCATCTTGCGGCTCATCGGGCCGAGGTTGGCGGTGCCTTCGGTCAGCGCGGGTGGCGCGGTGGAGGAGCCGGCAGCCTGGATCTGGATGTTTACGTTAGGATATTCCTTCTTGTAGGCCTCGGCCCACAGAGTCATCAGGTTGGCGAGGGTGTCCGAACCGACGCTGGAGAGGTTGCCCGAAACACCAGTGGTCTTGGTGTAGGTCGGGATCGCAGGATCGACAGCGGCTACCGCGTTGGCGGTTGCAACGCCAGCGGCGGCAAAGGTGAGGGCCGCCATCAAACGCTTCAGTTTCATGCCTTGCTCCTAGCAGGAATATTGGGGTGTTGGATGGAACGGGCCCAAGTATCTGTAGGCCGCATGAATACGATATGACTTGAATATGACAATTGGATGAAAGGCCATCATCAAAAGCAGGTCTGGCCTCTTCGCGGCTAAAGCCGCTCCCACAGGTGCGGCATTGCCTTGAAGCCGGTGCAATTTCTGTGGGAGCGGCTTTAGCCGCGAAGAGGCCAGCAGCCTTAACGCTTGTTGGCCAGGAGGTACAGGCCAACAACCAGACCAACGGCACACAGCCCCGCCACATAGTAGGCCGGCGCCATCGGGCTCACTTTCAGCAGCGCAGTCACCACCATCGGTGTCAGCCCGCCAAAGATCGCGTAGGCCACGTTGTACGAGAACGACAGCCCGCTGAAGCGCACCACCGCCGGGAACGCCTTGACCATCACATAAGGCACCGCGCCAATCACGCCCACGCACAGGCCGGTCACTGCATACAGCGGGAACAGCAGCTCGGGCCGGGTCGGCAGGCTGTGGTAGAAGGTCCAGGAGGTCGCCAGCAGCAGCAGGCTGCCGATCACGAACACCCGGCCCGCGCCGAAGCGATCGGCCAGGCTGCCAGCGCCGATGCAGCCGAAGCTGAGCAGCACGATGGCCAGGCTGTTGGCCTTGAGCGAGTCGGTTGGGCTGATGTGGTAGATGCTCTGCAGCAGCGCCGGAGTCATCAGGATGAGCACCACGATGGCGGCTGACAGCATCCAGGTCAGCAGCATCGACAGGATGATCGCGCCGCGATGGTCACGCAGCACCGCGCGCAACGGCAGCTCCTCGGCCAGCGCCTTGCGCTGCTGCATCTCGGCGAACACCGGGGTTTCGTGCAGCCAACGGCGCAGGTACACCGAGAACAGGCCGAATACACCGCCGAGCAGGAACGGGATACGCCAGGCGTAATCTGCCACTTCCTGTGCGCTGTAGACGCTGTTGATCAGGGTCGCCACCAGCGAACCAAGCAGGATGCCCGCGGTCAGGCCTGCGGTGAGGGTGCCGCAGGCGTAGCCGGTGTTGCGCTCTGGCACGTGCTCGGACACGAATACCCAGGCGCCCGGTACCTCGCCACCGATGGCCGCGCCCTGGATCACGCGCATCAGCAGCAACAGGATCGGCGCCCACATGCCGATCTGTGCATAAGTGGGCAGCAGGCCCATGATCAGCGTCGGCAGGGCCATCATGAAGATGCTCAGGGTGAACATCTTCTTGCGCCCGAGCAGGTCACCGAAGTGGGCCATGATGATGCCGCCCAGCGGCCGCGCCAGGTAGCCGGCGGCGAAAATGCCAAAGGTTTGCATCAGGCGCAGCCATTCGGGCATGTCAGCCGGGAAGAACAGCTTGCCGACCACTGTGGCGAAGAACACGAAAATGATGAAGTCGTAGAACTCCAGCGCGCCGCCCAGGGCGGACAGTGAGAGGGTCTTGTAGTCACTGCGGGTCAGCGGCCGCGAAGGCTGCTCGATACTGCTCGGCACGGAAGTCATCGCTCATTGTTCTCTTTGTGGGCATGCAGGCCGCTTGGCATGCGGCTTCTGGATTGGGAGACAGGCGAAGATAGCAAATTGCTGAGCTGCGCCGAAAGCGATACAAAATCCCTACACATATTCATGAATGCTCGGTCGTCGCTGGCCGTTATGCTCTATATACTGGCACTTCGTAGGAAAAGGTTGCTCCTAACGTGGGATGTTGTGCGAAAACGCCGGTCATTACTGTCAGGCGGTTTCGCAGAGTTTCCCTACGGCCGCCCAGTGAAACGAAATCGGCGTAGTATGTTTCAAGCTGAATCGTTTACCCGGCCTTTGCGCCACACCAACGAAAAGCGTCACGGGTCAGAGGCCCCATCGCATGATTGAGCTCGAACAAGAAGATCCAATCCCGCAAGGCGACCTGGCCTTGCAGATCACCGCACTCCCGCGCGAAACCAACGGGTTTGGCGACATCTTCGGCGGCTGGCTTGTCGCCCAGATGGACCTGGCCGGCACCGCCATGGCCAGCCGTGTCGCCGGCGGCCGCGTGGCCACCGTGGCCATCGACCGCATGGCCTTTCTGGTCCCGGTCGCCGTCGGCGCGCAGCTATCGTTCTATACCCAGACCCTGGAAATCGGCCGCAGCTCGATCCAGATGATGGTCGAAGTGTGGAGCGACGACCCGCTGTCCAGCGAATGGCGCAAGGTCACCGAAGCAGTCTTCGTCTTCGTCGCCATCGACGGCAGTGGCCGCACCCGCTCCGTACCTCGTCGCTGAGCCACGCCGGCGGTAAACTCATTGCATGTGCCCGGGTCCAAGGCCCACTGGCAATCAATGAGATGAATGCAATGGCTACCTTCCAGGTCGTAACCGAGCAACATGGCGAACTCAACTGCTGGCGTATCAGCAGTGACCACGCCGAACTACTGATCGCCCAGCAGGGCGCGCAGATCCTCAGCTACCAGCGCGTTGGCCAGCCACCGCTGCTGTGGCTGAGCGACCAGGCCATCTTCCGTAAGGGCAAGTCGGTACGCGCCGGTGTGCCGGTGTGCTGGCCGTGGTTCGGCAACCTGCAGCGCAACCCCCAGGCCGTGCAGGCCATGTACCACGGCGAACAGGCACCCGCCCACGGCCTGGCGCGCGCGCGCGACTGGCAATTGCTGGGTATCGAGGAGGCGGGCGAAGGCCTGCGCATCGAATTCGAACTGCCGGAAGCGCAGGGTGACCTGCCTGGCTGGCCTCATGACGTCGAGCTGAAGCTGGTGGTGGAGCTGGGCGAGGACCTGCAGCTGAACCTGACCAGCCGCAACATGGGCAATACCCCCGTGACCATCAGCCAGGCCCTGCACAGCTACTGCGCGGTCAGTGACGTTCGCCAGGCGCGGGTCGAAGGGGTGGAGGGGCTGAGCTATATCGAGACCCTGGCTGACTGGGAGCAGTGCCAGCAGAAGGGGCCGCTGGCGTTTGCCGGGGAGACTGACCGGATCTACCTGGCGACACCGCAAACCCTGAGCATCGTCGACCCACACTGGAAGCGGCGCATTACCTTGACCAGCAGTGGGTCGCGCTCGGCGGTGATCTGGAACCCTTGGACTGAACGGGCCAGGGAACTGCCAGACATGGCCGACGATGGGTGGCAGCGGATGCTGTGCATCGAGACGGCGAATGCGTGGGATGACCTGGTGGAATTGAAGCCTGGGGGCAGCAGCTCGCTGGGGGTCAGGATTGGCTGTGAAATGATCTGAGTCTTGCAGTGCCTATGCGGGCCTCTTCGCGGGCTTGCTTGCGAAGAGGCCAGTGCAGGCGTCAGAGGTCTGCGTCCTCCACCACCCTCACCTTCCCGGCATCCAGCGCATAGGCCGCATCGGCCAGGTCATTGCTGACCTTCTCCACCTTCAGCTTGCCGCTGACCCACAGCGGTGTGTAGATATCATCGATCTTCAGACCCTTCGGGTAGCGCACCAGCACCAGCTGGTTCGGCGGTGGCGGCGGCACATGGATGCACGCGCCTGGGTACGGCACCAGGAAGAACAGCGTGCTGTTGCCCTTGGCATCGCTCTCCAGCGGCACCGGGTAGCCCCCAAGGCGAATATCCTTGCCATTCATGGCCGCCACCGTCTTGGTCGAGTACATCACCGCCGGCAGGCCCTTGCTCTGCTTCAGGCCGCCCTTGTCGGTAAAGGTACCCATGGCTTCCGGCGAGTTGTGATCGATCTCGGGCATTTGCTCGAGGGCCTGCTGGTCCGACTCGGGCATCAGCTCCAGCCAGTCGGTTTCAGGCAGTTCGGCATGGGCCAGGGCGCTGGCCAGCAACAGTGGGGCGAGGAAAAAGGCACGCATGAAAATGCTCGGCAACTCCAATGAATTGCCGGGCATTCTAACCACTAATCAGCGCTTCTTGATGAATCCGTAAATCACCAGAAGGATCACGGCACCGACCAGCGCGCCAAGGAATCCCGCAGCCTGCCCGGCCTGATAGATGCCCAGTGCCTGGCCGCCGTAGGTGGCCAGCAGGGAGCCGGCAATCCCCAGCAGGATGGTCATGATCCAGCCCATGCTGTCGTCGCCCGGCTTGATGAAGCGGGCCAGCAGGCCAACGATGAGGCCGATGAAGATGGTTCCAATGATACCCATGGCAATCCCTCTGCAGTGAAGATGGAACAAGCCAAAGCCTAGACAGCGCTTTGGCTCGTTGCCATTTCAGAGGGCAAGCCGCTGGTAGAAGTTCGATCAGTTGCCGATCAGGGCTTCTACTTCGGCAATCTTGCGCTCGAGGGTGGCCATGTCGTGGCAGCGCAGGGTGGCGTGGCCAACCTTGCGACCGGCCTTGAACGCCTTGCCATAGTGATGCAGGTGGCAGTCACCGATGGCAACTACCTTTTCCACCGCCGGCACTTCACCGATGAAGTTGAGCATCGCGCTCTCGCCGACCTTGGCGGTCGAGCCCAGCGGCAGGCCGGCGACGGCGCGCAGGTGGTTCTCGAACTGGCTGCATTCGGCGCCTTCGATGGTCCAGTGCCCTGAGTTGTGCACGCGCGGGGCGATTTCGTTGGCCTTCAGGCCGCCGTCGACTTCGAAGAACTCGAAGGCCATCACGCCCACATAGTCCAGTTGCTTGAGCACGCGGCCCACGTAGTCTTCGGCCAGGGCCTGTAGCGGGTGCGCCTGGCTGGCGACCGACAGGCGCAGGATGCCGCTTTCGTGGGTGTTGTGCACCAGAGGGTAGAAGCGGGTTTCGCCATCACGGGCACGCACGGCCACCAGCGACACTTCGCCGGTGAACGGCACAAAGCCTTCCAGCAGGCAAGGTACGCTGCCCAGCTCGGCAAAGGTACCGACCACGTCCTCAGGCGTGCGCAGCACCTTCTGGCCCTTGCCGTCGTAACCCAGGGTGCGGGTTTTCAGCACGGCCGGCAGGCCGATGCTGGCCACCGCGGCGTCCAGGTCGGCCTGCGAGAGGATGTCGGCGAAGGCCGGGGTAGGGATACCCAGGTCGCGGAACATGCTCTTCTCGAACAGGCGGTCACGGGCGATGCGCAGCGCTTCGGCGCTGGGGTACACCGGCACGAACTGCGAGAGGAAGGCCACGGTCTCGGCCGGGACGCTTTCGAACTCGAAGGTGACCAGGTCGACTTCGTCGGCCAGCTGACGCAGGTGGTCCTGGTCGCCGTAGTCGGCACGCAGGTGCTCGCCCAGCGGCGCGGCGCAGGCGTCCGGCGCCGGGTCGAGGAAGGCGAAGTTCATGCCCAGCGGGGTACCCGCCAGGGCCAGCATGCGGCCCAGCTGGCCGCCACCGATTACACCGATCTTCATGGGTTGAGCCTCAAGCCTGGCGCGGGTCTGGGTTGTCCAGAACGGTGTCGGTCTGTTCCGTGCGGAACTGCTTGAGCGCCGCGTGGTACTGCGGGTACTTGGCGCCGAGGATGCTGGCCGACAGCAGCGCCGCGTTGACCGCACCGGCACGACCGATGGCCAGGGTGGCAACCGGCACGCCGGCTGGCATCTGCACGATCGACAGCAGCGAATCGACACCCGACAGCATCGACGATTGTACGGGCACACCCAGCACCGGCAGGTGGGTCTTGGCGGCGCACATGCCTGGCAGGTGGGCAGCGCCACCGGCACCGGCGATGATCACCTCGATGCCACGACCCTCAGCCTCCTCGGCATACTGGAACAGCAGATCCGGGGTACGGTGGGCGGAAACCACCTTCACCTCGTAGGGAATGCCGAGTTTTTCCAGCATATCGGCGGTGTGGCTAAGGGTGGACCAATCGGACTTGGAGCCCATGATCACGCCAACCAGTGCACTCATCGTCGAGCCTCTCCTGCAAGCGCCTTCTGGCGCGCTAAAAGCAACAAGCCACGCAGGTGGGCCGGCGTGGCTTGTCATACGGATTCTAAATCGACCAGGTCGGCCGAAGGCGCGGGATTGTAGCGTATTTCAAGGCCCTGCGCCCACCCCCGCAAGCACATGTCTGATCAAAGGGCAAGCTGTCTCGCAGGACAACTTTTTCCTGCCGCCTCTGGCTCGGCGAATACCAGACGCTTGTATCCCCGATCTCGAAAATTCAGGTACGTACATATGAGTGTTTCACGCCTCTTCGCGCTTTCGTGTGGCCTGGTACTCAGCTTGCAACTGCCAGTTGTTTCTGCTGCCCGCTCGCTGACCGTCACCGTCTATGTTCACGACGACCTTGCCGACATGAGCAATGAGCAATTGAACAAGGACTTCTTTCAGCATTGGCTGGACGAGATGCGCAGTTTCAGCCAACAGTCCATCGAGGTCATATTTCAACGCGAGGTAGAACACATTACCGATATTGCTTATGCAGGAATGCCGTCCGCTCAACTACTCGAGGCCTTCACCCGGCAACTGCATGAACAACAGCGCCACCCATCCTTTTCCTTTATGGATAAACAACTGCTGCTGACGCGCAACAGCTATGATCACAGCGGCCTGAACTACAACGCCGGCCTTGCCTATCAGAAGCAAAACACGGCTATTGCGTCGGCAGGTGCATACGGTGCTCCAGCCCATGAAATCGGTCATTTGCTAGGCGCCACGCACGAAGATGCCGAGCTGAAATTCAATGGCTGGGTGTGTGAAACGTACACCCACCCCCGTGTACCGGCCCGATCCAATTGCTACCGCTATAGCGACAAGAATCGCGCGAATATCGCGGACTACTTGAAATACAACTCAAACTGAAGCCTCACCTTGTGCGCCTGACGACTCAAGCTTGCGCCACAACAAGCGGACGTTGGCCTTGCGCACCAGTGCGCAGCGGTACAGACGAATTTCCAGTGGCACATGCCACTGGCTGCCGCCGCAGATCGCCAGTTCGCCCCGCTCCAGTTCGCCACGCATCGACAGGCGCGGCACCCAGGCGATGCCCATGCCCTCCAACGCCATGCTCTTGAGGCTGTCGGCCATGGCGGTTTCGTAGACGGTGGTATAGCGCAGGTTTCGCTGGCGCAGCAGCAAATTGACCGACCGACCGAGGAAAGCGCCGGCGGTATACGCCAGCAGCGGCACACTGCCCTCGCCTTCCAGGTCGAACAACGGCTTGCCGTCGGCATCCACGGCGCACACCGGCAACATTTCAGTGGTGCCCATGTGCAGCGACGGGAAGATTTCGGCATCCATCTGCAAGGCGGCATCCGGGTCATAGAAGGCCAGCATCAGGTCGCAGCCACCTTCACGCAATGCATGCACGGCATCTCCGACGTTGGTCGCAACCAGGCGGGTGGCAATGTTCAAACCATCGTTGCGCAACTGGGCCACCCAACGCGGGAAAAAGCCCGACGCCAGCGAGTGTGCAGCGGCCACCTGTACCACTTCACCCTGCCCGCCCTCCAGATGATGCAAATGGCGGAGAATTTCGCTCAATTGGTCGACAACAGTACGCGCGGTGACGAGAAACAGCTGCCCGGCCTCGGTCAGTTCGATCGGCGTGCGGGAACGATTCACCAATTGCAGGCCCAAAGCTGCTTCCAGACTGCGTATACGCCGGCTGAAGGCAGGTTGGGTAACGAAACGCCGTTCTGCCGCCTGGGAAAAACTGCGGGTCGCAGCCAGCGCGCTGAAGTCTTCCAGCCATTTGCTTTCAAGGTTCACGAAGCACATCTCCTGGCGTGCACCAAAATGGAACACGCTCGAATATCAATTGGCGTCACATGAAACACTATGCCGTTTGTGCATAGGTTAGCGTGCAACAGCATTGGCCGCAAAATCACCTTCAGGCCTAGGATTGGCGCCATTCTGGCATGTGCCGGGTCAAAATCGAGATGATATACATCATGTCCTCCGCTGCATCGTTCCGCGTCGAAAAAGATTTGTTGGGTACCCTTGAAGTTCCTGCAGATGCCTACTACGGCATCCAGACCCTGCGCGCTGCCAACAACTTCCACCTCTCCGGTGTTCCGCTGTCGCACTACCCGAAGCTGGTCGTGGCCCTGGCCATGGTCAAGCAGGCTGCTGCTGACGCCAACCGTGAGCTGGGCCACCTGAGCGATGCCAAGCACGCTGCCATCACCGCAGCCTGCGCCCGTCTGATCAAAGGCGATTACCACGACCAGTTCGTAGTGGACATGATCCAGGGCGGTGCTGGTACTTCTACCAACATGAACGCCAACGAAGTGATCGCCAACGTTGCGCTGGAGGCCATGGGCCACCAGAAGGGTGAGTACCAGTACCTGCACCCGAACAACGACGTGAACATGGCGCAGTCGACCAACGACGCCTACCCGACGGCTATCCGCCTGGGCCTGCTGCTGGGCCACGACGCGCTGCTGGCCAGCCTCGACAGCCTGATCCAGGCCTTCGCTGCCAAGGGTAAAGAGTTCGACCACGTACTGAAGATGGGCCGTACCCAGCTGCAGGACGCCGTACCGATGACCCTGGGCCAGGAATTCCGTGCCTTCGCCACCACCATGACCGAAGACCTGCAGCGCCTGCGCTCGCTGGCCCCGGAACTGCTGACCGAAATCAACCTGGGCGGTACCGCCATCGGTACCGGCATCAACGCCGACCCTGGCTACCAGGCCCTGGCCGTACAGCGCCTGGCTGCCATCAGCGGCCAACCGCTGGTACCGGCTGCCGACCTGATCGAAGCCACCTCCGACATGGGCGCCTTCGTACTGTTCTCCGGCATGCTCAAGCGTACTGCAGTCAAGCTGTCGAAGATTTGCAACGACCTGCGCCTGCTGTCCAGCGGCCCACGCACCGGCATCAACGAAATCAACCTGCCAGCGCGTCAGCCAGGCAGCTCGATCATGCCAGGCAAGGTCAACCCGGTTATCCCGGAAGCCGTCAACCAAGTGGCCTTCGCCATCATGGGCAACGACCTGGCCCTGACCGTCGCCGCCGAAGGTGGCCAGCTGCAGCTGAACGTGATGGAGCCGCTGATCGCCTACAAGATCTTCGACTCGATCCGCCTGCTGCAACGTGCCATGGACATGCTGCGCGAGCATTGCATCGTCGGCATCACCGCCAACGAACAGCGCTGCCGTGAACTGGTCGAGCACTCGATCGGCCTGGTCACCGCCCTGAACCCGTACATCGGCTACGAAAACGCCACCCGTATCGCCCGCGTTGCCCTGGAAACCGGCCGCGGCGTACTGGAACTGGTGCGCGAAGAGAAGCTGCTGGACGACGCGATGCTCGACGACATCCTGCGTCCGGAAAACATGATCGCTCCCCGTCTGGTTCCGCTGAAGGCGTAACCAGGCTGCTGTAAACAGTCTCACCAGGTCGAGGGACTAGACACCTCTCAACCTTTCAAAGGCCCGAGCCTATGCTTCGGGCCTTTTTTTTGCCTGAAGGATTTTGGGGCTGCTTTGCGGCCCCCCGAACAACGGCACACAACTTGCTCCATAATGCGTCCCAGGCCAACGGGATTACCCAGCATGCTGCACAGCCACCTGACCACCCTCAACGCGGTTTCGCTGATCCTCAACGTCTTCCAGGCAGACGGTTGCGAGGCGTCGGCGCTGCTGGCCGGCAGCGGCATCGGCCCGGCAGACCTGGGCCATGCCGATGCGCGTATCACCACCCAGCAGGAACTGCAGGTGTGCGCCAACGCCGTTGCCCGACGCGAAGATATAGGCCTGGAGCTGGGCCAGCGCATGCATGTGTCGTGCTACGGCATGCTCGGTTACGCCCTGCTCTCCAGTGCCACTTTGGGTGACGCCTTGCGCTTGGCACTGCAGTATCCGGCACTGCTGGGAACAATCTTCAAGCTGCGTTTGCTCGATGACGGCCAGCGTGTCTGGTTCAGCGCCAGCGATTACCACGACAGCCCGGCGCTGACCGCCTTCAATGCCGAGTTCTGCCTGGTGTCGCTGAAGGTCATCTGCGACGACCTGCTCGGCCGCCCGCTGCCCCTGCTGGGTGCTCGTTTTGAACACCCACGGCCCGGTTACCATGCTCTCTATGCCGGGGCATTCCAGTGCCCAGTCGGTTTCGACGCCGAGGACAATGCCTTTGCCTTCGAACGGCGCTGGCTGGACACGCCACTGCCGCTGGCCGACCCGATTACCCACAAGGCAATGAGCGAACGCTGCCGGCGCCTGAACCTGGAATTCACCGGCCGCCAGGCCTGGCTGGGGCGGATTCGCCAACTGCTGGCGCAGCAACTGGATGCAGCGCCCGGGCTGGAAGGGCTGGCACGGCAGATGAACTGCTCCTCGCGCACGCTGCGCCGGCATTTGCAGGCGTTGGGCAGCAGTTATCAACAGCTGCTGGATGAACTGAGGTTCGAGCGGGCCAAACAGTTGCTGGCTGATGCGCAGATGCCGATCTACCGGATTGCCGAGTCCCTGGGGTTCAGCGAGACCGCCAGTTTTCGGCATGCCTTCCAGCGTTGGAGTGGTGTAGCGCCAAGCCATTTTCGCGGTTGAACTTTACCGGCCCTTTCGCGGGTGAACCCGCTCCCACAGGGATTGCACCCACTCAGGTGCAACACCGTACCTGTGGGAGCGGGTTCACCCGCGAAAGGGCCAGTACAGGCCACCAACAAATTCTGCCAATGAGCTTGGCCACATCGATCCCCTTTTGGCCGTATGCGTCATTCTCCCCGGGTGGCTCGCCCATGAAAATGGGCCCACGCCAGTATCCAATGGAGAACAACAATGCTGACGATCTATTCCGATGACCACCGCCTGCACCATGGCCGCTGCGAGCTGATCGACGGCAAGCTGATGCCCTGTTTCGAAATGCCGTCACGCGCCGACCATGTGCTCGACCAGGTGAAAAAGCGCAACCTTGGCGACATCCAGGGCCCCACCGACTATGGCCGTGCACCGTTGCTGCGTATCCACAGTGCCGGCTACCTGGACTTCTTCGAAGGCGCCTGGGCGCGCTGGGCCGCACTGGGCCAGGAAGGCGACCTGCTGCCATTCACCTGGCCCGCACGCTCCCTGCGCCAGATAAAACCCACCGGCCTGCACGGTGAGCTGGGCTACTACAGCTTCGACGCCGGCGCACCGATCACCGCCGGGACCTGGCAGGCTGCCTACAGCGCCGCCCAGGTCGCCCTCACCGCCCAGGCGGCGATCCAGCAAGGCGCCCATTCCGCCTTCGCCCTGTGCCGCCCGCCAGGGCACCATGCGGCTGGCGAAGTCATGGGCGGCTATTGCTACCTGAACAACGCCGCCATCGCCGCCCAGGCCTTCCTTGACCAGGGCCGGCGCAAGGTCGCAATCCTCGATGTCGACTATCACCACGGCAACGGCACCCAGGACATCTTCTACAGCCGCAACGATGTGTTCTTCGCCTCGATCCATGGCGACCCGCGCGACGAGTTCCCGTTCTTCCTCGGCTATGCCGATGAAACCGGCGAGGGTGCCGGCGAAGGCTGCAACATCAACTACCCACTGCCGGCTGGCAGCGACTGGGCCGCCTGGAACGCCGCCCTGGAGGACGCCTGCCAGCGCATCGCCGCCTATGACGCTGAAGTGCTGGTGATCTCGCTGGGTGTGGATACCTTCAAAGACGACCCGATCTCGCAGTTCAAGCTGGACAGCCCGGACTACCTGGAAATGGGCAAGCGCATCGCCCAGCTCGGCAAGCCGACCCTTTTCGTGATGGAAGGCGGCTACGCTGTGGAAGAAATCGGTATCAACGCGGTCAATGTGCTGGAAGGCTTCCAGCAGGCCCAGCCAGGAGCCCGATAATGGTTCGACTCAAGCGTCTGCTCGCCCCGTTCATCGCCGCTACCCTGTTCACCGGTGCCCTGCAGGCCCAGGCCGAACAGCGCACCCTGAGGGTGTTCAACTGGTTCGACTACATCACTCCGCAAACTCTCACCGAGTTTCAGAAAGACAGCGGAGTGAAGCTGGTCTACGACATCTTCGACACCAATGAGGCGCTGGAAGCGAAACTGCTGACCGGCAACTCCGGATATGACGTGGTAGTGCCATCCAACGTGTTCCTCGCCAAGCAGATCGAAGCGGGTGTGTTCCAGCCGCTGGACCGCAGCAAGCTGCCGAACTGGCAGCACCTGGACCCGGCGCTGATGAAGCTGATCGAAGCCAACGACCCCGGCAACAAATTTGCCGTACCCTACATGTACGGCACCGTGCTGATCGGCTTCAACCCGGCCAAGGTCAAGGCTGCGCTCGGCGACAACGCCCCGGTGGACAGTTGGGACCTGATCTTCAAGGAAGAGAACATCTCCAAGCTCAAGCAATGCGGCGTGGCCCTGCTCGACTCGCCGTCGGAGATCATGCCGCTGGCCCTGCAGTACCTGGGCCTGCCACCGAACAGCGACAAACCGGCTGATTACAAGAAAGCCGAAGCGCTGATGCTGAAGATTCGCCCGCACATCACCTACTTCCATTCCTCGAAGTACATGGCTGACATCGCCAACGGCGATATCTGCGTGGCAGTGGGCTACAGCGGTAGCTTCTCTCAGGCAGCCAACCGCGCCCGCGAGGCGAAGAATGGCGTGGTGGTGGACATGCGCCTGCCCAAGGAAGGTGCACCGATCTGGTTCGACATGCTGGCGATTCCGAAGAATGCGACCAACCCGGAAGATGCCCACGCGTTCATCAACTACTTACTGCGGCCTGAGGTGATTGCGCCTATCAGCGACTTTGTCGGGTACCCGAACCCGAACAAGGATGCGACCGACAAGGTCGACCCGGCGATTCGCAACAACCCCAACCTGTATCCGACAGCGGAGGCGATGGCCAAGCTGTATACCCTCAAGCCCCTGGCGCGGGATGCCGAGCGAGCTCGGACCAGGGCCTGGACACGGATCAAGTCTGGTACCTGATTTAGAGCCGGGGCCGCTAGGCGGCCCCATTCACTTTCTCCAGGCCTTGCGCAAGCGCATCAACGCCTCGGCAATCTCCCCCTCCGGCACCGCTGCAAACCCCAGCACCAGCCCTGCCCTTTTATCCACAGGCACCTCGCTGTCAGCCAGCCAGAAATTGCTAAGCGGCGTCACCTCAACCCCCACCGCTTCAGCCTTGGCCACCAACTCCTGCTCCCGCGCAAAGTTATCCACATCGACCTTCACATGCAGCCCGGCCGCCACCTCCGGCATGCCGCTCAAACCCGGAATATCCACGGGCCAGCCAGCCTTCAGCACATTGCGCCGGCTCAACGCCGCCTTGCGCATGCGCCGAATATGCCGCTGGAAGTGCCCCCGGGCCATGAACTCGGCCATCACGCACTGGCTACTGACCTCCGAATGCCGCACCGCCAGCGCCCTGCCCTGGCTGAACGGCTGCGCCAGTTGCGGTGGCAGTACCAGATAGCCCAGGCGCAACGCCGGAAAGGCGATCTTGCCGAAGGTACCGACGTACAGCACCCGCCCGTGCCGGTCGAGCGCTGCTAGCGGGGCCAAGGGCGCACCGCTGTACCGGTACTCGCCGTCGTAGTCGTCTTCGATGATCCAGCCTTCGCTGCGCTCGGCCCAGGCCAGCAGTTCCAGGCGTCGCGCCAGAGTCATGGTCACCCCGGTCGGGTACTGGTGGGCTGGCGTGACATAGGCCAGCCGGCAATCCGTCAGTTGCCCGAGCCGGCGACAGTCCATGCCGTCCTCGTCCACCGGCACGCCACACAGCCTGCCACCGGCCAGCGCAAAGGCATGCCCGGCTGCGCGGTAACCCGGGTTTTCCACAGCCACACCGTCGCCCGGCTGCAACAGCAACTGTGCACAAAGACTGATTGCCTGCTGCGCACCACTGGTGATCACAATTTGTTCAGCGGTACAACTCAGCCCACGCGAGCGACGCAGGTAGGCCGCGATCAGTTCACGCAGCAGCGGCTCGCCTGCCGGGTCACCATAACCCAACTGCGCCGGAGCCGGGTTGCGCCAGAAACCCGCCTGTAGCTTGGCCCAGACGTCGAAGGGGAACAGGTCGAACGCCGGAATACCGACGCGAAAAGCACGCGGTGCACCGCTTTTTGGGGGCGGCAGATGGTTACTTTTCAGGCGCTGCAAAGGCTCGCTGGAACGGCGCTTGCTGGATAAATCCTCAGTATTTTCTGAGGGATTTGTGGATAAGTCTGTTGATAACACACGGGATAACCCTGTGGATACTTTTGTGGATAGTTTTGCACTTGAGAGCTTCGGTAACTGGCTCACATAGGTGCCGTCGCCTACCCGGCTTTCGATGTAGCCCTCGGCATATAGCTGGTCATAGGCCCGCACCACACTGTTGCGTGACAGCGCCAGCATGGCGGCCAGATCACGAGTGGCCGGTAGCCGTGTGCCACTGCTCAGGCGCCCGTCCAGCACCCGCGCACGTAGCGCCTGGTACAGCTGCTGGCTGAGCCCGCGGCGGCGATCGAGGTCGATCCCGGCAGGGTCGAAAGGCAACACGAGGGGGCGCTCGCTCATGGCATTGGACCTATAAAAACAGCTGTTAATGGCTCTTACTATGAACCAATAGCCTGCCTAGGATGGAGCCATCGCACAAGGAAACCGAGCATGTACAACAGCAAACCCCATCAGGAACACGACCTCGGGCGCCTGCACCAGCACATGCTCGACACCCGCCTGGCCATCCTGGTCAGCCAGGGCGAACAAGGCCTGCTGGCCACGCACCTGCCAGTGCTGGTCGATATTGCCGAAGGCGAATTCGGCACCGTCTATGCCCACCTGGCGCGGGCCAACCCCCAATGGCACGACCTGAGGCAAGGTGGCGAAGCCCTGCTGGTGTTCCCCGGCGCCGATGCCTATGTCAGCCCCGGTTACTACCCGAGCAAGACCGACAACCCCAAGGTGGTGCCAACCTGGAACTACCTGGCGGTGCACGCCTATGGCCCAGCCGAAGTGATCCACGAAGCCGAACCCTTGCTGGCCATTGTCAGCCGACTGACCGAGCGCCACGAACAAGGCCGCGGCGAACCGTGGAAAGTCACCGACGCCCCGCGTGATTACCTCGATGGCATGCTCCGCGCCATCGTCGGTGTTCGCTTGCCCATCACCCGCCTGCAAGGCGCGCGCAAGCTAAGCCAGAACCGCTCTGAGCAAGACATTGCCGGCGTGCGTGAAGGCCTTAGCGCCAGCCCCGATTACCTGGATAACCAACTCGCGGCGCATATGCACCAACTCTGAAGGAATAGCCCATGTCCAGCGTTACCCTGCGTCCTGTCACCACCCAAGACCATGCTGCCTGGCTCGCCTTGTGGCAGGCCTACTTGCACTTCTATGAATCCGAATTGGCCGATGAGGTCAGCCTCAGCACCTGGCAACGCCTGCTCGACCCAAACGAACCGACCCATTCAGCCTTGGCCTGGGTCGATGGCAAGGCGGTGGGCATGGTCAACTTCATCTACCATCGTTCCAACTGGAGCATTGGCAACGCCTGCTACCTGCAGGACCTGTACGTGGAAAGCGGGCAGCGCGGCCTGGGCATCGGCCGCCAGCTGATCGAGCACGTCTACGCCCAAGCCAAGACCGACAACTGCATCAAGGTGTACTGGGTGACCCATGAGACCAACGCCACCGCCATCAGCCTGTACCAACAGGTTGCCGAGCGCTCGGGCTTCATCCAATTCCGCAAAGAGTTCTAAGGCCGAACATGACCGACGCATTGAACTGGAAACCCGCCGCAGTCCCACAGGCCGACCCTATCGACGGCCGTTTCATCCGCCTCGAAAAGCTTGACCCGGCGCGACATGGCGACGACCTCTGGGAGGTGTTGCAAGGCCCGGCTGCCGATCCGGTACTGTGGGACTACTTGCCCTATGGCCCATTTGCCGAGCGTGCCGCCTTCGACCGTTGGCTGGAAGGCAACGCCGCCGGCCGCGACCCGCTGTTCTACACCGTCATCGACCGCACCAGCGGCCAGGCCCAGGGCATCCTCAGCCTGATGTCGATCGTGCCCGACCACGGTCGCATCGAAATTGGCCACATCGCCTTCGGCGCCGCCATGCAGCGTACACCCAAGGGCACCGAGGCGGTGTACCTGCTGGGCAAGCTGGGCTTCGAGCTGGGCAACCGCCGGCTGGAGTGGAAGTGCAACAACGCCAACGCCCGCTCCAAGCGCGCGGCGGAGCGGTTTGGCTTTGTCTATGAAGGAGTGTTCCGCAAGCACCTGGTGGTGAAGGACCACAATCGGGATACGGCGTGGTATTCGATTACCGATGATGAGTGGCCAGCGGTGGCCGCCGGGTTCGAGCGGTGGTTGAGCGATACCAACCAACAACCTGGAGGTCAGGTAGAAACACTTGAGGCATGCCGTAAAGGTTGAGAGTTGTGTTGGATCAGCCGGCCTCTTCGCGGGTAAACCCGCTCCCACAGGTACTGACCTCAGGCTTGCGGGGGCCTGTAGGAGCAGCCTTGTGCTGCGAAGAGGCCGGCAGATTCAACGCAAAAAAAAAGGGGAGCATCCGCTCCCCAGAGGTAAACCGCCTATAGATGAGGGCTTATCTCAGCCCTCGATCTCGATCAGGATCTCGCCCGGAGTCACACGGTCGCCCTTGGCCACGTGGATGGCCACGACCTTGCCAGCGATACCCGCCTGCACTTCGGTCTCCATCTTCATGGCTTCGGTGATCAGCACGGCCTGGCCGGTCTTGACCATGTCGCCTTCCTTGACCAGCACATCGACGATGTTGCCTGGCATGGTGGTGCTGACGTGGCCCGGGGCACTGGCCTGCTTGCGCTTGCTGCTGCCGCCGCCGACGAATTCGTTGAGCGGCTCGAACACCACTTCTTCCGGCATGCCGTCGATCGACAGGTAGAAGTGGCGCTTGCCTTCGGCCTTCACGCCCACACCGGTGATGTCGACGCGGTAGGTTTCGCCGTGCACGTCGATGACGAACTCGGTCGGTACGCCTTCACCGCTATGGGACGCCACTGCGCCCGCTTCAGGAATTGGCAGCAGGACTTCAGGGGTCAGGGTGCCGGCTTCGCGTTCTTCGAGGAACTTGCGACCAATGTCAGGGAACATGGCGAAAGTCAGCACGTCTTCTTCGCAACGGGCCAGGGCGCCGATATCGGCACGCAGCTTGGCCATTTCCGGCTTCAGCAGGTCGGCCGGGCGCACGTCGATCACTTCTTCACTGCCGATCGCCTGACGGCGCAGCTGCTCGTTGACCACGCCCGGAGCCTTGCCGTAACCGCCTTGCAGGTACAGCTTCACCTCGTTGGTGATGGTCTTGTAGCGCTCGCCGGCCAGCACGTTGAAGAACGCCTGGGTACCGACGATCTGCGAGGTCGGGGTCACTAGCGGTGGGAAGCCAAGGTCTTCACGCACGCGCGGGATCTCAGCCAGCACTTCGTTCATGCGGTTGAGGGCGCCCTGTTCCTTGAGCTGGTTGGCCAGGTTGGAAATCATGCCGCCCGGTACCTGGTTGACCTGTACGCGGGTGTCCACGGCGGTGAACTCGCTTTCGAACTGGTGGTACTTCTTGCGCACGGCATAGAAGTACAGGCCGATTTCCTGCAGCAGTTCCAGGTCCAGGCCAGTATCGAATTCGCTGCCCTTGAGCGCGGCAACCATCGACTCGGTACCCGGGTGGCTGGTGCCCCAAGCGAAGCTGGAGATGGCGGTGTCGATGTGATCGGCGCCGTTTTCCACAGCCTTCAGCTGGCACATTGCGGCCAGACCGGCAGTGTCGTGGGAGTGAATGAACACCGGCAGCGACTGCTCGGCTTTCAGCGCCTTGACCAGTTCGCCGGTGGCGAACGGGGTCAGCAGGCCGGCCATGTCCTTGATCGCGATCGAGTCGCAACCCATGGCTTCCATCTGCTTGGCCTGGTTCACGAAGGCTTCGATGGTGTGCACCGGGCTGGTGGTGTAGGCGATGGTGCCCTGAGCGTGCTTGCCGGCAGCCTTGACCGCTTCAATGGCCACGCGCAGGTTACGCACGTCGTTCATGGCATCGAAGATACGGAATACGTCGATACCGTTGACCGCGGCCTTGGCGACGAACGCCTTGACCACGTCGTCGCTGTAGTGGCGGTAGCCCAGCAGGTTCTGGCCGCGCAGCAGCATTTGCAGGCGGGTGTTGGGCAGCGCTGCGCGCAGCTTGCGCAGGCGCTCCCACGGGTCTTCCTTGAGGAAGCGCACGCAGGCGTCGAAGGTGGCGCCACCCCAGACTTCCAGCGACCAGTAGCCGACCTTGTCGAGCTTGTCGCAGATCGGCAGCATGTCTTCAGTACGCATGCGGGTGGCCAGCAGGGACTGGTGGGCGTCGCGCAGGATCGTGTCGGTTACGTGAATTTTCTTGGACATTATGGGGTTCCTCACAGGCCTGCGTGGGCGGCGATGGCGGCGGCGATGGCCAGGGCCAGCTCTTCGGGTTTGCGCTTGATCGAGTAATTGGTCAGTTCCGGGTGGCTTTCGACGAAGCTGGTGTTGAACTGGCCGCTACGGAATTCCGGATTGCGCAGGATTTCCTGGTAGTACGCGGCGGTGGTCTTCACCCCTTGCACGCGCATGTCGTCCAGGGCCCGCAGGCCGCGGTCCATGGCTTCTTCCCAGGTCAACGCCCACACCACCAGTTTCAGGCACATGGAGTCATAGAACGGCGGGATGGTGTAGCCGGTGTAGATCGCCGTGTCGGTACGCACGCCCGGGCCGCCGGGTGCGTAGTAACGGGTGATCTTGCCGAAGCTGGGCAGGAAGTTGTTCTTCGGATCTTCGGCGTTGATGCGGAACTGCAGCGCGTAACCGCGGTGCTGGATGTCTTCCTGCTTGACCGACAGCGGCAGGCCCGAGGCAATGCGGATCTGCTCACGGACGATGTCGATACCGGTGATTTCCTCGGTGATGGTGTGTTCCACCTGCACCCGGGTGTTCATTTCCATGAAGTACACCTCGCCATCGGCGAGCAGGAACTCCACGGTACCGGCGTTCTCGTAGTTCACTGCCTTGGCCGCACGCACCGCCAGGTCGCCGATGTAGGCGCGCTGTTCGGGGGTGAGCTGGGGGCTCGGAGCAATTTCGATGAGTTTCTGGTTGCGGCGCTGGATCGAGCAGTCGCGCTCGAACAGGTGCACGACGTTGCCAAAGCTGTCACCGAGGATCTGCGCCTCAATGTGCTTGGGGTTGACGATGCACTTTTCCAGGAACACTTCCGCAGAACCAAAGGCCTTGGTAGCCTCGGAGATGACGCGGGGGAAATTCTGTTCCAGTTCTTCACGGCTGTTGCAACGGCGAATACCACGGCCGCCACCACCAGAGGTGGCCTTGAGCATGACCGGGTAACCGATGCGGTCACCTTCGCTCAGGGCTTCGTGTATATCGGCAACGTTGCCTTCTGTACCCGGGGTTACCGGCACACCAGCGGCGATCATGGTGCGACGCGCTTCGGTCTTGTCGCCCATGCGGCGGATGACCTCGGCGGCCGGGCCGATGAACTTGATCCCGCGCTCGGCGCAAATCTCTGCCAGTTCAGCATTTTCCGACAGGAAACCATAACCTGGGTGCAGGGCATCACAGCCGGTTTCCACAGCCAGGTTCACCAGCTTGCGCGGGTTCAGGTAACCGGCCAGCGGCTCGGCACCAATGCTGTGGGCTTCATCGGCACGCTTGACGTGCAACGCATGGCGGTCGGCGTCGGAATAGATCGCCACCGAGCGAATGCCCATTTCGGCGCACGCACGCACGATCCGAACTGCAATTTCACCTCGGTTGGCGATCAGGATTTTTTTTATCACTGGAGTCTTCCCAAAGCCGTAGGAACAGTCGAGCCGGTTCTCCCGGTCGGCGCGTGACCAGACGTTGCTGGCCAGTCGCACATTCACCCTAGCGCTGTAGGTTGATAAACAAAAATCAATATTTGTTAGGGGCTGTATTAGCAAAAGCTTATAGTGCGGTAACAAGGTGTTGCCGAAGGGCGGATAAAAATGCGTAAGTCCTTGATGCGTATGACTTTGCGTCAACTGCAGATCTTCAACGAGGTGTGCGATTTGCGTTCATACAGCCGTGCGGCAGAAGAGATGGCGCTTACGCAACCCGCCGTTAGTCTACAGATCCGTCAGCTCGAAGAGCTGATCGGTCAGCCGCTGTTCGAGTACGTGGGTAAGAAGCTTTACCTGACCGAAGCTGCCGAGGCCCTGCAACGCGCCAGCCGCGATATCTTCGGGCGCCTGGAGAGCCTGGACATGCAGCTTTCGGACATGCAGGGCTCATTGCAGGGGCAGTTGAAACTGGCGATCGAGTCCAGTGCCAAGTACTTCGTGCCACACCTGTTCGCGGCTTTCAAGCAGCGTCACCCGGAGGTCAACCTGACCCTGACGGTGGTCAATCGCGCCCAGGCCATCCGCCGCCTGTCAGACAACCGCGACGACCTGATCATCATGTCCATGGTGCCGCAGGACATGGGCCTGGAGTTTCTGCCGTTCCTCAACAACCCGATTGTCGCGGTGGCACCGCCCGAGCACCCGCTGTGCAAACTGGAGCAACTGCGCCTGCAGGACCTGGAGCCTCATACCCTGCTGGTCCGCGAACAGGGTTCGGGCACGCGCAAGGCTTGCGAGGAATACTTCAAGGACAAGCGCGTGCATTTCACCCAGACCCTGGAGGTGGCCTCGGCCGACGCCCAGCGCGAGTGCGTAATTGCCGGGCTGGGCATTGCCATGCTTACCCGCCATGCGGTCAACCTGGAGCTGGCTACCGGTGTATTGAGGGAGCTGCCGGTGGAAGAACTGCCGCTGTACCGCAGCTGGTGCGTGGTGCAGTCCAAGGCCAAACGGCAGTCGCCGGTGGCCTTGGCTTTCCTGGCGTTCATCCGCAGCGAACGTGCGCTGATCAGCGCGCTGGTTGAGCGTTTTTCGGGGAAGCTGCTGCCGACGCCTGCCAGACCGTGAGCTCTTGCAGTTCGGGGTAGTCCACTAGTTCGCGGAGCAATTGACGTTGGTCGCAATAGCTTTCGATCGCGCGGCGGTATTCCATGCGGCGCTGATCCTTTTCCTGCTGCTTGCGAGCCTTGGCGCTGGGTTGGTACGTACCGTCGAAGTCACGAGCCATTGCCTGTCTCCCAGATAGGATGCGGGAGTTTCAGACTGGCTTGAGTGGTTTACGGTTTGGCTGTGGAATGGTGACAGAATCGTGAATTTTCACTCCCTGTACCGGCCCATTCGCGAGCAAGCCCGCGAAGAGGCCGGCGCAGGGAGAATTCAGTCGTCGGTAGCCTTGATCGACTTGGGCGACAAGCGCAGGCTGCGCAAGCTGCGCTTCACGCTCTTCAGGTGGTTGACCAGGCTCGGCCCGCGCGCCATGGCTACGCCCATGGCCAGCACGTCGATCACCACCAGGTGGGCGATACGCGAGGTCAGCGGGGTGTAGATTTCGGTGTCTTCATGCACATCGATCGCCAGGTTGACAGTCGAAAGCTCCGCCAGCGGTGTCTGGCTTGGGCACAGGGTAATCAGGTTGGCGCCGCTCTCACGGACCAGGTTGGCGGTAATCAGCAGGTCCTTGGAACGGCCCGACTGGGAAATGCATACCGCGACATCACCTGGTTTCAGGGTCACCGCCGACATCGCCTGCATGTGCGGGTCGGAATAGGCTGCCGCGCTGAGCAACAGACGGAAGAATTTGTGCTGAGCATCGGCCGCCACCGCACCGGAGGCGCCAAAGCCATAGAACTCCACACGCTGCGCCTGGGCCATGGCAGTCACCGCCTGCTGCAGCGCCTGTGGGTCGAGGTGCTCGCGCACTTCCATCAGGGTGTGCAGCGTGGTGTCGAAGATCTTCAGGCTGTAGTCGGCGACCGAGTCGTCTTCATGGATGGCGAACTGGCCGAAACTCGCCCCCGCAGCCAGGCTCTGCGCCAGCTTCAGCTTCAGGTCCTGGAACCCCGAGCAACCGATCGCGCGGCAGAAACGCACGATGGTCGGTTCGCTGATACCCACGCTGTGCGCCAGATCGGCCATGGAGCTGTGCATGACGGCAGCCGGGTCGAGCAGCACGTGGTCGGCTACCTTGAGTTCCGATTTGCGCAGCAGGTGGCGCGATTGGGCGATATGTTGCAACAGATTCACAGGCTGGACTCGGTTATGATCGGCTGGCCGGGTTGTAGCTTTCTTGTAGTTATACTACATGGACGCCAACCCGCCCAGTTAAACGAACGTGGAGAGTGGTGGTTTGACTATTCCTTGCGACATTCTGGTCTTCGGCGGCACCGGCGATCTGGCCCTGCACAAACTGCTTCCGGCGCTCTACCACCTGTTTCGCGAGGCCCGTCTGAACAACGCCGTGCGGATCATCGCGCTGGCACGACGCAACTTGCCACGTAACGATTATCTCAAGCTCGCCGAACGCCATTGCCGGGCACAGATTGCCCGCAACGACTTCGACGAAGAGGTCTGGCAGCGGTTTTCCGCGCGGGTCGACTATTTCTCCATGGATGCTTCGCAAAGCGCCGACTTCGGTCGCCTGGCGCGCTACCTGGGCGAACCCGGCGGCTTGACGCGCATCTTCTACCTGGCCACCGCCCCCAATCTGTTCGTGCCGATTGCCAAGCACCTGCATAACGCCGGCCTGGCAGACACTGAGGCGCGCATCGTGCTGGAAAAGCCGATCGGCCACTCGCTGGAATCGGCTACCGCCATCAACGAAGCGATTGGCGCAGTGCTGGAGGAAAACCAGGTATTTCGCATCGACCACTACCTGGGCAAGGAAACCGTGCAGAACCTCATGGCCCTGCGTTTTGCCAACGCCCTGCTGGAGCCGGTGTGGCGCAACAACCAGGTTGATCACGTTCAGATCAGCGTTTGCGAGACCCTGGGTGTAGAGAACCGTGGTGCCTACTACGACCGCGCCGGGGCGACCCGCGACATGTTGCAGAACCACCTGCTTCAACTGCTATGCCTGGTGGCCATGGAGCCCCCCGCGCAGTTCGAGGCCGAAGCGGTGCGTGACGAGAAAGTGAAGATCCTGCGGGCCCTCAAGCCCATCACTGGCCAGGACGTGCAGGACAAGACCGTACGCGGCCAGTATGGCGCCGGGCGCATCGGCGGCCAGGAAGTGCCGGCTTATTACTTCGAAAAGGACGTCGACAACGACAGCGACACCGAAACCTTCATCGCCATCGAGGCGCACATCGACAATTGGCGCTGGGCGGGCGTGCCCTTCTACCTGCGTACCGGCAAGCGCATGGCACGGCGCTCATCGCAGATCGTCATCCAGTTCAAGCCGGTGCCCCACGAGCTTTTCAATGGTGGCCAGGTCAACCAGCTGCTGATTCAGCTGCAACCGGACGAGCGCATCAGCCTGCGCATGATGACCAAGAGCCCGGGCAAGGGCATGCGCCTGGAACCTGTGGACCTGGACCTGAACCTGGCCCAGGTGTTCAGCCAGACCCGCCGCTGGGACGCCTACGAGCGCCTGCTGCTGGATGTGCTGGAGGGCGACTCGACGCTGTTCATGCGCCGCGATGAAGTGGAAGCGGCCTGGGCCTGGATCGACCCGATCATCAAGGGCTGTGAAGAGCACTTCCAGGCGCCGCGACCGTACCCGGCAGGCTGTAATGGGCCAGAGCAAGCCAACAGCCTGCTCGCCAGGCACGGCAGGCACTGGCATAGCTGAAGCACTGCCCTGCTCCCCTGGTAGGCCAAAGGGCAGAAAGTAGCCCAGCGCACTGGCGCTACTTTCAACCCGAGACAGGAGCAGACAATGGCTACTATCACCAACCTCGTTGCAATCAACGACATCGCCCACGGCAAGCAGGTTTTCAGGGTTCACGGCACCGTTACGGTCGCCTCCCCGGCCATAGAACCGGTGCTGGTCGAACCCAAGCTGCGCCACAGGGGTGGCTGGGAAGTGCTTGAGCTTCAACTTCTGGATAGCGGCGCAATCACTCCGCAGGTGCTGACGGAAAAAACCGTGGCTTTCGAGCGTGCAGGCGGCACTGGCTGGAAAACCGTGGAGATCATTCATGCAGACGGTTCGCAGCGCTGCGAAATTCGTACCATCGAGGCGATTGACTGAGCCGCTGCCGGCCAGGTCGCCCGAGCGGTGGCCTGGCACCTTCCATCGGCTCGATGAACGGACATGTGGCAGGTGAATATTTATACAGTAGAGGTTTGCCCCATTTCCTGCCGCGCCCTAGAATGGCCCGATGCGCACAGACGACCTCTCCCTCCTGCTGAACTCCCTCAACGATGCCCAACGCCAGGCCGTAGCGGCCACGCTCGGGCGTCAACTGGTGCTTGCTGGCGCCGGTTCCGGTAAAACCCGCGTGCTGGTGCACCGCATTGCCTGGCTGATCCAGGTGGAGCAGGCATCGCCGCACTCGATCCTGTCGGTGACCTTCACCAACAAGGCCGCGGCAGAAATGCGCCAGCGTATCGAGCAACTGCTGGGTATCAACCCGGCGGGCATGTGGGTCGGCACCTTCCACGGCCTGGCCCATCGCCTACTGCGGGCCCATTGGCAGGAAGCGAGGCTGGTGCAGAACTTCCAGATCCTCGACAGCGACGACCAGCAGCGCCTGATCAAGCGGGTGATGCGCGAGTTGGGCCTGGACGAGCAGAAATGGCCGGCACGCCAGGCCCAGTGGTTCATCAACGGGCAAAAGGACGAAGGCCTGCGTCCACAGCATATCCAGGCCGGGGGCGACCTGTTCCTGTCGACCATGCGCGACGTCTATACCGCCTATGAGCAGGCCTGCGAGCGCGCCGGGGTCATCGACTTCTCCGAGCTGCTGCTGCGCGCCCTGGACTTGTGGCGCGACCACCCGGGCCTGCTGGAGCACTACCAGCGGCGCTTCCGCCACGTGCTGGTGGACGAGTTCCAGGATACCAACGCCGTGCAGTACGCCTGGCTGCGCCTGCTGGCGCGCGGCGGTGACAGCCTGATGGCGGTGGGCGATGACGACCAGTCGATCTACGGCTGGCGCGGTGCCAAGATCGAGAACATTCACCAGTACACTGCCGACTTCCCCGACGCCGAGATGATCCGCCTGGAGCAGAACTACCGCTCCACCGGTGGCATCCTCAAGGCGGCGAACGCACTGATCGCCAACAACAGCGGGCGCCTGGGCAAAGAGCTGTGGACCGACATGGGTGAAGGCGAACCGCTGACCCTGTATGCGGCCTACAACGAGCACGACGAAGCGCGCTACGTGGTGGAAACCATCGAGAGCCTGGTCAAGAAGGGCAATGCGCGCAACGAGATCGCCATACTGTACCGTTCCAACGCCCAGTCGCGGGTGCTGGAAGAAGCCCTGCTGCGCGAACGCATCCCCTACCGCATCTACGGTGGCCAGCGCTTCTTCGAGCGCGCCGAAATCAAGAACGCCATGGCTTACCTGCGGCTGATAGAAGGCCGCGGTAACGATGCTGCCCTGGAACGGGTGATCAACGTGCCGCCACGTGGCATTGGCGAAAAAACTGTCGAAGCCATACGCGAGCACGCCCGCCACAGCCAGCTTTCGATGTGGGAAGCAATGTGCCAGCTGCTTGCCGCCAAAGCCCTGAAAGGCCGCGCTGCCAGTGCCCTGGGTGCATTTATCGAGCTGATCGAAGGGTTAGCTGCCAAGGTCGTGGACATGCCGCTGCATACCATGACCCAAACCACCATCGAGCAGTCCGGGCTGATCATCTACCATCAGGAAGAAAAGGGTGAGAAGGGCCAGGCACGGGTAGAAAACCTTGAGGAACTGGTCAGCGCAGCGCGCAACTTCGAGTCTACCGACGAAGACGCCGACCTCTCGCCTCTCTCGGCATTCCTTGGCCACGCCTCGCTCGAAGCAGGCGATACACAGGCCGACGAGCATGAAGACAGCGTCCAGCTGATGACCTTGCACAGTGCCAAGGGCCTGGAGTTTCCGTATGTGTTCCTGGTGGGCATGGAAGAAGGCCTGTTCCCGCACAAGATGAGCCTGGAAGAGCCTGGTCGCCTGGAAGAGGAACGCCGCCTGGCTTATGTGGGTATCACCCGCGCCATGCGCCAGCTGGTCATGACCTACGCCGAAACGCGTCGCCTGTATGGCAGCGAGACCTACAACAAGGTGTCACGTTTCATACGCGAAATTCCGGCAGGCCTGGTTCAGGAAGTGCGCCTGTCCAACAGCGTCAGCCGACCGTTCGGCGGGGCCAAGACGGCCACGAACAGCAACCTGTTCGCCAATGCCAGCATTCCGCAGACCGCGTTCAACCTTGGCCAACGTGTGCAGCACGCGGTGTTTGGCGAGGGTGTGATCCTCAACTTCGAGGGCTCCGGCGCCCAGGCGCGTGTGCAGGTGAATTTTGCCGAAGGGAGCAAGTGGCTGATGCTGGGGTATGCCAAGCTCGAGGCCATCTGAAAGCCTGCGCGGTCCCTTGTAGGAGCGGCCTTGTGTCGCGATAGGGCCGCAAAGCGGCCCCACAATCATGGCGTCGACGCTGATATCTTAGGGCTGCTTCGCAGCCCTTTCGCGACACAAGGCCGCCCCTACAGGTCCGTCATAAGCACCTTGTAACATTCAGGCAAAAGCTCGAAACATTATGTCGCTGGTCATGTGCCCGGGAACCTGTGCACCATGACGCGCGTGCAATCCACAACAGGGGATATCCCACTTATGCAACGTTTTCTTAGCATCGCTCTGGCGCTCTGCGTCGGCCTGACGCTGAGCCTGGACGCCAACGCCAAGCGTTTTGGCGGCGGCAAGAGCTCGGGCTCCGCGCCTATTCACCAGACCCGCCAGGCCACGCCAACCACGCCTGCCGCCGCGCCGACCGCACCTGGCCGTGCCGCTCCGGCCGCCAGCGGTGCTTCGCGCTGGTTAGGCCCTCTGGCCGGCCTCGCCGCCGGTGGCCTGCTGGCTTCCATGTTCATGGGCGACGGTTTCGAAGGCTTCCAGATCATGGACTTCCTGATCGTGGCGCTCATCGCCTTCCTGGTGTTCCGCTTCATCGCCGCGCGCCGTCGCCAGCAGCAGCCGCAAATGGCCATGCCGGGCCATGCGCCGATGCAGCGTGAAACTCACGCGCAGCCGGCCCAGCCGTCGATCTTCGGTGGTTCGGCCGCACCTGCTGCCGCAGCCGCCCCGGTGATCAACGCCCCGGCCTGGTTCAACGAGCAGAACTTCCTGGCTGCTGCCCGTAACCACTTCCAGGCGCTGCAGCAGCACTGGGACGCCAACGAGATGGACATGATCGCCGAGTTCGTCACCCCGCAGATGCTCGAGTTCCTCAAGCGCGAGCGCGCCGAACTGGGTGATGGCTTCCAGTCCACCTACATCGACAACCTCGAGGTACAGCTGGACGGTGTTGACGACCGCGCCGACCGTACCGACGCCACCCTGACCTTCCGTGGCGTGTCGAAGAACTCGCGCTTCGACCAGGGCGAAGTGTTCAGCGAAAGCTGGCACATGGTTCGCGCCCAGGGCGAAAACCAGCCTTGGCTGGTGGCCGGTATCCGTCAAAACGGCTAACCGCTGCGTGCTGCACAAAAAACCCCGGGCCTGTCCCGGGGTTTTTGCTTTTGCCAGAGTGGCCTACTAGGGTATAACGCGCAGCGTTGTCATCTAGGTCAGAGGAAGTGAACCGTGGAAGAAGTGATCGAACAACTCCGTGAAGCCAACGAGCCAGTGCCGGTGCCCCTTGAGCTTCCCGACGAGGACCTGCTGGTCGAAATCGAAGAAGAGCTGTTCATTAACATTCCGTTCGTGTTCAAAGAGTTCCTGCTGACCGTCAGTGACGTGGTGTATGGCTCACTGGAGCCGGTGACCGTTACCGACCCACAGTCACATACCTACCTGCCCGACGTCGCCGCCAACGCCTGGGATGCCGGCGTACCGCGTGACCTGATTCCACTGTGCCAGGACGGCGACAACTACTACTGCGTCGAAGAGGATGGGACCGTGGTGCTGTGGGATGCCGAAGAGGAAATCGTCGGTGAAGACAGCTGGGAATCAGTGTGGCACTGGGCGCGGGATGTCTGGCTGGAGAGCTGATTTCAATCTCTGATCTGGTCCTGCTTGTGCCGGCCTCTTCGCGGGTAAACCCGCTCCCACAGGTATTGCACAGGTGCTGATCATTGTGCAGTACCTGTGGGAGCGGGTTTACCCGCGAAGAGGCCGGCCCAGAAATGGGAAACTTATGGCCTAGTGCCACTGGTATAGTTAATATCGCCAGGCTTTCTGCGCCTGGCGACATCGCTACCGCTCCATCCCCTCGGACAACGGTGAAATCTTGCGCAGGGAGCATTGCTCTCTTCAGTGCGTATTCTCGCGGCTGTTCTCCAGCGTCTCCAGCAAGGCAATCTGCATGCGCGTATGCACGCGGATAAACCAGCGCCACAGCAAGGCCACCACCACCGCAGCCACCACGGCAATCACCAGCAGCAATTCGCTGGTTGGCAGAATGCTCGCCGACAGCGCCGACAGCAGCAGGAAAATCACCAGCAGCGACAACAACGGGATCACCTCGGCAATAACTCGGCGCACGCGCTGAGTATGCCGTCCGGCCGTTTCGGGTTTGACGCCCATCTCCGCCAACAGCATCGACAGCGCCTTGAGCTTTCGATAGGCGGCAATCAGGAATGGCAGCGACAGCAATAGCGCTGCGCCCCAGATCAGCGCTTTCTGTTGGCTGGTATCGCTAACCCACTCGCTGAGCCAGTTGCCGATCCGCTCGGCGAAATAGCCACCACTGAAGAAGATGGCGATCACCAGCGCCAGGTTCACCCCAACCTGCAACAGGATGCGCCGGATCATCGCCGCGAGCATGGCGCTCTCGCCTTGCGGCTGGATGCTGCGCAACCATTCGCCATACAACGACAACACCCGCGCCAGGCGGCTGGGCACCACCTTGCCCAGCTTGAGCGACAGCGGGTCGGCGGCACGGATCAGGTAGGGTGTCAGCAGCGTCGTGATTGCCGATACCGCCACAGCCACCGGGTAGAGGAAGTCGCTGGTCACCTGCAGAGTCATGCCCAGCGCGGCGATGATGAAGGAAAACTCGCCAATCTGCGAAAGCCCCATGCCCACCCGCAGCGATGTACGCCCGTCATTTCCGGCAATGAACGCGCCCATGCCACACGACAACATCTTGCCCAACACCACCGCCAGGGTAATGACCACGATTGGCCAGGCGTAGTCGATCAGCACCTGGGGGTCGATCATTAGGCCGATGGCGACGAAGAAGATGGCGCTGAACAGGTCGCGTACCGGTTCGATCAGGCTCTCGATCTTCAGCAACTGGCGCGATTCGGCCATGATCGCGCCAATCAGGAAGGCGCCAAGCACCATGCTGTACTCGAGCTTCACCACCAGCAGGCAGAAGCCAAAGCACAGGCCCAATACGGTTATCAGCAGCATCTCGTTGCTTTTGAACTTGGCCACGTAGGCCAGCAGGCGCGGCACCAGCAGGATGCCAATGACCAGCGCGACGATCATGAACAGCGACAGCTTGCCGACAGTGGAGAACACCTCGCCCGAGCTGACCGTGCCGCTGACGGCGATGCCCGACAGCAGGGCGATGATGCCGATACCGAGGATGTCCTCGACGATCAGCACGCCGAATATCAGCTGGGCGAAACGCTCGTTCTTCATCTTCAGGTCGTTGAGCGCCTTGACGATGATGGTGGTCGAGGAAATCGCCAGGATGGCGCCGAGGAACAGCGAATCCATGGTGTTCCAGCCGAACCAGCGGCCGATCTCGAAGCCGATCCAGATCATCAGCACGATTTCCAGGAACGCCGCGATGAACGCCGTGGCGCCTACCTTGAACAGCTTGCGCAGGCTGAATTCGAGCCCCAGGCAGAACATCAGGAAGATCACTCCCAGCTCGGCGAGCGTCTTGATGGTGTCTTCATCGTGGATCAGGCCGAATGGTGGGGTGTGCGGGCCGATGATGAAGCCGGCGACGATGTAGCCCAGCACCACAGGCTGCTTGAGGCGGTGAAAGAGAATGGTGACCACGCCAGCAACCAGCATGATGACTGCCAGGTCCTGGATGAAGCTGATGGCATGCATGGCGTGATACTCCTTTTCTCGTCCGTTGCTGGATGCCTGGGCAGACCGCTCCTCTGCCAAGGCAACCCTGAGCGAGCAGCAAGTACATACTGTTTTGAATGCAGGAAAAGCCCATGTTGCATGGGTGCAGTCAGGTTAACATCGCACCCCGCCGCAAAGAGGCGGTGCAATATGCAGAAACAGATCGGCTGGAAAAGCGCCGCTGATGGCATGATCGGCGTGACGATGGAGCGTCAGCCAACGTCCCGTACCAGGAAGGCAAATTCAAAAGAGGGGAACAGAAGTGTCTGCAGATAATGCCCCCCATTCGCTCGATTCCGCGCAACCTCACCGTGAGCACACTATGGAACCTGGAAACGCCCAGCTGAGCATGACCGTCCTGATGACCCCGGACATGGCCAACTTTTCTGGCAACGTACATGGCGGCACCCTGCTCAAGTACCTCGACGAAGTGGCCTATGCGTGCGCCAGCCGCTATGCCGGCAGCTATGTAGTCACCCTGTCGGTCGACCAGGTGATCTTCCGTGAGCCGGTGCACGTGGGTGAACTTGTGACCTTCCTGGCGTCGGTAAACTACACCGGCAACACCTCGATGGAGGTGGGCATCAAGGTGGTGACCGAGAACATCCGCGAGCGCTCGGTGCGCCATTCCAACAGCTGCTTCTTCACCATGGTAGCGGTCGACGACAACCGTCGCCCGGTGCAGGTGCCGCCGCGCCAGCCGCAAAGCAGTGAAGAAAAGCGCCGCTTCCTGCAGGGCCAGCAGCGCCGTCAGATCCGCCAGGAGCTGGAAAAGCGCTACCAGGACCTGAAAACCGACGCGATTTAAAGCGCCAGCAGCTGTGCCTCGAAGCGCACCCTTGGGTGCGCAATGCGGTCCTGGGCCCGCACCAGCTGCAGTTCATAGCTGGAGCAGGCCTGGGTTTCGAGCAGCACTTCGTGTACGGCCGCAGCGGTGAATTCGAACGCCTGCACCCAGCTGTCGCCGAGCAGGACTCGGGCCAGGAACAGGCCTGAGGTCAGGTCACCCACCCCTACCGGCTGCCGCGGGAACGCCAGCAGCGGGCGGCGCAGATGCCAGCTCTGCTCGGCGGTCACCAGCAGCATCTCGAACTGGTCCTCGGCGCGCCCGGGGTAAGCAAGGTGCTTGACCAGCACCACCTGCGGCCCGCGCTGCAACAGGCTGCGCGCCATGTTCACGCAGTCCTCCAGCGACTGCGCTCGGCGGCCACAGAAGCTGTCCAGCTCCAGCTGGTTGGGGCACAGGATATCGGCCCTGGTAGCCGCCTCATCGAGCAGGAACTCGCTCACTTCCGCTGGCACGATACAGCCCTTCTCAGGGTGCCCCATGACCGGGTCGCAAAGGTACAAAGCCTTTGGGTTGACTGCCTTGATCCGCTCGACGCCAGCCAGAATCGCCCGGCCTTGTTCGGCACTGCCCAGGTAACCGGACAACACCGCATCGCAATGGCCCAGCTCGCCGATGTTGGAAATGCCTTCCACCAACGCGGGAATTTGCGCGGGGGCAAGCACTTCACCCGCCCACTGGCCATACTGTGTGTGATTGGAGAACTGCACGGTATTGAGCGGCCACACATTGACCCCGATACGCTGCATGGGAAACACCGCGGCGCTGTTGCCGGCGTGGCCGAACACCACGTGGGACTGGATGGCGAGCAGGTGCGGGGTACGTTTCATGCGGGAGGTTTCCAAAGCTGTTTCAGGGATTGTGCGCAACGCAGTATGAACTCGATTGCCACCTGTACGACAGGCCAGGGACGCAGTTAAGCTGGATCGACCTGTTTGGAGCATACGCAAATGTTGACCCTGGAAAACCTCTTCGTCCTGATGCTGGTCGCCACGGCAGGCGGCTGGTTGTGGCACAACCACGGGTTGCGCGAGAAAGCCCTGGAACGGGTCAAACAGCATTGCGCCAAGCTCGACCTCGAACTGCTCGACGACGCGGTCGCACTCAAGCGCATCGCCTTTGTCCGTGACGCCAACGGCCGCAAGCGCCTGGCGCGCGTCTACGCATTCGAATTCACCGTCACGGGCGAGCAGCGCCACCCCGGTACCGTGACCCAGTTCGGCGCCCACAGCGTGCAGATCGAACTGGCGCCCTACCCGTTCGAGATCAAGACCCCACCGCGCACCGACAATGTCATCGAGATGCAGCAGTGGCGCCAGGAGCACAACCGCTGGCGCAACTGATCAGCTGACACGACATTCGCTCAACCCGGCCTGCAGCGCGGATTGCGATTGCGGCTGGTCGAAAATCAGCTCGATACGCGTATCCCTGCGCCAGTCACTGGGCTGCCAGGCGGGCATGTCCCCATTCAGGCCATTGAATGATTGCCACCCCTCCACGCTGTGGATAACCCCCTTCGCGCGCCGCCACGGCCAAGCCCGCAAGAACGCCTGCAGCCGCTGTGGATAAAATTGCTGGCCAGGGTGCCAGCGCCAGCCGATGCTCCAACCTCCCTCTCCCTGCTGTGCAAGACAAATCGGCTGCCCGGGGTCTGCCCATAGCGCTGTCGGTGGATTTACAAGATTGTCGACAATCCTGTTATCCACAACCGAGCTGTCGACAATGCCATTAGTTACAGCCGGAAGGTCCGACAAGGGCAGCCTACCTTGGACGGTCCAGAAGATTTTCTTTTCACGAAATCTATTATTTATCAACAATTTAGTACTTTCATCCACAGCCTCTGATTTGTTCAAGACAACGTTTTCAGCAGCATCGAACGCCTGCTGTTGAGCCTCCGGAAGCTGCTCGTTCCGTACCATCGACTGCGCGTCCACGACCATCAGCAATGGCTGTATTGTCAGCACTCCAGCCCAAGGGGCTTTTTGCAACTGAGCGAGCAACTGCAAAGGATGACCCAGCCCGGACGGCTCGATGAACAGCCGGTCAGGGCGGGATTTGCGCAGCAGTCGGCCCAGCCCCACCTGGAACGGCATGCCATTGACGCAGCACAGGCAGCCACCTGCGACCTCGCCGATGGCGATGCCGTCTTCGTCACAGCTGAGCAAGGCCGCATCCAGGCCTATCAGGCCGAATTCGTTGATCAATACCGCCCAGCGCTCATTGGCCGGGCGCTGGGCCAGCAGGTGACGGATCAGGGTAGTCTTGCCGGCCCCCAGCGGGCCGGCAATCACGTGGGTGGGAATGTTCTGCAGCATGGGGCGGCTTCGGGCGATGGTGATGCCTCACTATGCGCTGTCAGGCCAGCCAGTCAAGGCTGAGCAGCAGGCGCCCCAGCTGCCCCGACGGCGAACGATGCACCAGGCCCGCACCTTCGTTGCCCTGCCACTTCTCACCTTTGAGCACAGCCACGTCGCCAGCTTGCAGGTGCTGCACTTTATCCACAGGCAATATAGCTGTGTGTAAGTTGCCACGAGGGCTCGCGTCCTCTTTCAACCACTCGCTACCTGGGCCTGCGTAGGTGGTGAGCAGACGCAGCGGAACGTTATCCACATGGAAGCGCGGGCACATCGGGCCTGTCAGTACCCGCAGGCGCAAACCTACCCGCTGCGCACCCACCAGGCAGGTATAGGCCGCCACCAGCCAGGCCACATCCGCCACGAATGCCTCATAGCCTTGCAAGTCGGCCGCTTCGCGCAAGAGTTCGGTGAAAACCGGCATGTGTTGCTCATCCACATCGATGACGCGCTGGTCTGCCAAGGGCTGGCCGAGGCTGACCACCAGCGCGGCAAAGTCCTCCAGTTGCGGCGGCAAACGTCGGCGCCATACCGCCAGGTTTACGCCATCCTGCAGCACATCGGTCAGCACCTGCGGTGTCTCGCCAAATACCTGGAAAATATCCACAGGCTTGGATGCAGGGTTCATGCTGCGGCCTCCTCATGCCATGAACCGAACGGATCGGGCAGGCGCAACCAGCCCATGTGCCCCATTTCCATTTCCTGATCGGTCAAAAGGCATGCATCGAGTGCAGTGGATAATTCTTCGAAGTCGATATTCTGCCCGATGAACACCAGTTCCTGGCGGCAGTCACCGCTCTCGGCAACCCAGTTCTTCAAGATCGCGGCAGTGTTATCCACATCCTGTGGCCACTGCTCGCGCGGCACGAAACGCCACCAGCGGCCCGCCAAGCCATGGCGCATCATGCCGCCTGCCTGCGACCAGCTTCCAGCTTCCTGGTATTTGCTGGCCAGCCAGAAAAAACCTTTCGAACGCAGCAGGCGGCCATTGCTCCAGGGCTTGTGGATAAAGTCGAAAAAGCGCTGTGGATGAAAGGGGCGCCGGGCCTGCCAGGTGGTGGCGGCAATGCCATACTCTTCGGTTTCCGGCACATGCTCGCCGCGCAACTCTTGCAGCCAGCCCGGTGCCTGGGCGGCCTGGTCGAAGTCGAACAGGCCGGTGTCGAGGATGCGGTCCAGCGGTACCTGGCCCATGACCATGGGCACGATCTGCGCCCGAGCATTGAGGCTGCGCAGAATGGCCATGAGCTCTTCGCGCTCGTGCTGGCTGATCAGGTCGATCTTGCTCAGCAACAGTACATCGGCGAACTCGATCTGCTCGATCAGCAAGTCACTGATTGAGCGCTCGTCTTCCTCACCCAGGGTTTCGCCACGGCTGGCCAGGCTGTCTGCTGCCTGGTAATCACGCAGGAAGTTCAGGCCATCGACCACAGTGACCATGGTGTCCAGGCGCGCCATGTCGGACAGGCTACGGCCCTGTTCGTCGCGGAAGGTGAAGGTCTCGGCCACAGGCAGTGGCTCCGAGATCCCCGTGGACTCGATCAGCAAATAATCGAAACGCCCTTCTTCAGCCAGCCGTGCCACTTCCTCGAGCAGGTCTTCACGCAGCGTGCAGCAGATGCAGCCATTGCTCATTTCCACCAACTTCTCCTCGGCACGGTTGAGGCTTACGTTGCGCTGCACCTCGCTCGCATCGATGTTGATTTCGCTCATGTCATTGACGATGACCGCGACTCGCAGGTTGTCGCGGTTACGCAGCACATGGTTGAGCAAGGTGCTCTTGCCGGCGCCAAGGAAGCCGGATAGCACGGTGACAGGGAGACGGTTGGACATGGCGAAACCTCTTCAGGCGAGCGCATTCGAAACGATGCATTGCACAATGTTATAAAGTAACAATACAATTTCGCCAAGCCGTTCGTGACGAACGAGTGTCCCCGGGAGGAGAAATGAACCCGCCAAGTGCCAGGGTGCCCCTCCCGGCATTGCAGCTTGATCGGTGGTGGCCGCTGATCTCCCTTTTGTTTGGAATAGCAGATGACTCAGCTCAAGCTCCCCGACATAGCCGCACAAACCCATGAATACGCCTTACCTTTGAACTGGGTGGGTATGTGCGGGATCGCCCAACCTGTGCAGTTCGAGGGGCGCACAGCAGCTGCCACTGTCGATGCCGGCGTTAGCCTGGTAGACGGCAGCTCACGCGGTATCCATATGTCACGGCTTTATCTCGCCCTGGAGTCGTTGGAGCACCAGCCCCTGACGCCGCTCACCATCCACCAGCTGCTGACTGACTTCCTCAGCAGCCATGAAGGCCTTTCTTCCTCAGCCTATTTGCGTCTGCGCTTCGAGCATCTGCTAAAAAGGCCTGCATTGATCAGCCCGCTGGAGGGTTGGAAAAGCTATGCCGTCACAGTCGATGCAAGGATCGAAAATGAAATGTTCCACGTGGAACTATCCGTTTCTGTCCCTTACTCCTCGACCTGCCCATGCTCGGCTGCACTTGCACGGCAACTGATTCAGCAGCAGTTCCAGGCGCATTTCAGTGCAGAGCAGGTCGACAAATCTGCAGTGCTGCAGTGGCTTGGCAGCGCCGAAGGCATCGTAGCGACGCCCCATAGCCAACGTAGTAGCGCGCAAATCCAGGTAAGGCTGCGCAGCAATCAGCAGGTTCTGCCAATCACCGAGTTGATCGACCGCATAGAAGCAAGCCTGGGGACAGCGGTGCAGACCGCAGTTAAGCGCGCAGACGAACAAGCCTTTGCCTTGGCCAAC
Source organism: Pseudomonas sp. ABFPK (assembly GCF_001586765.1). NCBI lineage: Bacteria > Pseudomonadati > Pseudomonadota > Gammaproteobacteria > Pseudomonadales > Pseudomonadaceae > Pseudomonas > Pseudomonas sp. ABFPK. The sequence goes on along the minus strand of NZ_LQXW01000001.1, from coordinate 151,373 downwards.
GGCCAGAATCTGATGTTCTGCGAAGACGCCGCACGACGCCTGCACAAGGCGCTACGGCAAATGGAATGGAGCACGGCCTTCAAGCTGCGCGTGGAACATGCAGAAAGCCTGCATGCCCACGATGCTGTCGCGACCAGCCAGTGGCAATGGGATGTCAGCTGCGCGGCTTGACCGAGCCGCAGTCATTACCCAACCACACGGCACGGGTGTTCATGCTGCCTTGCTGCTGTACACCCGAAGCGTTGAATGTACCGTTGACCTGGGTGGTGAATTCCCGGTCACTGAGGAAAGTCGCCTGGCCACTGCCCTGCGCTTTGGGGCAGCTGAACTGGAACTTCCATACATTGCCGGTGCGGTCGGTTATCTTTTGTGTACAACCTGACTTCGGGTCCTGCAGGGGGATATCGTTGGTTGCCACCTGTTCTGGCGTCAGGCACGAGCGCACCCCCTTACCCCCAACAGTCACTCCCTGCTTGGCCAGCACCCCTTCCATCATCGCGCGCTGCTCTGGCGGCAGGTTCTTCAACTGGCCGAGCATGAACTCCATATCGGGTAACGGCTTGCCATCGACCTGCATGTTGCTGGTGGTCAGCTCCCACAAACCTGGCTGTAGCATCTGAGCATGCACCAGCGGGCTGCTCACACCTAGGGCCAACGCCAACAGTGGCAGACGAATCTTCATGGACGAACGCTCCTGGAAAAAGCCGGCCAAGCGGGCCGGTCTGTGCCTTAGACGCCAAATCCACCTGCAGGTTGCAAGGCGGACCGGGAACGTGTTCTGTTACTCAAGTGTACTCGGCAAGCAGGATGCATATGGACTACCACAGCCCCTACTTCTTCGGTTACCTACTCGGCCTGGTTCATTTGCTGGGTATCGTCGCCGCATTACACGCACTGTTCACCGTGCGCACTGCCCAGGGCGCAATCGCCTGGGCCATGCCGTTGTTCTTCATCCCCTACCTCACCCTGATCCCTTACCTGATCTTCGGTGCGCGCTCGTTCTATGCCTACATCAAGGCTCGGCGCCAGGCCAACCAGGAAATGCATGTGGCCATGGCCAACCTCAACTGGCGGCCTTGGGTAGAAGAAGCCCTTACCGCCCGCGAGTCGGAAAGCTATGCGGCCTTGCGCGCCATGCCCAAACTCGGGCGGATGCCCTGCCTTGCCAATAACGAGGTGAAGCTGCTGATCGATGGCAAGGCAACATTCGATGCAATATTTGCCGCCATCGAAAAAGCCCGCGACGTGGTGTTGGTGCAGTTCTTCATCATCCATGACGACAACCTTGGCAAAGCATTGCAGCAACTGCTGCTGCGCAAAGCCGCCGAGGGGGTGCGGGTGTTCGTGCTGTATGACCGTGTCGGCAGCCATGCCTTGCCGGCAAGCTACAGCCAGTTGATGCGCGACGGTGGTGTACAGATTCATGCCTTCGCAACCCGTCGGGGCTGGTTCAACCGCTTCCAGGTTAACTTCCGTAACCACCGCAAAATCGTGGTGGTGGATGGCTTGCTCGGTTTTATCGGCGGGCACAACGTGGGCGATGAGTACCTCGGTGGCCACCCGCAGCTTTCACCTTGGCGCGACACCCACGTGCAGATCAGCGGGCCGGTGCTGGCCTGCCTGCAGGAGTCGTTCGCCGAGGACTGGTACTGGGCCACGCGCCAGCTACCGCCGCTGATTCTGCCGGACGCCTACCCTGACAACGGCGTGCTGTGCCAAGCCTTGGCCAGCGGCCCGGCCGATCCACAGGAAACCTGCTCGCTGTTCTTCCTTGAGGCGATCCATTCAGCCACCCGGCGCGTGTGGATCACCAGCCCGTACTTCATCCCCGACGAGGCGGTGTTCGCCGCGTTGCGTTTGGCAGTACTGCGTGGGATCGATGTGCGAGTGCTGATTCCGTCACGCCCAGACCATCGCATCGTCTATGCCGCCTCCAGCCTTTTCGCCTTCGAAGCAGTACGTGCGGGTGTACGCATGTTCCGCTACCAACCGGGCTTCCTGCATCAGAAGGTGGTGCTGGTGGATGACGATGTCAGCGCGATCGGCAGTGCCAACCTGGACAACCGCTCGTTCCGCCTGAACTTCGAAATCACCCTGCTCACGGTCGACCGCGGCTTCGCTGACCAGGTCGAGAAAATGCTGAGCAATGACTTTGAACAGGCACGGGAAATTACTGCGGAGGACAGCCGCGATACTCATCGGCTGCAGCAACTGGGGATGCGGATTGCTCGGCTGATTTCGCCGATTCTCTGATGCGCCTGCGCCCGTTGCAGGGTATCGCGGACCTTGTGGGAGCGGGTTTACCCGCGAAGACGTCAGTGGCTGTACCGACGCATTCGCGGGTAAACCCGCTCCACAGGGTATGGTGTCGCGCTTGCGTGCTTTGTTGCAATTCAGCGATACAGGTCTTCACGCGTCCAAGGCAGGTCATGGTGCCCATCGGCGTACGGCTTCACGGCCAGGATCTGATGCAGGTTGATCCAGCCCTTCTGGAAGGCATAGGCACACCCGGCCAGGTACAGGCGCCAGATGCGCAAGGTCTTCTCGGGCACCAGCGCCGCCGCCTTGTGCAGCTGGTTCTCCAGGTTCTCGCTCCAGTGGTGCAAGGTCTTGGCGTAGTGCAAACGCAGGCTCTCCACGTCTACTACCTCCAATCCCGCTTCACAGATGCTGGCACTGATCATCGACAGGTGCGGCAGCTCGCCATGGGGGAACACGTAGCGATCGATGAACTCGCCAGCGCCACGCCCGACCGGGCGACCATCCACATGCTTGGCGGTAATACCGTGATTCATCACCAGGCCCCCTTCCCTCACGGCACCGAACAGCTTCTGGCTATACAGCGCCAAGTTGGCATGCCCGACATGCTCGAACATGCCAACGCTGACAACCTTGTCGAAGCGGCCGTCCTGAGGCAGGTCGCGGTAGTCGAGAATCTGCAGGTCGACCTTGTCGGCCAACCCCTCTGCCTTCACCCGCTCGCGACCGAGCTTGAGCTGCTCCTTGCTCAAGGTGATACCAAACACCTTGGCGCCATATTCGCGAGCAGCGAAACGCGCCAGCCCACCCCAGCCGCAGCCAACGTCGAGCAGGTAATCACCCGCTTCCAGGCGTAGCTTGCGGCACAGATGATCGAATTTGTCCTGCTGTGCCTGATCCAGCGTGTTGTCCGGCTCACGGAAGTAGGCGCACGAGTAGGCCATGTCCTGATCCAGCCATAGCTGGTAGAACGCGTTGGAAACATCGTAATGGTAGGAAATGGCTTCGGCGTCGGTGCTCTTGTCATGGGCCCGGCGCTGCGGTGGGGCATCGTCCTCATCGGTCAGTAGCGCTTCGCTCAGCTCATCGCATACGCGGATGGCTTCACCAATATCGCCCTCCAGCTCCAGCTTGCCTTCGACGAATGCCGTGCCCAGCTGGTCCATGCTCGGGTGGCTCAACTGGCTGATCAACTGTGGCTCCTTGACCAGGATAGTGACCTGCGGGCTAGGCCCCAGATCGAACTGGTTACCGTCCCACAGTTTCAGCCGCAGCGGCAGATGCAGGCTCTGCAGTGCCGGTGGAAGTTGCGCAAGCATGAACGACCCTCCTGTCCGTATTTGGCCACGACGCCTTATATTTCGAACGTCGCCGGATCAGAGTAGTTCATTCGTGGGATGTTTCCTCTAAACGAGACCATGGTCTAGAACCAACTGATCTTATCCACGCAGCAGATTGTATACAATTTTTGCGTCTCAGCTTAACCTTGTGCCCCTCTTGCGCTTCTTCATCCTGGAGTTGAACCCATGAAATCCTATGACGTGGTGATCATCGGCGGTGGCCCTGGCGGCTACAACGCAGCCATCCGCGCCGGCCAACTGGGCCTGAGCGTAGCCTGCGTGGAAGGCCGCTCGACCTTGGGCGGCACCTGCCTGAACGTGGGCTGCATGCCCTCCAAGGCACTGTTGCATGCTTCCGAGCTGTACGAAGCCGCCAGTGGTGACGAGTTCGCCCACCTCGGTATCGAAGTCAAACCTACCCTCAACCTCGCCCAGATGATGAAACAGAAGGACGAGAGCGTGACCGGCCTGACCAAGGGCATCGAGTACCTGTTCCGCAAGAACAAGGTCGACTGGATCAAGGGCTGGGGTCGCCTGGATGGCGTCGGCAAGGTCGTGGTCAAGGCTGAGGATGGCAGCGAAACCGCACTGCAGACCAAAGACATCGTCATTGCCACCGGCTCCGAACCTACGCCCCTGCCGGGCGTGACCATCGACAACCAGCGCATCATCGACTCCACCGGCGCGCTGTCGCTGCCACAGGTGCCCAAGCATTTGGTCGTGATCGGAGCTGGCGTGATCGGCCTCGAATTGGGTTCGGTATGGCGCCGCCTGGGCAGCCAGGTCACGGTCATCGAATACCTCGACCGCATCTGTCCGGGCACCGACGAAGAAACCGCCAAGACCCTGCAGAAGGCCTTGGCCAAACAAGGCATGGTGTTCAAGCTGGGTAGCAAGGTGACCCAGGCGAACGCCAGCGCCGATGGCGTGAACCTGACCCTGGAGCCAGCCGCCGGCGGCACCGCAGAAACGCTGCAGGCCGACTACATACTGGTCGCCATCGGCCGCCGCCCCTATACAAAGGGGCTGAACCTGGAAAGCGTAGGCCTGGAAACCGACAAGCGCGGCATGCTCGGCAATGACCACCACCGCACTTCCGTGCCGGGTATCTGGGTGATTGGCGACGTCACCTCCGGCCCGATGCTGGCGCACAAAGCCGAAGACGAAGCGGTGGCCTGCATCGAACGCATCGCCGGCAAGCCCCACGAGGTCAACTACAACCTTATTCCTGGCGTGATCTACACCCGCCCGGAGCTGGCCACCGTGGGCAAGACCGAAGAGCAGCTCAAGGCCGAAGGGCGTGCTTATAAAGTAGGCAAGTTCCCGTTCACGGCCAACAGCCGGGCCAAGATCAACCACGAGACCGAAGGCTTCGCCAAGGTCATCGCCGATGCCGAGACCGACGAAGTGCTGGGTGTGCACCTGGTAGGCCCAAGTGTCAGCGAGATGATCGGTGAGTTCTGCGTGGCCATGGAGTTTTCGGCCTCGGCGGAAGACATCGCCCTCACCTGCCACCCCCACCCTACCCGCTCCGAGGCCTTGCGCCAGGCAGCGATGAATGTGGACGGGATGGCGATGCAGATCTGATGCGAGATAGCCGGGGGCTGCTTTGCAGCCCATCGCGACACAAGGCCGCTCCTACAGGAGAACGCAGTTTCCTGTAGGAGCGGCCTTGTGTCGCGACGGGGCGCAAAGCGCCCCTGGCTTCTGGCTTACTCGACCGTAACCGACTTGGCCAGGTTACGCGGCTGGTCCACGTCGGTGCCCTTGAGCACGGCGACGTAGTACGACAGCAGCTGCAGCGGGATGGTATACAGGATCGGCGCCAGGGCGTCGGCGATGTGCGGCACCTTGATCACGTGGGTACCTTCGCCATTGGTCATGCCGGCCTGCTCGTCGGCAAACACTACCAGCTCGCCACCACGGGCGCGTACTTCCTGCAGGTTGGACTTCAGCTTCTCCAGCAGTTCGTTATTCGGCGCAACGGTTACCACTGGCATGTCGTTGTCCACCAGAGCCAGCGGGCCGTGCTTCAGCTCGCCTGCCGGGTAGGCTTCGGCGTGGATGTAGGAGATTTCCTTGAGCTTGAGCGCACCTTCCATCGCCACCGGGTACTGCGCACCACGGCCGAGGAACAGGGTGTGGTGCTTGTCGGCGAACAGCTCGGCGATTTTCTCGACGGTGGCGTCCATGGCCAGGGCTTCGCCCAGGCGGGCCGGCAGGCGGCGCAGTTCATCAACCAGCTCGGCTTCGACGCCGGCTTCCAGGGTACCGCGCACCTGGCCCAGAGCCAGGGTCAGCAGCATCAGCGAAACAAGCTGGGTGGTGAAAGCCTTGGTCGAAGCCACGCCGATTTCCGGGCCGGCCAGAGTCAGCAGGGTCAGGTCCGACTCACGCACCAGCGAACTGATACCGACGTTGCAGATCGCCAGGCTGCCGAGGAAGCCCAGCTCCTTGGCGTTGCGCAGTGCGGCCAGGGTGTCGGCGGTTTCGCCAGACTGCGAGATGGAGACGAACAGGGTGTCCGGCTGCACTACCACCTTGCGGTAACGGAACTCGCTGGCCACTTCGACCTGGCACGGGATCCCGGCCAGGCTTTCCAGCCAGTAACGGGCGACCATGCCGGCGTGGTAGCTGGTACCGCAGGCAACGATCTGCACGTTGCGCACCTTGGCGAACAGTTCGGCAGCCTGCGGGCCGAAGGCCTGGACCATCACGTTGTCCTTGCCCAGGCGGCCTTCCAGGGTGCGCTGCACCACGCTTGGCTGCTCGTGGATTTCCTTGAGCATGAAGTGGCGGTAGGTCCCTTTGTCGGCAGCTTCGGCACCTTCGTGGTACTGCACGGTTTCGCGCTGGACCTTGTGGCCATCCTGGTCCCAGATGGAGACCTGGTCACGGCGGATTTCAGCAATGTCGCCTTCTTCCAGGTACATGAAGCGGTCGGTGACCTGGCGCAGGGCCAGCTGGTCGGACGCCAGGAAGTTCTCGCCCAGGCCCAGGCCGATGACCAGCGGGCTGCCACTGCGTGCGGCTACCAGGCGGTCAGGCTGCTTGGCACTGATCAGCGCAAGGCCGTAAGCACCATGCAAGCGCTTCACCGCAGCCTTCAGGGCATCGGTCAAGTCCGGAACGCTCTTCAGGGTGTGGTGGATCAGGTGGACGATGACTTCGGTATCGGTCTGCGAAGTGAAGACATAGCCAAGGCCCTTCAGCTCTTCGCGCAGTTCTTCGTGGTTCTCGATGATGCCGTTGTGCACCACGGCCACTTCATTGCCCGAGAAGTGCGGGTGGGCGTTGCCCTCGGTCGGCGCACCGTGGGTGGCCCAGCGAGTGTGGGCGATGCCCAGCTGGCCGGCCAGTGGCTCGGCGGCAACAGCGGCTTCCAGTTCACTGACCTTGCCGATACGGCGACGGCGCTGCAGTTCACCGTTCTGGGCGAGGACGGCCAGGCCGGCGCTGTCGTACCCGCGGTACTCAAGACGCTTGAGGCCTTCGATCAGGATGGCTGTGATGTTGCGCTCGGCGACGGCACCAACGATTCCACACATGGTTTATTGCTCCTGGCTGATCGCGGCGCAGATCAGGTTGATGCCGCGGGCTTGAATTTGTTCGCGTGCCGCTGCGGGCAGGCGTTCGTCGGTAATAAGGGTGTGCACGCTGCCCCAGGGCAGCTCGAGGTTGGGGATCTTGCGCCCTACCTTGTCCGATTCGACCATCACGATCACTTCACGGGCGACTTCGGCCATGACCCGGCTCAGGCCGAGAAGTTCGTTGAAGGTGGTGGTGCCGCGGCCGAGGTCGATACCGTCGGCGCCTATGAACAGTTGGTCGAAATCGTAGGAGCGCAACACCTGCTCAGCCACCTGGCCCTGGAAAGACTCGGAATGCGGGTCCCAGGTGCCACCGGTCATCAGCAGCACCGGCTCGTGTTCAAGGTCGCAGATGGCGCGGGCCACGTTCATCGAATTGGTCATCACCACCAGGCCAGGATGGCGGCCCAGTTCAGGGATCATGGCTGCCGTGGTGCTGCCGCTGTCGATGATGATGCGCGCATGTTCGCGGATACGCGCCACAGCAGCGCGGGCGATGGCCTTTTTATAGGAAGACACCGGCTGGGCAGGTTCACCGAGCAGCTCTTGAGGCACCGGGACCGCGCCACCATAACGCCGTAGCAACAGGCCATTGGTTTCCAGGGCAGCGAGGTCCTTGCGGATGGTGACCTCCGAGGTAGCGAAACGCTTGGCCAACGCGTCCACACTCACCTCGCCCTGCTCGCTGAGCAAAGCCAGGATGTTGTGCCGCCGCTGCGGGGTGTTTCGTTTCGACATGAGCGCTTAAGTTTCGATTCGAAAGATAATGATGGCAATCAAAACCTAAGATGAGCGATTCGTCAAGTCGTCACTGCCCTGTGGATAGATTCTCTCTGCACTGGCGCGGCCCCTGTAGGAGCGGCCTTGTGTCGCGATGGGCCGCAGCGCGGCCCCTGGGTTTTCGAGGCAAAACAGAAATTGTCGGGCCTACTTTGCAGTCCATCGCGACACAAGGTCGCTCCTACAGAGGCTGCGATATGCCGCAAAATAAAAAGCCGACTTATTCACATAAGTCGGCTTTCGATCGAAACAGCTGTGTATAACTCAGCTCTTCTTGATCTTTTCCGGCCGCTTCCAACCCGAGATGTTGCGCTGACGTGCACGAGCCACCGCCAGATCGCCTGCCTCAACGGTCTGAGTGATGGTCGAACCGGCTGCAGTGGTCGCACCAGCCTTGATTTCCACAGGCGCTACCAACGAGTTGTTCGAGCCGATGAATACATCCTCGCCCATCACGGTCTTGAACTTGTTCGCGCCATCGTAGTTGCAGGTGATGGTGCCGGCGCCGATGTTGGTACGAGCACCGATTTCGGCATCGCCCAGATAAGTCAGGTGACCGGCCTTGGCGCCCTCACCCAGGTGAGCGTTCTTCAGTTCGACGAAGTTACCCACATGGGCCTTGGCGTCCAGCACGCTACCCGGGCGCAGGCGGGCGAACGGGCCGGCATCGCTGCCCTCGCCCATCACGGCACCTTCGAGGTGGCTGTTGGCCTTGACCACTGCACCTTTGCGCAGGGTGGTGTTCTTGATCACACAGTTCGGGCCGATCTGCACATCGTCCTCGATGACCACCTTGCCTTCGAGAATCACGTTGATGTCGATCAGCACGTCACGGCCAACGGTCACTTCACCGCGGACATCAAAACGCGCCGGGTCGCGCAGGGTCACACCCTGGGCCATCAAGCGACGGCCTTCGCGCAACTGGTAGTGGCGCTCCAGCTCGGACAACTGGCGGCGGTCGTTGGCGCCTTGCACTTCCATCGGGTCGTGTGGCTGTTCGGTAGCCACCACCAGCCCATCGGCCACAGCCATGGCGATGACGTCGGTCAGGTAATACTCGCCCTGGGCGTTGTTGTTCGACAGGCGGCCCATCCAGTCCGCCAGGCGCGCGGCCGGCAGGGCCAGAATACCGGTGTTGCCTTCCTTGATCGCTTTCTGCGCATCGTTGGCGTCCTTGTGCTCAACGATGGCGGTCACCTTGCCCTGCTCGTCACGCACGATGCGGCCATAACCGGTCGGGTCGTCGAGGGTCACCGTGAGCAGGCCTAGCTGCTGCTCGTTGGCCTTGGCCAGCAGACGCTGCAGTGTTTCCACTTCGATCAACGGCACATCACCGTACAGCACCAGCACGGTTTCGGCGGTCAAGGCCGGCAATGCCTGGGCAACCGCATGGCCGGTACCCAGCTGCTTGTCCTGCATGACGAAGTTCAGGTCGTCGGCGGCCAGGCGCTCGCGAACCAACTCGGCACCATGGCCAATGACCACATGAATACCTTGCGGCTGCAGCTGGCGCGCGCTGTGGATAACATGGCCAAGCATGGAGTTGCCGGCTACCGGGTGCAGCACCTTGGGCAGCGCCGAGCGCATGCGGGTGCCTTGGCCGGCGGCGAGAATAACGATATCGAGTGACATTACTGGCTACCAATCCTGGGTGGTCAGTGAAATGACCGGGGGGGAGAAATCAGAAAAAGAAAAAGGGTAGCCGAGGCTACCCTTTTACTCAATCGCTACAGAAGTTATCAGCCGAGAGCCGATTACTTGCCTCTGCGCATTTGCTGGACGGTACGCAGCTGAGCTGCGGCCTCGGCCAGACGTGCGGCGGCGGCGCCGTAGTCGAAGTCCGCGCCTTTCAGATTCAGGGCGTTCTCGGCAGCCTTGAGGGCTTCCTGAGCCTGAGCTTCATCCAGGTCTGCAGCACGTTGCACGGTATCGGCAAGCACCTTGACCATGTTCGGCTGAACCTCGAGGAAACCACCAGAGATGTAGAACACCTCTTGGGCGCCACCCTGCTTGGTCAGCGTGATCGGACCAGGCTTGAGATTGGTGATCAGCGGCGCGTGACCCGGAGCGATACCAAGATCACCTAGGTTACCGTGCGCAACTACCATCTCGACCAGGCCGGAGAAGATCTCTCCTTCCGCGCTGACGATATCGCAATGGACTGTCATAGCCATCTGCTTGCCTCAACCTGATAGCGCCCCTTGCGGGGCGCAGGAATTACAGTTTCTTGGCTTTCTCGATCGCTTCGTCGATGCTGCCGACCATGTAGAACGCTTGTTCTGGCAGATGGTCGTAGTCACCTTTGAGGATGCCGCTGAAGCCAGCGATGGTGTCTTTCAGGGAAACGTACTTGCCTGGCGAACCGGTGAAGACTTCGGCCACGAAGAACGGCTGCGACAGGAAGCGCTGGATCTTACGAGCGCGGGCTACCAGTTGCTTGTCGGCTTCGGACAGTTCGTCCATACCCAGGATCGCGATGATGTCCTTCAGCTCTTTGTAGCGCTGCAGAACATACTGAACGCCACGAGCGGTCTCGTAGTGCTCGTTGCCGATCACGTTCGGGTCCAGCTGGCGCGAAGTCGAGTCCAGTGGGTCGACGGCTGGGTAGATACCCAGGGAGGCGATGTCACGGGACAGAACGACGGTGGCGTCCAAGTGGGCGAAGGTGGTCGCTGGCGACGGGTCGGTCAAGTCGTCCGCAGGTACGTATACGGCCTGAACGGAGGTGATCGAACCTTCCTTGGTGGAGGTGATACGCTCTTGCAGAACGCCCATCTCTTCAGCCAGGGTCGGCTGGTAACCTACTGCCGAAGGCATACGGCCCAGCAGTGCGGATACTTCGGTACCGGCCAGGGTGTAACGATAGATGTTGTCGACGAACAGCAGAACGTCGTTACCTTCGTCACGGAACTTCTCGGCCATGGTCAGGCCGGTCAGCGCTACGCGCAGACGGTTTCCTGGTGGCTCGTTCATCTGACCGTAGACTAGCGCTACCTTGTCGAGAACGTTGGAGTCCTTCATCTCGTGGTAGAAGTCGTTACCCTCACGAGTACGCTCACCCACACCAGCGAACACGGAGTAACCGCTGTGTTCCATGGCGATGTTACGGATCAGTTCCATCATGTTTACGGTCTTGCCGACACCGGCACCACCGAACAGACCAACCTTACCACCCTTGGCGAACGGGCAAACCAGGTCGATAACCTTGATGCCGGTTTCCAGCAGGTCGTTGCCGCCTGCCTGGTCAGCGAACGAAGGCGCTGGCTGGTGGATACCGCGACGCTCTTCTTCGCCGATCGGGCCGGCCTCGTCGATCGGGTTGCCCAGTACGTCCATGATACGGCCCAGGGTGGCCTTACCAACAGGAACGGAAATGGCAGCGCCGGAGTCAACGACTTCCAGACCGCGCTTCAGGCCTTCGGTCGAGCCCATCGCAATGGTACGAACCACGCCGTCGCCCAGCTGCTGCTGAACTTCCAGGGTGGTTTCCGCGCCTTGTACTTTCAGCGCGTTGTAAACACTCGGCACGACGTCACGTGGGAATTCCACGTCGATGACGGCGCCGATGATTTGAACGATACGTCCGCTACTCATAGCTGGATCCTCTGAATATTTGAACCGTTAAACCGCGGCAGCGCCGCCGACGATTTCCGAGATCTCCTGGGTGATCGCAGCCTGACGCGCCTTGTTGTAGATCAACTGAAGCTCTTTGATCAAATCACCGGCGTTGTCTGTGGCGTTCTTCATGGCGATCATCCGGGCCGCTTGTTCAGCAGCGTTGTTCTCGACCACCGCCTGGTACACCTGCGACTCCACGTAACGCACCATCAAGCCGTCCAGCAGCTCTTTTGCGTCGGGTTCGTACAGGTAGTCCCAGTGATGCTTGAGATCCTGATCCGGGGTTGCCACCAACGGTACCAATTGCTCGACCGTTGGCTTCTGGGTCATGGTGTTGATGAACTTGTTCGAAACCACCGAGAGGCGATCGATACGGCCGTCCAGGTAGGCGTCCAGCATCACTTTGACGGAGCCGATCAGATCGTTGATCGATGGCTCTTCGCCCAAGTGGCTGATCGCGGCTACGACGTTGCCGCCAAAGATGCGGAAGAAAGTCGCACCCTTGCTGCCGATCACGCACAGGTCGATTTCCACGCCCTGTTCGCGGTTTTCGTTCATGTCCTTGACCAGGGCCTTGAACAGGTTGGTGTTCAAGCCACCGCACAGACCACGGTCACTGCTCACCACGATATAACCGGCGCGCTTTACAGGGCGCTCGATCATGAACGGGTGGCGGTATTCCGGGTTGGCGTTGGCCAGATGACCGATCACCTGGCGGATACGCTCCGCGTAAGGACGGCTAGCAGCCATGCGCATTTGTGCTTTGCGCATCTTGCTGACCGCCACTTTCTCCATGGCGCTGGTAATTTTTTGCGTGCTTTTGATGCTCGCAATCTTACTGCGAATCTCTTTTGCGCCTGCCATGTATCACCTATCAGGTTAGCAAGCGGGGGCCTGAGCCCCCGCTGCGGCTTACCAGGTCTGGGTGGCCTTGAACTTCTCGATACCGGCTTTCAGGCCTGCGTCGATTTCGTCGTTGAAGTCACCCTTCACGTTGATCTTCGCCATCAGCTCAGCGTGATCACGGTTGAAGAAGGCGATCAGTGCTTGCTCGAAGCTACCGATCTTGGAGACTTCTACGTCAGTCAGGAAGCCACGCTCAGCGGCATACAGCGACAGGGCCATGTCCGCGATGGACATCGGCGCGTACTGCTTCTGCTTCATCAGCTCGGTAACGCGCTGACCATGCTCCAGCTGCTTGCGGGTCGCTTCGTCCAGATCGGAAGCGAACTGGGCGAATGCAGCCAGTTCACGGTACTGAGCCAGAGCGGTACGGATACCACCGGACAGCTTCTTGATGATCTTGGTCTGAGCGGCACCACCTACGCGGGATACCGAAACACCGGCGTTCACTGCTGGGCGGATGCCCGAGTTGAACATGGCCGATTCCAGGAAGATCTGACCGTCGGTGATGGAAATCACGTTGGTCGGAACGAACGCGGAAACGTCGCCAGCCTGGGTTTCGATGATCGGCAGGGCGGTCAGGGAACCGGTCTTGCCAGTGACTGCGCCGTTGGTGAACTTCTCGACATACTCTTCCGAAACGCGCGATGCACGCTCCAGCAGACGGGAGTGGAGATAGAACACGTCACCTGGGTACGCTTCACGTCCTGGTGGACGACGCAGCAGCAGGGAGATCTGACGGTAGGCAACGGCCTGCTTGGACAGGTCATCGTAAACGATCAGGGCGTCTTCACCGCGGTCACGGAAGAACTCGCCCATGGTGCAGCCGGCGTATGGCGCCAGGAACTGCAGTGCGGCGGATTCCGAAGCACTGGCAACGACCACGATGGTGTTGGCCAGGGCGCCGGCTTCTTCCAGCTTGCGAACGATGTTGGCAACGGTGGAACGCTTCTGGCCGACAGCAACATAAACACAGAAAATACCGGAGTCTTTCTGGTTGATGATGGCGTCGATGGCCATGGCGGTCTTGCCGATCTGACGGTCACCGATGATCAGCTCGCGCTGGCCACGGCCGACAGGGATCATGGCGTCGACGGACTTGTAGCCAGTCTGTACAGGCTGGTCTACCGACTTACGCCAGATCACGCCTGGAGCGACCTTTTCGACCGCGTCGGTTTCGGTGGTGGTCAGAGGACCTTTGCCATCGATCGGGTTACCCAGAGCGTCGACGACGCGGCCCAGCAGGCCTTTGCCGACCGGAACTTCCAGGATGCGACCGGTGCACTTGGCGCTCATGCCTTCGGCGAGGGTGTCATAGGCACCCAGGATCACTGCACCTACGGAGTCTTGCTCCAGGTTCAGGGCCATGCCGAATACGCTGCCAGGGAACTCGATCATTTCGCCGTACATGACGTCGGCCAGACCGTGGATCCGCACGATACCGTCGGATACCGAAACAACGGTACCTTCGTTACGGGCTTGGGAGCTCACATCGAGGTTGTCGATGCGGCCCTTGATGATTTCACTAATTTCGGAAGGATTGAGTTGCTGCATTGCTCTGCTGCCCCTTCAAACTCAAGATTTCAATGCTTCGGCCAGTTTCGCGATTTTGCCGCGAACAGAGCCATCGATTACCAGGTCACCAGCGCGGATGACGACGCCGCCAATCAGGCTGGCATCCTCCGACGCGTGCAGGCGCACTTCCTGGCCTAACCGTGCACTGAGAACCTTGGCGAGTTTGTCTTGCTGTTCTTGGTTCAACGCGAAGGCACTGGTGACTTCCACGTCCACGGATTTCTCTTGCTCGGCCTTGTACAGGTCGAACAGGGCGGCAATCTCCGGCAGAAGCAGGAGACGGTCGTTTTCCGCGGCAACATGAATGAAATTCCGTGCCTGTGCATTGAACTTGTCACCGCACACGTCAATGAACGTGGCGGCCTTTTCTGCGCTCGTCAGTCGCGGGGCCTTGAGCAGGCGCTGCATGGTGTCGTCTTGCGACACCGCAGCAGCCAGGCCGAGCATGGCTGACCAATTGGCCAGTTGCTGATGGGCCTGGGCATGCTCAAAGGCAGCCTTAGCGTAAGGTCGGGCCAACGTGGTCAGTTCTGCCATGATCGCCCTCGCTTAAATTTCAGCGGCCAGTTTGTTAACCAGCTCCGCATGCGCGTTTTGATCGATTGTGGCGCCAAGGATCTTTTCAGCACCACCAACGGCCAGGGCACCCACTTGGGCGCGCAGGGCGTCTTTAGCGCTGTTCAGTTCCTGTTCGATCTCGGCCAGAGCCTGAGCCTTCACACGGTCAGCTTCGACGCGGGCCTGATCACGGGCTTCCTCGACAAGCTGAGCAGCGCGTTTCTTGCTTTGCTCGATGATTTCGGCTGCCTGTGCTTTAGCTTCGCGCAGTTGCTGACCCGCTTTCTCTTGGGCCAGCTCCAGGTCGCGAGCTGCGCGGTTGGCAGCGTCCAAGCCGTCGGCAATCTTCTTTTGGCGCTCTTGCAGGGCAGTGATGACCGGAGGCCACACATACTTCATGCAGAAGAGTACAAAAATCAGAAAAGCAACGGATTGGCCAATCAGGGTTGCATTAATGTTCACGCCAACACCTCGCTCGGTCTTAATTCATACAGCCATCAACTCGTGGTGACGAGTGATTAGCCGGCGATCTGACCAACGAACGGATTCGCGAAGGTGAAGAACAGAGCGATACCAACACCGATCATGGTTACGGCGTCGAGCAGACCGGCAACGATGAACATTTTAACCTGCAGCATCGGAACCATTTCTGGTTGACGAGCAGCGCCTTCCAGGAACTTGCCGCCCAGCAGGCCGAAACCAATGGCGGTACCCAGAGCACCCAGGCCGATCAGCAGAGCAACAGCGATAGCGGTCAGACCAACTACAGTTTCCATCTTTCCTCCCGACTTTTACGTCGTATTGGTTAGGTTTTTAGTTTGAAGCGGTAAAACAAATCGTTTGGTACAGCATGCCCTTGCGGACTTTTTAAGCCCTCCCCCCGAACAGGCGGGGAAGGCTATCAGACACGCCAGGCGGTCTTAATGGTTATCTTCGTGAGCCATCGACAGGTAGACGATGGTCAGCATCATGAAGATGAAAGCTTGCAGGGTGATGATCAGGATGTGGAACACAGCCCACGCCCATTGCAGCACCACACCCAGGCCGCTGAGCCACAGCAGGCCGGAGCCGAACATTACAGCGATCAGGATGAACACCAGTTCGCCGGCATACATGTTGCCGAACAGACGCAGTGCCAGCGAGATCGGCTTGGCGATCAGGGTGACGAATTCCAGCAGGAAGTTGACCGGAATCAGCAGGATCTGAACGAAGATGTTCTTGCTGCCGAACGGGTGCAGGGTCAGCTCACCGATGAAGCCGCCCAGGCCCTTGACCTTGATGCTGTAGAAGATGATCAGGGCGAACACGCAGAAGGCCATGGCCAGGGTCGCGTTCGGGTCGGTGGTCGACACGGCGCGGAACGGAATGTGCGGGTCACCGGAGATCAGGATGGCCAGCTGAGGAATCCAGTCGACCGGTACCAGGTCGACGGCGTTCATCAGGAATACCCAGACGAAAATGGTCAGCGCCAGCGGAGCGATTACCGGGCTACGGCCGTGGAAGGAGTCCTTCACGCTGCCGTTGACGAAGTCCACCATCACTTCTACGAAGTTCTGCAGGCCGCCAGGTTGGCCGGAAGTCGCCTTCTTGGCCGCCATGCGGAAGATGAACAGGAAGATCAGACCCAGCGCGACGGACCAACCCAGGGTGTCCAGGTGGAACGCCCAGAAGCCCATTGCCTTGGCTTCTGCAGCCGAATGGGCGAAGCCCCAGCTGCCGTCTGGTAGTTGACCGTAGGTCAGGTTCTGCAAGTGGTGCTGGATATAGCCCGAAGCGGTTTCTGCTGCCATGGTTGCCTCAAACGCCCTAAGGTCTCGAAAGTCTTTTATTCATCAGCAGGGGCGCGAACCAGCTGACCAAAAGGGTCAACACGAAGACGCCGAATACTGCTAGCGGCGCCAGTGGCTTCACTCCTGCGAAGGTCAGTGCAAAAAGCACTGCCGTCAAAATCATCTTGCCTGCCTCGCCAGCGTAGAACGACTTGACGATGGCTTGTGCCGCCCGGGCCCCGCTGAAGCGAAAAGCCTTCCAGGCGAAATACACATTGGGTAGCCAGGCAATCAAACCTCCGCAAAGGCCTGAATATCCACTGACCGCCCCTTTCCACTGCCACAACACCAACGTTGCCAGCAGCAGTACGACGAATTGAGCCAGCAGTACCGGGAAAACCGCCCAGCGATGGAAAGGCAGGCGGTTTGGCGTGCGGATTTCCATCACAACTGCTCCTCGGAAGTCGACCAGCAAGTCAGTTATGACTTGGCATAATTTGTGCCGACAAAATGCGCGCAGAGTATAGGGGTGGATTAACCCCTATTCAACTATTCGGTAGTGATTTCCGACTGCGCGCTACAACGGGAATTGTTTCAGCGGATGTGAGCAAGCACGCCTTGCAACTCGTCAAGCGAGTTGTAGCGAATAACCAATTGGCCTTTGCCCTTGTTGCCATGGCGTATCTGCACGGCCGAGCCCAGGCGCTCTGCGAGCCGCTGTTCAAGGCGTGCGATATCCGGATCAGGTTTGCTCGGTTCGACCGGATCAGGTTTGTCGCTGAGCCACTGGCGAACCAGTGCCTCGGTTTGGCGCACGGTGAGGCCACGTGCGACAACATGACGCGCCCCCTCTTCCTGGCGGTGTTCTTCCAGGCCGAGCAATGCACGGGCGTGGCCCATCTCCAGGTCGCCATGGGCGAGCATGGTCTTGATCGCGTCAGGCAGGGTGATCAGGCGCAGCAGGTTGGCCACGGTTACCCGCGACTTGCCCACGGCATCGGCCACCTGTTGCTGGGTGAGCTCGAACTCCTGCTGCAGGCGCTGCAGGGCCAGGGCCTCTTCCAGCGGGTTGAGATCTTCGCGCTGGATGTTCTCGATCAGCGCCATGGCGATGGCGGCTTCGTCGGGCACTTCGCGGACCATCGCCGGGATCTTGTCCAGGCCAGCCTGCTGGGTGGCGCGCCAGCGGCGCTCACCGGCGATGATCTCGTAGCGGTTGCCATCGATCGGGCGCACCACGATCGGTTGCATCACGCCATGGTTGCGAATCGAGTGCGCGAGCTCTTCCAGCGCCTCCGGGTCCATGTCCCGGCGCGGCTGGTACTTGCCACGCTGGATCAGCTCGACCGGCAGGTGTTGCAGTTCTTTCTGGTCGATCTTCACAGCCTGCTCTTCGAGCGCGCTGACGGAAGGACCATTGAGCAGTGCATCCAACCCACGTCCGAGACCCCGTTTCTTGACGGCCATACGGATTCCTTAAGTTGTTTGTGCAGTGCGTGATTGACGGCGTTGACGGCGTACCAGTTCCCCGGCCAGGGCCAGATAAGCCAGCGCGCCTCGCGATTGCTTGTCGTAGGCTAGGGCCGGCATGCCGAAGCTCGGGGCCTCGGCCAGGCGAATGTTGCGCGGAATGACCGTGTCGTACAGCTGCGGGCCAAAGTGCTCCTTCAGCTGCGCCGAGACATCGTTGTTCAGGCTCAGGCGCGGATCGTACATGGTCCGCAGCAGGCCCTCGATCTTCAGCTCCGGGTTCAACCGGGCGGCGATGCGCTTGATGTTATCCACAAGATCGCTGAGACCTTCCAGTGCGTAATACTCGCACTGCATCGGAATGATCACGCCATCGGAAGCGACCAGGGCGTTGAGCGTCAGCATCGACAGCGACGGAGGGCAATCGATGAGGATGTAGTCGTAGTTCTCGCGGATAGGCGCCAAGGCGTTGCGCAGGCGGCTCTCCTTGACCTGCATTTCCAGCAGCACCACTTCGGCGGCTGTCAGGTCACGGTTGGCCGGCAGCAACTGGAAACCACCGTGCTCGGAGTAATGCATGGCCTGGGCCAGGTCGCATTCCCCGATCAACAGGTCGTAGACCGAGTGCTCGAGCTCGTGCTTGTCCACACCGCTGCCCATGGTGGCGTTGCCCTGCGGATCGAGGTCGATCAGCAGCACACGACGCTTGGTCGCGGCCAGCGAGGCGGCGAGATTGATACAGGTGGTGGTCTTGCCCACACCACCTTTCTGGTTCGCGATTGCGAATACCTTAGCCATTGTTGCGTGTGTTCCCAGTCATGCCTTGCGGCGCAGTATCAGCAGATGGCGCTGGCCCTGGCAACCTGGAACGGTCAGAGCCTGCTCGCTTTCCACTGTGAAGTCTGCGGGCAATGCTACCAGTTCATCGGCAGGATGCAGCCCCTTCATTGCAAGCCATTGCGTCCCGGTGTCGCCCAGGTGGCGGGTCCAGTTGGTGAAGTTCTCCATGCTGCTGAAGGCGCGAGAGATGATTCCGCTGAAAGGTTGTGCCGGCTGGAAGGCTTCGACCCGGCTGTGGATAACCGTGAGGTTGTCCAGCTTGAGCTCCATTTTCACCTGGGTCAGGAAGCGGGTCTTCTTGCCATTGGCGTCCAGCACCGTCACGCGCTTGTGCGGATGCAGGATAGCCAATGGGATGCCGGGCATGCCACCGCCACTGCCGACATCCAGCCAGTTGTCACGCTCGCTGTGGATAAACGGCATGACACTGAGGCTGTCGAGCAGGTGACGCGACACCATTTCGTCGGGGTCGCGCACGGCGGTGAGGTTGTAGGCTTTGTTCCATTTGATCAGCAGGGCGAGGTAGCCGAGCAGCTTCTCGTGATGCTCGGCGCTCAGCTCGACACCGAGCTGGCGCGCACCTGTGGACAACTCTTCAGCGTGTTGCGGGGTGACCAGGGAACTCAAGCGCTTTGCTCCAATTCGCGGCCAGCGCCGCGTTTTTTCAAGTGAATCAGCAACAGGGAAATCGCCGCCGGGGTCACGCCCGGGATACGCGAAGCCTGACCCAGGGTTTCCGGACGGGTCTGGCCCAGCTTGCCCTGGATTTCCTTGGACAGGCCGGAAATCGTCGAGTAATCGATATCCACAGGCAGGCGGGTGTCTTCGCTGGCACGCAGACGTGCGATTTCATCCTGCTGGCGATCAATGTAACCAGCGTACTTGGTGCGGATTTCGACCTGCTCGGCGACCTGTGGATCAATCGCTTCACCGCCGGTTGCCTCGATCAGCCCGGCGTAGTCGATTTCCGGGCGCGCCAGCAGGTTGAGCAGACTGTACTCGTGGCTGAGCGGAGTACCGAACTTATCCACAATGGCCTGGCCTTGCTCGGTGTTCGGGCGGACCCAGGTCGACTTCAGACGCTGCTCCTCGCGTTCGATGCCGTCGCGCTTGGCGCAGAAGGCGGCCCAACGCTGATCGTCGATCAGGCCGAGTTCGCGGCCCTTTTCGGTCAGGCGCAGGTCGGCGTTGTCTTCGCGCAGGATCAGGCGGTACTCGGCACGCGAAGTGAACATGCGGTACGGCTCCTGGGTACCCAGGGTAATCAGGTCGTCGACCAGTACGCCGATGTATGCCTCGTCGCGGCGCGGGCACCAGCTGTCTCGGCCCTGCGCCCGCAGGGCCGCGTTGGTCCCGGCCAGCAGACCTTGGGCGCCGGCTTCTTCGTAACCGGTGGTGCCGTTGATCTGGCCGGCGAAGAACAGGCCGCCGATGACTTTGGTCTCGAGGCTGTACTTGAGGTCGCGCGGGTCGAAGTAGTCGTATTCGATGGCATAGCCAGGGCGCACGATGTGGGCGTTCTCCATGCCGCGGATCGACCGCACCAGCTCCAGCTGAACGTCGAACGGCAACGAAGTGGAAATACCGTTGGGGTACAGCTCATGGGTGGTCAGGCCTTCCGGCTCAATGAACACCTGGTGGCTTTCCTTGTCGGCGAAGCGGTGGATCTTGTCTTCGATTGACGGGCAGTAGCGCGGGCCAACACCTTCGATGACACCCGAGTACATCGGCGAACGGTCGAGGTTCGAGGCGATGATCTCGTGGGTGCGCGCATTGGTGTGGGTGATCCAGCAGCTCACCTGACGCGGGTGCATCTGGGCGTTGCCCATGAACGACATCACCGGGATCGGCGTATCGCCTGGTTGCTCGGTCATCACCGAGAAGTCCACCGAACGGCCGTCGATGCGCGGCGGGGTACCGGTTTTCAGGCGGCCGACGCGCAGCGGCAGTTCACGCATGCGGTGGGCCAGGGCAATCGAAGGTGGATCGCCGGCGCGACCACCGGAATGGTTTTGCAAACCAATGTGGATAAGCCCGCCGAGGAAGGTACCGGTGGTCAGTACCACCGATTCGGCGAAGAAACGCAGGCCCATCTGGGTCACCACGCCTTTGACCTGGTCCTGCTCGACGATCAGGTCGTCGCAGGACTGCTGGAATATCCACAGGTTCGGCTGGTTTTCCAGGATTTCACGCACCACTGCCTTGTAGATGGCGCGGTCGGCCTGTGCACGGGTGGCGCGTACGGCCGGGCCCTTGCGGTTGTTCAGAACGCGGAACTGGATGCCGCTCTTGTCGGTGGCCAGCGCCATGGCGCCGCCGAGGGCATCGATCTCTTTGACCAGATGGCTTTTGCCAATACCGCCAATGGCGGGGTTGCAGCTCATGTGACCGAGGGTTTCCACGTTATGGGTCAGCAGCAGGGTTTTCACACCCATGCGTGCAGACGCAAGCGCAGCCTCGGTACCGGCATGGCCGCCGCCGATGACGATCACTTCAAAACGGGAAGGGAAATCCACCACGCACCTCGTGCCTGTTTTTGCGAATAGAGAAGGTAAGCGGACAAGTATAGGGACTTCACCCCCTTTAAAGAAACCGTCTGAGCAAATTTTGACCAGTCTGTGGATGAGTGGCAGCCAACAGAAATCAAAGAGGAAGAATTTAAAAAAGCTTTGTTTTTATGTTTATTCTTATGCACAAGCTTTACTGTGGATAAGGTTATGCAGGCCTTTATTCATGCCGTGTAGAGAAAAATTAAACCCTGTGGCTGGAGTACCATGAGGGCTATGGATAACACGATTTAGCCTGTGGATTAAATGGCTGTTTACCCACAAGCGGGTTTGTCCTCAGAAAAAAAGCCTGCTTATCAACGGAGCTGAAGGCGAGTTTTCCACAGGGCTCCTGAGAGCAGATTGGGGTAGGTGAATGAAAAAAATGTGAACCTGCACCGGCCTCTTCGCGGGTGAACCCGCTCCCACAGGGGTCTGCACAGCCTGCAGGTGCGGCGCGTTTTCCGTAGGAGCTGCGAAATTTGAGGCAAAAAAAGCCGCTCCCGAAGGAGCGGCTCTTGGTTTTGCCTGGCTGTGAATTACTTGCCGATGCAGAAACTGGAGAAAATCCGCCCCAGCAGGTCATCAGAGCTGAATGCCCCGGTAATCTCCCCCAGGGCCTGCTGCGCCTGCCGCAGGTCTTCCGCCAACAGCTCACCCGCGCCAGCCAGGGTCAGTTGTGCACGGCCATGTTCCAGGTGCTCACTGGCCTGGCGCAGGGCATCCAGATGGCGCCGGCGAGCACTGAAGCCACTCTCGGCCGTCTGTTCATAACCCATGCAGGCCTTCAGGTGGTCACGCAGCAACTGCAGCCCTGCATCGTCCCCTTTGGCACTGAGGGTGATCGTTACATGCCCGTCATCGCACTGTTCCAGCGCTACCCGCTCACCACTAAGATCGGCCTTGTTCCGAATCAGCGTCACCTTGGCCGGGTCTGGCCGCTGGTCGAGAAATTCTGGCCACAGGGCAAACGGGTCGCTGGCCTCGGGCGCGGTGGAGTCCACCACCAACAACACCCGGTCTGCCTCGCCAATGGCCTTCAGCGCACGTTCCACGCCAATCTTTTCCACATGGTCATCGGTGTCGCGCAAACCGGCAGTATCGACCACGTGCAGCGGCATGCCGTCGATGTGGATATGTTCGCGCAGGATGTCCCGCGTGGTGCCGGCAATGTCGGTGACGATGGCCGCTTCCCGTCCGGCCAGCTGGTTCAGCAGGCTCGACTTGCCGGCATTCGGCCTACCGGCGATGACCACAGTCATGCCGTCACGCAGCAAAGCCCCCTGCCCGGCTTCACGCTGTACTTTGGACAACTCGCCCCGCACCGTATCGAGCATCGCCAGCACATGGCCGTCGGCGAGGAAGTCGATTTCCTCTTCAGGGAAGTCGATCGCCGCCTCGACGTAGATGCGCAGCGCAATCAACGCCTCGGTCAGGAAGTGCACGCGCTTGGAGAACTCCCCCTGTAGCGAACGCAGGGCATTGCGCGCAGCTTGGCTGGAACTGGCTTCGATCAGATCGGCTATGGCTTCGGCCTGGGCCAGGTCGAGCTTGTCGTTGAGGAATGCACGCTCGCTGAACTCACCCGGGCGAGCCAGCCGGCAACCAACCTGTACACAGCGCTGCAGCAGCATATCCAGCACCACCGGGCCACCATGGCCCTGCAGTTCCAGCACGTCCTCGCCGGTGAACGAATTCGGCCCGGGGAAGAACAGCGCGATCCCTTCATCCAGTACCAAGCCTTCCTCGTCGCGGAACGGGCCGTAATGGGCGTGGCGCGGGGTAAGCGTACGGCCGGTGATCAACTGGCCGGCCTTGGCGGCCAGAGGGCCGGACAACCTGACAATACCCACACCGCCGCGGCCCTGGGCGGTGGCGATGGCGGCGATGGTTTCACGCACAGTGTTCATGCTCGAAAGCCTCTACGACAAAAACGACAGATAGCAAAAACGCCCCACTAGGGGGCGTTTTTTATTCACAGGCTAGCGCAGTAGCCTGTCAAGCAGCAGCTTTTTTGCTGGCTGCTTCGATGCTGCGAGTGATGTACCACTGCTGTGTGATCGACAGGCAGTTGTTCACAACCCAGTACAGCACCAGACCAGCCGGGAACCACAGGAAGAAGAAGGTGAAAATGATCGGCATCATTTTCATCACCTTGGCCTGCATCGGATCCGGCGGCGTCGGGTTCAGGCGCTGCTGGATGAACATGGTGGCGCCCATGATGATCGGCAGGATGAAGAACGGATCCTTGATCGACAGGTCGGTAATCCACAGCATCCATGGGGCCTGGCGCATTTCCACGCTTTCCAGCAGTACCCAGTACAGGGCCAGGAACACTGGCATCTGCACCAGGATCGGCAGGCAGCCGCCCAGCGGGTTGATCTTCTCTTTCTTGTACAGCTCCATCATCGCCTGGGACATCTTCTGGCGATCGTCACCGAAGCGTTCCTTCAGTGCAGCGAGCTTTGGTGCGACGGCACGCATGCGCGCCATCGAACGGTAGCTGGCAGCCGACAGCGGGAAGAACAGGCCTTTGATCAGCATGGTCAGCACGATGATCGACCAGCCCCAGTTACCCAGCAGGCTGTGGATATGTTGCAGCAGCCAGAATATCGGCTGGGCGATGAACCACAGGAAACCGTAGTCGACAGTCAGTTCAAGACCTGGGGACAACTCTTTCAGCTTGGACTGGATTTTCGGGCCGGCATACAGCATGGCGCTGGTTTCGACCTTGCCGCCAGCAGGCACGCTGATGGCCGGGCCGGTGTAGCCGATGATGTAGTTGCCTTGGCTGTCCTTGCGGGTCTGGACAACGTTGTTGTCCGACTTGGCCGGAATCCAGGCGGTCACGAAGTAGTGCTGCAGCCAGGCAACCCAGCCGCCGGACACATTTTCTTTCAAATTGCCTTTGTCGATGTCCTTCATCGAGACCTTTTTGTAAGGCTCGGAAGGGGTCCACAGGGCAGCGCCCAGGTAAGTAGCGGTGCCGGTGGCAGTGCTCGACGACGGATCGGAGCTGGCGTCACGCTTGAGCTGGGCAAACATGTTGCCGCTCCAGGCCTGGCCGCTCTGGTTGTCGATCAGGTAGCTGACGGTCAGGTCATACTCGCCACGCTTGAAGCTGAAGCGCTTGATGTAGTTGACGCCGTTGTCGCTGAACTTCAGGTCGACCACCAGTTGTTCCTGACCATCGGCCAGCTGGTAACCCTTCTTGTCAGTAGCGTACAGAGGGCGACCGGCAGGACGTGCATCCGGACCGTTGACGCCGGTCAGGCCGCTTTGTGCCAGGTAGACACGCTCGCCACCGTTGTCGAACAGTTGGAACGGAATGTCCGGGTGGTCCTGACGACGTGGGTACTGCGGCAGGTTCAACTGGACGATGTCACCACCGACCGGATCGATAGCCAGTTCCAGGACATCGGTCTTGACCCGGATCAGGTCCTTGCTGACCGCAACCGGCGCCAGTTCGGCAGCGCTGGTTTCGGCGTTGGCGCTTGGCACATCGGCGCTGGCGCCGGCATTACCGGCCGGTACGCCATCCGGCAAACCCGGGGCAACGGTGCTGGCAGCAGTATTCTGAGTCGGCAGGGCAGCCTGGCCGTAGTCCTGGTTCCACTTGAGGACCATGACGTAGGACACGATTGCCAGGGCGACGATCAGGATCGTGCGTTTAATATCCATGATTACTCGGCTATCGAAGAAGTTCGGGAGGAAGGAGCGGGAGGAACGGGATCGAAACCGCCGTCGTTCCACGGATGACAACGCCCCAGGCGACGAACGGCTAGCCACCCACCACGCCAGAGGCCGTGGTTTTCGATGGCTTCATAAGCGTAACAGGAGCAACTGGGGAAGAAAC
The DNA here is from genome assembly GCF_001586765.1 of Pseudomonas sp. ABFPK. NCBI lineage: Bacteria > Pseudomonadati > Pseudomonadota > Gammaproteobacteria > Pseudomonadales > Pseudomonadaceae > Pseudomonas > Pseudomonas sp. ABFPK. Next base: position 126,269 of record NZ_LQXW01000001.1, on the reverse strand, counting down.
GACAGTGGTTGGCCATCAGAGGACTAATGGCGTAACGGTAAAACTGGATCGGAACGAGCGCCAGTTTACGCATCTTGGCTGTCTACCCCTGCGGAATTGGCGGTCACTGCTGGAGTGGGCCGGCTGCGCGCCAGGCGTTTCCAGAGTTTGCCAAAGTGTTGGTGCAATTCCGGGTTTTCTATCTCACCCAATCCCTTGCGCGCGACGATCACAATGTCCAACCCGGCAAGCAATTGCTGGTTCAGGCGAAAGGAATCGCGCATCAAGCGCTTGAGGCGGTTGCGTTGAACGGCGAGCTTGACGCTCTTCTTGCCGATCACCAGGCCAAGGCGTGGGTGATCGAGGCCGTTCTCGCGAGCAAGGATCAGCAGGTTTTTCCCTGGAACCTTGCCGGTTGGGGAGTCGAAGACCGCTTTGAAATGTCGGGGTGTAAGCAGTCGCTTTTCCCGACTGAAGTCCTGACTCACCACCTGTGCCGAAAAATCAAATGGCCAGACGCTTACGGCCTTTGGCACGACGACGCGACAGAACAGCGCGGCCGTTCTTGGTAGCCATACGGGCACGGAAGCCGTGGGTGCGCGCGCGCTTGATGGTGCTTGGTTGGAAAGTACGTTTCATGGCGTGTTACCTGGTTTGTCGACGACGGGCCGGGATGGCCCCCTTTTTAAGAGACCGGCGATTCTAGAGAAAGCAAGCCCGTAGGTCAATTTCCAACCAGTCTTTCCATATAGAGCACGTGATGGACGGTGCGTGCTTGTCCATCTCCCAAGGGTGCTTGATCGGACACACGAATTGGGGACAACATGAAAAAAAAGAAGAGACATATAAAAAGCTTTTCTGAAGAATCTATAAATCTTAAGTGGATAACCTTCTGTGGATAACCTGCTTGAGGCTAGAAAATCCGGGCTGTACAGAGTTTTACAACTGTGTTCTCAACCGGTGCTGCGCTTGTTTTCTTCGTGGTCAAAAGCTGTGGATTAAATAGCCGCTTATCCACAGATGAGTTATCAACAGGCCTGACCTTGGGGTTGTGCATAGCGCTCATGGTTGCTTATCCACAGGGCTTATTCACAGTGCGAAGAAGCCGTTTTGGTCGATAAATGGCTGTTTTGTCATGGTTCCTAACGTGTCCACATGTGGATAACTGAACGCTCGACCGGTACAATGGCGGTTTGTTTTTGCCTCATCCGGCTTTCAAACTCAGGGGATATCCGTGTCAGTGGAACTTTGGCAGCAGTGCGTGGAGCTTCTGCGCGATGAACTGCCTGCCCAGCAATTCAACACCTGGATCCGTCCGCTACAGGTCGAAGCCGAAGGCGACGAGTTGCGCGTCTATGCGCCTAACCGTTTCGTTCTCGATTGGGTCAATGAAAAGTACCTGGGTCGTTTGCTCGAGCTGTTGGGCGAAAACGGCAGCGGCATTGCGCCTGCCCTTTCCTTGTTGATCGGCAGCCGTCGCAGCTCTGCGCCACGTGCCGCACCCAATGCGCCAGTAAGTGCTGCGGTGGCCGCCTCGCTGGCCCAGACCCAGGCTCAGAGCCAGACACAGAAGGCAGTGCCGGCAGCGGTCGAACCCGTCGCCGTGGCGGCGGCCGAGCCTGTGCTGGTCGATGAACTGGCCGAGCCATCCTCGCGTGATAGCTTCGATGCCATGGCCGAACCGGCTTCTGCGTCGGCTGGCAGTGCCCGGACCGAACAGCGCACCGTGCAGGTTGAAGGTGCGCTCAAACACACCAGTTACCTGAACCGCACCTTCACGTTCGACACCTTCGTCGAAGGTAAGTCGAACCAGCTGGCGCGCGCGGCTGCCTGGCAGGTGGCAGACAACCCCAAGCATGGTTACAACCCGCTCTTCCTTTATGGTGGTGTGGGCCTGGGTAAAACCCACCTCATGCATGCTGTGGGTAACCACCTGCTGAAGAAGAACCCGAACGCCAAGGTCGTGTACCTGCATTCGGAGCGCTTCGTCGCGGACATGGTCAAGGCGCTGCAGCTCAACGCCATCAATGAATTCAAGCGTTTCTACCGCTCGGTGGATGCGTTGCTGATCGACGATATCCAGTTCTTTGCCCGTAAAGAGCGCTCGCAGGAAGAGTTTTTCCACACCTTCAACGCCCTGCTCGAGGGTGGCCAGCAGGTAATCCTTACCTCTGACCGCTACCCCAAGGAGATCGAAGGCCTGGAAGAGCGTCTGAAGTCGCGCTTTGGTTGGGGCCTGACGGTGGCGGTCGAGCCACCAGAGCTGGAAACCCGCGTGGCGATCCTGATGAAGAAGGCCGACCAGGCCAAGGTTGAACTGCCGCATGACGCGGCCTTCTTCATTGCCCAGCGCATCCGTTCCAACGTCCGTGAACTGGAAGGCGCATTGAAGCGGGTGATCGCTCACTCGCACTTCATGGGCCGCGACATCACCATCGAACTGATTCGTGAGTCGCTCAAGGACCTGCTGGCGCTCCAGGACAAACTGGTCAGTGTGGATAACATTCAGCGTACCGTCGCCGAGTACTACAAGATCAAGATCTCCGATCTGTTGTCCAAGCGTCGTTCGCGTTCCGTGGCGCGTCCACGCCAGGTGGCCATGGCCCTGTCCAAGGAACTGACCAACCACAGTCTGCCGGAAATCGGCGACATGTTCGGTGGTCGCGACCATACGACCGTGCTGCACGCCTGCCGCAAGATCAACGAACTGAAGGAATCCGACGCGGACATCCGCGAGGACTACAAGAACCTGCTGCGGACGCTGACGACCTGATGGCCGTCTGCGCAGCTAATTGAAGGCAAGGGACTAGACCATGCATTTCACCATTCAACGCGAAGCCCTGTTGAAACCCCTGCAACTGGTCGCCGGTGTCGTCGAGCGCCGCCAGACCTTGCCGGTCCTGTCCAACGTATTGCTGGTCGTGCAAGGCCAGCAACTGTCGTTGACTGGTACCGACCTGGAAGTCGAACTGGTAGGCCGCGTGCAACTGGAAGAGCCGGCCGAGCCTGGCGAAATCACTGTCCCGGCACGCAAGCTGATGGACATTTGCAAAAGCCTGCCGAACGACGTCCTGATCGATATCAAGGTCGACGAGCAGAAACTGTTGGTCAAGGCCGGCCGCAGCCGCTTTACCCTGTCGACCCTGCCAGCCAATGACTTCCCGACCGTGGAAGAAGGCCCGGGCTCGCTGACCTGCAACCTGGAACAGAGCAAGCTGCGCCGCCTGATCGAGCGCACCAGTTTCGCCATGGCCCAGCAGGATGTGCGCTACTACCTCAACGGTATGCTGCTGGAGGTTTCCCGCAACACCCTGCGAGCTGTGTCCACTGACGGTCACCGGCTGGCGCTGTGCTCCATGAGCGCACCGATCGAGCAGGATGATCGCCACCAGGTCATCGTGCCACGCAAAGGTATCCTCGAACTGGCACGCCTGCTGACCGACCCGGAAGGCATGGTCAGCATCGTCCTGGGCCAGCACCACATTCGCGCCACCACCGGTGAATTCACCTTCACTTCCAAGCTGGTGGACGGCAAGTTCCCGGACTACGAGCGCGTACTGCCCAAGGGCGGTGACAAGCTGGTGGTCGGCGACCGTCAGGCGCTGCGTGAAGCCTTCAGCCGTACTGCGATTCTTTCCAACGAAAAGTACCGCGGTATCCGCCTGCAACTGGCTGCTGGCCAACTGAAAATCCAGGCCAACAACCCGGAGCAGGAAGAAGCTGAAGAAGAAATCAGCGTGGACTACGAAGGTAGCTCGCTGGAAATCGGCTTCAACGTCAGCTACCTGCTGGACGTGCTGGGCGTAATGACTACCGAGCAAGTTCGTCTGATCCTGTCCGATTCCAACAGCAGTGCCCTGCTGCAGGAAGCTGGCAATGACGATTCTTCCTACGTTGTCATGCCGATGCGTCTGTAACGTAGCAGGCGAAATGTCTCTTCGACGTATCATGGTCACCGCGGTGCGCAACTTGCACCCGGTGACACTCTCACCGTCCCCCCGCATCAATATCCTTTACGGCGCCAACGGCAGCGGCAAAACCAGCGTGCTTGAGGCCGTGCACCTGCTCGGGCTGGCGCGCTCGTTCCGCAGCACCCGCCTGAACCCGGTTATCCAGTACGAACAACCGGCCTGTACCGTGTTTGGCGAAGTGCAATTGGCCGAGGGTGGCAGCAGTAACCTGGGTGTATCCCGGGAGCGGCAGGGGGAGTTCACTATTCGCATCGATGGGCAGAATGCGCGGAGTGCGGCGCAACTGGCTGAATTGCTACCGCTTCAGCTCATCAATCCGGACAGTTTCCGCTTGTTGGAAGGCGCTCCGAAAATACGCCGCCAGTTCCTGGATTGGGGGGTGTTCCACGTGGAACCTCGTTTTCTGCCAGCCTGGCAACGGCTGCAGAAGGCACTCCGGCAGCGGAACTCATGGTTGCGGCATGGTACACTTGACCCAGCTTCGCAAGCCGCCTGGGACCGGGAATTGTGCCTGGCCAGTGCGGAAATAGATGAATACCGTCGCAACTACATCAAGGCCTTGAAGCCCGTCTTCGAGCGAACCCTGAGCGAACTGGTCGAGCTGGACGGGTTGACCCTTAGCTACTACCGAGGCTGGGACAAGGACCGGGAACTGCAAGAAGTACTCGCTTCCTCTCTCCTTCGCGATCAGCAGATGGGCCACACCCAGGCCGGTCCGCAGCGTGCTGATCTGCGTCTTCGTCTGGCTGCCAACAATGCAGCCGACATCCTGTCGCGTGGTCAGCAAAAGCTGGTGGTGTGCGCATTGCGCATTGCCCAAGGCCACCTCGTTAGTCAGGCTCGCCGCGGTCACTGTATTTATCTCGTGGATGACTTGCCGTCCGAACTGGACGACCAGCATCGCCGCGCGCTGTGTCGCTTGCTTGAAGAATTACGCTGCCAGGTGTTCATCACCTGTGTAGATCACGAATTACTGAGGGAAGGCTGGCAGACGGAAACGCCAGTTGCTTTGTTCCACGTGGAACAAGGCCGTATCACCCAGACCCACGACCATCGGGAGTGAATGCATGAGCGAAAATCAAACGTACGACTCCTCCAGCATCAAGGTGCTGAAAGGTTTGGATGCCGTGCGCAAGCGCCCCGGCATGTACATTGGCGACACCGATGATGGTAGCGGCCTGCACCACATGGTCTTCGAGGTGGTCGACAACTCGATCGACGAAGCCCTCGCCGGTCACTGCGATGACATCACCGTCATCATCCACCCGGACGAATCCATCAGTGTGCGCGACAACGGTCGCGGCATTCCGGTCGACGTGCATAAAGAAGAAGGCGTTTCCGCAGCCGAGGTCATCATGACCGTGCTGCACGCTGGCGGTAAGTTCGACGACAACTCCTACAAGGTATCCGGCGGTCTGCACGGCGTAGGTGTTTCTGTAGTGAACGCCCTGTCTGAGAAACTGGTACTGACCGTTCGCCGTAGCGGCAAGATCTGGGAACAGACCTACGTTCACGGTGTTCCACAGGCACCGATGGCGGTTGTCGGTGACAGCGAAACCACCGGTACCCACATCCACTTCAAGCCTTCGGCTGAAACCTTCAAGAACATTCACTTCAGCTGGGACATCCTGGCCAAGCGTATCCGCGAGCTGTCGTTCCTCAACTCGGGCGTTGGCATCCTGCTGAAGGATGAACGTAGCGGTAAGGAAGAGTTCTTCAAGTACGAAGGTGGCCTGCGTGCGTTCGTTGAATATCTGAACACCAACAAGACCCCGGTCAACTCCCAGGTGTTCCACTTCAACGTCCAGCGTGACGATGGCGTGGGTGTTGAAGTCGCCCTGCAGTGGAACGACAGCTTCAACGAAAACCTGTTGTGCTTCACCAACAACATTCCGCAGCGTGATGGCGGTACTCACCTGGTGGGCTTCCGTTCCTCGCTGACCCGTAGCCTGAACAGCTACATCGAACAGGAAGGCCTGGCCAAGAAGAACAAGGTGGCGACCACTGGCGACGACGCCCGTGAAGGCCTGACCGCGATCATCTCGGTGAAGGTGCCGGACCCTAAGTTCAGCTCGCAGACCAAGGACAAGCTGGTCTCCTCGGAGGTGAAAACCGCCGTGGAACAGGAGATGAACAAGTACTTCGCCGACTTCCTGCTGGAAAACCCCAACGAGGCCAAGGCCGTCGTTGGCAAGATGATCGATGCTGCCCGTGCCCGTGAAGCGGCACGTAAAGCCCGTGAAATGACTCGCCGTAAAGGCGCGCTGGATATCGCCGGCCTGCCAGGAAAACTGGCGGACTGCCAGGAAAAGGACCCTGCCCTTTCCGAACTGTACCTGGTGGAGGGTGACTCCGCGGGTGGCTCGGCGAAGCAAGGCCGCAACCGTCGTACCCAGGCAATCCTGCCGTTGAAGGGTAAAATCCTCAACGTCGAGAAAGCGCGCTTCGACAAGATGATCTCGTCCCAGGAAGTTGGCACGCTGATCACTGCACTGGGCTGTGGTATCGGTCGCGAAGAGTACAACATCGACAAGCTGCGTTATCACAACATCATCATCATGACCGATGCTGACGTTGACGGTTCGCACATCCGTACCCTGCTGCTGACCTTCTTCTTCCGTCAGCTGCCGGAGCTGGTCGAGCGCGGCTACATCTACATTGCCCAGCCACCGCTGTACAAGGTGAAGAAAGGCAAGCAGGAGCAGTACATCAAGGACGACGAGGCCATGGAAGAGTACATGACCCAGTCGGCCCTGGAAGATGCCAGCCTGCATCTGGACGAGTCGGCACCAGCGGTTTCCGGTGTACAGCTGGAAGCACTGGTGAATGAATTCCGTAGTGTCATGAAGACACTCAAGCGTCTGTCGCGCTTGTACCCGGAAGAGCTGACCGAGCACTTCATCTACCTGCCGGAAGTCAGCCTGGAACAGCTGGGTGACCATGCTGTGATGCAAGCCTGGCTGGCCAAGTTCCAGGAACGTCTGAACAACAGCCAGAAGTCCGGCCTGGTTTACAAAGCCAGCCTGCGCGAAGACAAAGAGCGCAACGTATGGTTGCCAGAAGTGGAAGTTACCTCCCACGGCCTGGCCAGCTACGTCACCTTCAACCGGGACTTCTTCGGCAGTAATGACTACCGTACCGTAGTCAACATTGGTGCCAAGCTGTCCAGCTTGTTGGGCGAAGGTGCTTATGTGCAGCGCGGTGAGCGCCGCAAGGCAATTGTCGAGTTCAAGGAAGGCCTGGATTGGCTGATGAACGAAACCACCAAGCGCCACACCATCCAGCGATACAAAGGGCTGGGCGAGATGAACCCTGAGCAGCTGTGGGAAACCACCATGGACCCAACCGTCCGCCGTATGCTCAAGGTCACCATCGAGGATGCGATCGCTGCCGACCAGATCTTCAACACCCTGATGGGTGATGCGGTCGAGCCGCGTCGTGACTTCATCGAAAGCAACGCGCTGTCGGTATCGAACCTGGACTTCTGATTCGGTGTAGGTTTACAGAAAAGCTGCACGCTTTCACAGATAGATGACCGGCCGGGCCCAGATTCTGGTCCCCACCGGTCAACATCAAGCTCGCACGCGCGGGCTTTTTTTTGCCTCTATTTTCTTCAGCCTCACCTGAAGGCCCCGAAGGCATTTGATGGCCGCCGTCATACCCGTAACTAGGTTAGCAACCTGTTCAGCGACAGAGGCTTCTAAGCAGTGAGCGATTCCACGCTGGTTGCAAAATTGCGGGCAGAGAATGAGCGACTTGTAGCCTTGCTTGAGGCGCATGGCATTGAGTGGCAGCTTCCAGCTGAGTCTGTATGTATGCCGGTACTGGGTAATCAGCCGCTCACCAACCTTGATACTGATAGCAAACTCGCTCTTTTCCGTAGCTTGTTCAAAGGACGTATCGACACCTACCCATTGCGCTGGGAAAGTAGAGGCGGCAAGTCTGGGTATGCACCTGCCTGTGCCAATGAATGGCGGCCCGGAATCTGTGAAAAGCCACTTATCAAATGCGGAGATTGTGGCAAGCGTCAACTCCTACCAGTGAACGACGAGGTCATTTATCGTCACCTCTCAGGGACTATTGTGGTTGGGGTCTATCCGCTGCTTTCGGATGATACGTGTCACTTCCTAGCTGTCGATTTCGATGAAGCTGACTGGCGAGAGGATGCGCTGGCGTTTGTGCATGCTGGCCGTTCTCTCGATGTTCCTGTAATTCTGGAAATCTCGCGTTCTGGCAATGGGGCACACGCGTGGATTTTCTTCCAAGACAAAGTGCCTGCCAGTGACGCCCGCCGTTTGGGAGCCGCGATCATAAGTCATGCTTGCGAGCGCACCCGACAGCTGTCACTCAGTTCGTACGACAGGCTCTTCCCGAATCAGGACTTTATGCCCAAGGGTGGGTTCGGCAACCTGATTGCTCTGCCGCTGCAGAAGCGAGCCAGGGCAAACAATCACAGTGTTTTTGTCGACGACTCACTGGAACCGTATCCCGATCAATGGGGGTTCCTGGCTTCTGTTCGGCGGATGAGTCCAGAAAGCATCCAGCCGGTTATCAATCAAGCCATGGGCAATCGAGATCCTTTGGGTGTTGCTTTTTTTGACGAGCAGAGTGAAGCCGAACCCTGGAAACATCGTGAGCCAACTTCCCGGTCGCTGACATGCCCTTTACCAGATACCCTCAACGTTACGCTGGCTAACCTGATTTATTTTGAGAAGTCACAGCTACCCCAGCCATTGGCTAACCAGCTCATTCGGCTTGCGGCTTTTCAAAACCCTGATTTTTACAAGGCGCAGGCAATGCGGCTATCGGTTTGGAATAAACCCAGAGTCATTGGCTGCGCTCAAAATTTCCCTCTGCATATTGGGATTCCTCGCGGCTGTTGGGATGCGGTAGAGGATCTCTTAAAAGACCACAAGATCACTCCGCAACTTCAGGATGAACGCTTTGCTGGCGCTGCCCTCGAGGTCAAATTCTTGGGTGCATTACGTCCAGATCAGGACGCGGCAATCCTTGCACTGATTCCGCATGACACAGGAGTACTTTGCGCCCCAACGGCGTTTGGTAAAACAGTAACCGCCGCTGCTCTAATTGCCAGGCGTAGAGTTAACACTCTGGTACTTGTGCATCGCACGGAACTGCTTCGGCAGTGGCAAGCCCGATTACAGACCTTCTTGGGCGTAGGAAAGGAGGTAGTCGGTACGATTGGCGGTGGAAAGCCTAAGACAACCGGGCTGATTGATATCGCTGTGATGCAGTCACTTTCGCGGAAAGGTGAAATCAGTGACCTGATCAAAAATTACGGTCAGATTATTGTGGATGAGCGTCATCACCTCTCTGCGGTCTCCTTTGAAGCATTACTACGAAGCGCCCCCGCGCGCTATGTGCTTGGTCTGACTGCTACACCCATCCGCCGAGACGGACAGCAGCCAATTATTTTCATGCAGTGCGGTCCCATTCGGCATACTGCGGCACGACCAGAAAATGCCCCCCACGATTTGTCAGTCACTCCTCGGATGCTTAGTGGTCCGGTTCCTGTATCTGATGGTGCGGGAATACAAGAGGTCTTCAAAAGACTTGCCGACGACCCGGGGCGTACTGCGCAGATCGTTTCAGAGATCCGCTCAGCCTATGAGCAAGGTAGAAAAGTACTAGTGTTGACGCAACGCACGGAGCATGTGGATGCCTTAGAGCAGGCACTGAAGGCGTATATTGAAAACCTCTTTACCCTTCATGGAAGAATGCCCAAGAAGCAGCGATTATCCCGTCTTGGAGAGCTTGAATCCTTGTCTGAAGACACGCCTCGAGTCCTCCTTGCTACGGGAAAACTGATTGGTGAGGGCTTTGATCATCCTGCATTGGATACACTCGTGCTGGCTATGCCCATTTCCTGGCGGGGAATCCTCCAGCAATACACTGGTCGATTGAATCGAACGCACACCGCCAAGACTGATGTACAAGTCATCGATTTTGTTGATGAGGGCAACGTCGCATTAATGCGAATGTGGGAGAAGCGAAAAATAGGCTACAAGATGATGGGGTATCGGCTGACGGACAGTCTGGCCACTATGAAACTTCTCTAGTGCCGCCTAATCTACGCCAATTGCCGTACTTGGTGATTGTTGATAGCGGCGTAGCCCCTCAAGTGGAAGCCATCCATCGTTTGTATGGGCGCGGTCTCTCGGTGTGCCGGGAGGAGACCTTCGGCGATTTTTCAGATGACGTTGTTGAGGAACTGCGCCGAGTGGAGTGGGACCATGATAGTTGGCTTTGGGAAGCGGGTTCTTAGGCTAGTGACCTTTCCCTATTCCTCCAAGGCTTATTCGCTCTTCCACAAATAGTGTGGACAGCTGGCTTCAAGCTGTCTTCATTGGTTTGATCAGGCTTTCAGCCGGAATGCCAAACATTTCGTGCAATTTCCAAATCATTGGCAGCGTCAATGAACGCTTACGATTTAGCACTTCATAGACCCGGTTTGTCTTACCTATGGCAGGAGCCAAATCGGCAGCGGTTAGGCCGGACTGTTCCATACGAAACTTGATGGCCTCGATCGGGTCTGGCAGCTCCACCGGAAAATGCTTGCTCTCGTAAGCCTCGATCAAGGTGATCATGACTTCAAAAGCGTCTCCCTCGGGTGTGCCAGGTTCTGGCTCATTCTCGAACAGCGGAGAGATCTCCTTGAGTGCTGCCCGGTAGTCGTAGTCGGTGCGGATTGGGCGGATGTTCATTGATAGTCACTCCATCTCCACAGTGTTTGCGTCGATTTTGTCGTACTCCTCGTGCGTTCCGACAAACTTGATGTAGACCGCTCCAAAGCGGTAGGCAACGGCTACCACCAGCCTGTAATCGTTCCCTTTGATATTGAAGACGACGCGTCTGCCTTTCAGGATGCTTGCGTTACGGTACTGGCTCTTGATGGTATCAGGACTCGTCCATGTCGCTTTCCTGGCTTCGTCGACCCATGCGCGTAGTGGTTGTTCAGCGTTTGGGTAGGTTTCCCAAAAGGCTTTCAACTGGCTGATGGCGATGATCTTCATGTTTGGTAGTGTAGTCCCATGGTGGGACTGCACGCAAGGGTTGGTAGAGTCGCTCCGACAACGATTCAACGTTCCACGTGGAACAGGTATTCAGTAACCGCTGAGGACGTTGACGATCACACCACTGGCAATAGCCACCAGCACATAGTCCCCGTTCACATACAACCAACGGTGATCACGCGGTGGCGCATACAGGTGGCGTGCTTTCCAGTCGGTCACCCAGTAACGGTCGCCACGGTAATGCGGGTCAACCACATGGCCACGCTGCCACTGCTGATGCGGAACCGGCATGCCCTGTTGTGGGCGGAAGTTCGGGTCGCGGTAGGCGGGACCGCGACCATTGTCATGTCGGCCTTGGTACTGTGGCTGCCCATGCGGTGGGTTGCCCTGGTGCGATGGGCCGCCATCATGCCGGTCAGGTGGGCCTGGCTGCGCGAAACTGGCCAAGGGGGCGCTGAGCATGAGCGCGGCGCAGATCACGGTCAGGGTTGTCTTCATTTTGCGGTCCTCTGCATGTTGACGCCTGGCGGGAGCTGACTGGCTGCCAGGTTCGGTTAACTGATCAGACCACAATCATTCCCGCTAAATGTCAGGACAGAGGTAAAGGTCCGGTAAAGGTCTGAGGAGGCGCGGTGGATGGCACCGGCTTCGCTGGTGTTCGCGGGTGAACCCGCTCCCACAGGATGTGTGTTGCCCTCGGGGATACGCGTGTCCTTGTAGACCGCGTTAACCGAACGCGTCAATTCAGGCCAAGCTCCTTCAACCGGCGATACAGGGTGCGCTCGCTCAGGCCAAGGTGACGGGCCAGTTCACTGCGCGAGCCCTTGAACTGTTGCAGTGCCTGGGCCAGCTCACCCAGGTGATTGCGCCGGCCATCTGCCGTGATCGCCCCTGTCGACCCAATGTCCTCCGGCAAATGCTCGGGCCGGATAAGTCCGTCGTCCGCAAACAAACGCGCCCTTTCCAGAATGTTGCGAAGTTCGCGAATATTGCCTGGGAATGGATGCAGCACGAGTTTCTGCAAGGCCTCGTCGCTCAGCCTGGGTGTCGGCTTGCCGGCCATGCGCTGCAGCAGGCTCTGGGCGAGCAACGGTAGGTCTTCTGCTCGTTCGCGCAATGCCGGCAGACGTATCGGGAAGCCGCTGATGCGGTAGTACAGGTCTTCGCGGAAGGTGCCGTCCGCGACCATTTGCTTCAGCGGTTTATGGGTTGCCGATACCAGGCGGAAATCCGAATGCACCGTACGCAGGCTACCTACCGGGCGGAAGCTGCCGGACTCGATCAGGCGCAGCAGCTTCACTTGCATCGCCAGCGGGACCTCGCCAATTTCATCCAGAAACAGGGTGCCACCATGCGCCGCTTCAGCCAGGCCGATCTTGCGCTGGTTGGCGCCAGTGAACGCGCCCTTCTCGTAGCCGAACAACTCGCTCTCGAACAACGACTCGTTCAGGCCGGTACAGTCAACCACCACCAACGGGCCGTTGGCCCGGGGGCTACCCAAGTGCACTGCGCGGGCGAACAGTTCCTTGCCGGTACCCGACTCACCCTGTAGCAACACCGGGATCTGCGCCGGTGCCGCACGTTGCAGGCTGGCCAGGGCCGCTTTGAACGCTGGCGCGCGGCCGACCAGCCCTTGTTCCTGAGGCTGCGCCGACGCGAGGGTGATGCTGGTCAGGCGTTCGACAAAGGCCACCACCCTGCCCTGTTCATCCAGGATCGGCCGCAGCTCGACATCCACATGCTCGGGGCCACGTGGCGTGTGATGAATATGCAACACACGCTCCGGAACCTTGCTTTGCCACGCCTTGCGCATCGGGCAATGCTCGCCGGCCTGGTCGCAAGGCACGGCGTAGTGGTGCGAGACCTTGTGGCATTTCTCACCCAGCGGCGCCTGCTCATGGCGACCGAACTGGCGGCGATAGGCAGCGTTGGCCGCCAGGATGTTGTAGTCGGTATCCAGCACGATGGTTGGCAGGGCATCGTGCTCAAGATAGGAAACCAAAGCTAGGATGAGGGGATGGGCTTCAGGCATGACGGCACCGATTGGATGACCGGCGCAGGGTAACAAGGACTGCCAAACACTGCCATCGGCTGACAGTCGACTGCCATCTGCGCTGCCACTGTCGTCGGCAACTGTCAGCAACGGGCCGGTTTCATTGGCCCAAACGCAGGAAAATGCCTGGCATGCATCTTGATAAACCTCCTGGCACTGCCTACGCCTGTACAAGGCTGGGCGGATAAATTGGAGAACGCGATGATCATCGGCAACAACCTGCACGTGGACGCTTTTTACGACAAGGCGACCTCGACCATCAGCTACCTGGTCATGGACGGCGAAACGCGCAAGTGTGCGTTGATCGACAGTGTCCTGGACTATGACCCCAAGTCGGGGCGTACCTGCACTGCTTCGGCGGACCAGTTGATTGACCGGGTGAAGGAGCTGCGAGCTGACGTGCAGTGGGTGCTGGAAACCCATGTGCATGCCGACCACCTTTCGGCGGCGGCCTATTTGAAGGAAAAGCTTGGCGGCCATACCGCCATCGGCGCGCATATCACCCAGGTACAGAAAGTGTTCGGTACCCTGTTCAACGCCGAGCCTGGCTTCGCCCGCGATGGCAGCCAGTTCGATGTGCTGTTCGAGGACGAGGAAGGTTTTCGCATTGGCAACCTGCATGCCCGCGCGTTGCACACCCCGGGGCACACGCCTGCGTGCATGAGCTTCATGATCGAGGACGCCGGCGAGACAGCGGTGTTCGTCGGCGACACCCTGTTCATGCCCGACTACGGTACCGCCCGTTGCGACTTCCCGGGGGCCGATGCCCGTACCCTGTACCGCTCGATCCGTCGTCTGCTGGCCTTCCCCGACCAGACCCGGCTGTTCATGTGCCACGACTACCTGCCAGGTGGCCGTGACATGCAGTACGTCACCACCGTGGCCGAGCAGCGCGCCAACAATATTCATATCCACCAGGGCATCGATGAGGACAGCTTCGTCGCCATGCGTGAAGCCCGCGACAAGACCCTCGACATGCCCGTGCTGATCCTGCCTTCGGTGCAGGTGAACATGCGCAGCGGCCAGTTCCCCGCGCCGGAAGATAACGGTGTGAGCTACCTGAAGATACCGCTGAACAAGCTGTGACCGCCCTGCCCCATAACCAGATTTACAGGATTTACCGCCATGCCTGCCTTGTTGTCCCCTGCCAATACCGATCACCACAAAGTGGTCATCGTCGGTGCCGGCGCCGCCGGAATCGCCACCGCTTCCAGCTTGATCAGCCGTGACCCGTCGCTGGATGTGACCTTGATCGACCCCGCCGAAGTGCATTACTACCAGCCCGGCTGGACCATGGTCGGTGCCGGTGTGTTCATGGCGCCAAGCACTGCTCGCACTATGGCCTCGACCACTCCGCGCGGCGTTCGCTGGATAAACGCACGTGTGCAGGGGTTCGACCCGCTGGGCCAACTGGTCCTCCTCGAAGGCGGCCGCGCCATCAGTTATGAACAGTTGGTGGTCTGCCCCGGCCTCAAGCTGGATTGGGCGGCCATTGATGGCCTCAGCGAGACCTTGGGCCGCAACGGCGTCACCTCCAACTACCGCTACGACCTGGCGCCCTACACCTGGGAACTGGTGCAGAAGCTCAAGCAAGGGCGAGCGCTGTTCTGCCAGCCGCCTATGCCGATCAAGTGCGCAGGCGCGCCGCAGAAGGCGCTGTACCTGTCTTGCGACCACTGGCTGCGGCATGGTCACCTGGGGGCTGTGAAAGCCAGTTTCTTCAATGCCGGTGCAGTGTTGTTCGGAGTGGCGGACTACGTGCCCGCACTCATGAAGTACATCGAGAAGTACGCCGTGGACCTCAATTTTTCCCACCGCCTGGTCGCCGTGGACGGCCCGAACAAGCGAGCCACCTTCGTGCGCACCTTGGCCGATGGCAGCAGCGAAACCCGTATCGAGGCCTTCGACATGCTGCACGTGGTACCGCCGCAGGTGGCACCGGACTTCATTCGTGAAAGCCCGTTGGCCGACAGCGCCGGCTGGGTCGATGTCGACCCGCACACCCTGCGCCATCGCCACTTCACCAATGTCCATGCCCTTGGGGACGTGACCAACACCAGCAATGCCAAGACCGCCGCCGCTGCACGCAAGCAGGCTCCGGTCGTGGCCAACAATGTACTGGTGGCCCTGGGCAGGCTGCCTACCCTGGCCCAGTACGATGGTTATGGATCCTGCCCGCTCACCGTCGAACGCGGCAAGATCGTCCTTGCCGAGTTCACCTATGGCGGCAAGTTGGCTCCAAGCTTCCCCAACTGGTTGCTGGATGGCCGCAAGCCGACACGTCTGGCCTGGTTGCTCAAGGCGCAGGTGCTGCCACCCTTGTACTGGAAAGGCATGCTCAAGGGCCGCGAGTGGCTGGCACGGCCACAGCCGTTGGTAGCCGAGGGTCGGCAGTGATCGAACATCAAATACTGGGAGCGGGCCTGGGCGCGATCATCGGTGCCGTGCTGGCGTTGACCGGTGCCGGCGGTGGCATTCTCGCAGTGCCTTTGCTGGTGTTCGGCCTGGGGCTGTCGATGGTCGAGGCGGCACCGGTCGGCCTGCTGGCCGTAGGCATGGCGGCAGCGGTGGGTGCTGTGCTGGGCTTGCGGCAGGGCCTGGTGCGCTACCGGGCGGCGCTGTTCATCGCATTGATCGGTGTGGCAGCGGCGCCGTTCGGGCTGATGCTGGCGCACCGCCTGCCGAACACGCCACTGCAGTTGGTGTTCGCCGGGGTGTTGGTGTATGCCTGCCTGCGCATCTGGCGCAAGGCGGCCAAGGAACTGCACGACGAAGCCAATGATGCCCATCGCTACATCGAACCCTGCGTGCTGAACCCGCTGCAGGGCCGTTTGCGCTGGACCCTGCCCTGCGCGCGCGCCCTGGCCTTTACCGGCGCATTGTCAGGGCTGCTGTCCGGCCTGCTGGGCGTGGGCGGTGGCTTTGTCATCATCCCGGCCCTTAACCGCTACACCAACCTGCGCATGGCCAGCATCGTTTCCACTTCGCTGGCGGTGATCGCGCTGGTGTCCACCGGCAGTGTGGTCAGCGCCAGCCTGGCAGGGGTCATGCACTGGCAGGTAGGCGCCCCGTTCGCCGTTGGCGCGGTGCTCGGCCTGCTGCTGGCGCGGCCATTGGCGGCCAGGCTGGCCGGGCCGCGCTTGCAGCAGATGTTTGCCGTGGCCGGTTGGGCTGCGGCCCTGCTGCTGGCCGGCAAGGCGCTACTGGGCTAGCAGCTCGCTCTGTTCTGCCGCGCACAGCGCCAGCAGGTAGTCCCACACTACCCGCAGGCGCACCGACTTGTGCAGTTCGCGGCGGGTGCAGATCCAGTAGCTGCGCTGGATGGTTTCGCCAGGCAGCACGCGCACCAGCGTCGGGTCGTGGCGGGCCATGTAGTTGGGCAGTACGGCGATGCCCAACCCGGCGCGGGCGGCGGTTTGCTGGGCGATCACGCTGGTGCTGCGAAACACCACGTTGGGGGCCCGGCAGAAGCTGTTGAGAAACAGCAGTTCCTGGCTGAACAGCAAGTCGTCGACGTAGCCGATCCAGCTATGCCGGGCCAGGTCCTCGCGGTTGCGCAGCGGGGGCGCGCGATCCAGGTAGTCCTGGCTGGCGTACAGGGCCAGGCGATAGTCGGTGAGCTTGCGGGTGATCAGCAGGTCGGCGTTGGGCCGTTCCAGGTGGATGCTGATCTCCGCCTCGCGGTTGAGGATGCTGACGAAGCGCGGTACCGCCACCAACTCCACTTCCAGGCCGGGGTAGCGGTCGAACAGCGCATTCATGCGCGGGGTGAAGAACATGATGCCGATGCCTTCGGTCACCCCCAGGCGAATCTTGCCCAGCGGCGTGATGGCCTGGGTGATTTCTTCCTGCGCCAGCAGGGCGACGTTTTCCATGGCTTCGGCGTGCTTGAGCAGGGCCTGGCCCGAGGGGGTCAGTTCATAGCCCTGGGCATGCTGCACGAACAGCGCAGTCCCCAGGCTTTGCTCGATGCTCTCGATGTGCCGGGCCACGGTGCTGTGGGTGGTGTTGAGGCGCTTGGCGGCGGTAAGCAGGCGGCCGCTGCGCTGCAACTCGAGGAAAAACCGCAGATCGTTCCAGTCGAACATGCTTGTCCCTATGCATCCAGACCGCGCGAACCTTTGTAGGAGCGGCCTTGTGTCGCGATGGGGCGCGCAGCGGCCCTGAATTCAGCAAACTCGGTCTACCTGAAGGACCACATGTGCTGACTCAGGGCCGCTGCGCGCCCCATCGCGACACAAGGCCGCTCCTACAGGACCGCGCCGTTGCCGTGATGATCGCTGTGCTAAAACGCACAGCGGCTGCGCGAAATCTCGTGTTTCCTCCACGAAATTACTCACTAAGATGGATCGGGACAAGAATAATAATCAGGCCCGAGGTTGCAAATGCCATCAGCCGATTCTGTCTTCGACTACGTGGTCGTAGGAGCCGGTCCCGCCGGTTGCCTGTTGGCCAATCGTTTGTCCGCCGACCCTTCCTGCCGCGTACTGCTGCTGGAAGCGGGTGGCCGCGACAACTATCCCTGGATCCATATCCCCGTCGGTTACCTCTATTGCATCGGCAACCCGCGCACCGACTGGTGCTTCAAGACCGAGGCGCAGCCCGGTCTGGGTGGTCGTGCATTGGGCTACCCTCGCGGCAAGGTGCTAGGTGGCTGCTCCTCGATCAACGGCATGATCTACATGCGCGGCCAGGCTGCCGACTACGACCGTTGGGCCGAGCAAGGCAACGAAGGCTGGGCCTGGAAGGACGTACTGCCGCTGTTCAAGGCCAGCGAAAGCCACTTTGCCGGCGCCAGCGAGCACCACGGTGGTGATGGCGAATGGCGGGTCGAGCGCCAGCGCTATAGCTGGCCGATCCTCGATGCCTTCCGTGATGCCGCCGAGCAAAGCGGCATCGGCAAGGTCGAGGACTTCAATACCGGCGACAACCAGGGCTGTGGATATTTCCAGGTCAACCAGCGCAGCGGTGTGCGCTGGAACGCTTCCAAGGCTTTTCTGCGGCCGATCAAGGACCGCCCCAACCTCACCGTGCTGACCGGCGTTCAGGTTGACCAGGTGCTGCTCAACAACACCCGTGCGCGTGCGGTAAAGGCGTTCTGGCAGGGTGCCTGGCACGAGTTTGCGGCACGTCGCGAGATCATCCTCTGTGCGGGTGCTGTGGGCTCTCCCGGTATCCTGCAGCGCTCCGGCATCGGCCCGCGGCAGTTATTGGAAAGCCTGGGCATTGGCGTGCGTCACGACATGCCCGGTGTTGGCGGCAACCTGCAGGATCACCTGCAGCTGCGCCTGATCTACCAGATCCGCAATTCCCGTACCCTGAACCAGATGGCCAACAGCCTGTGGGGCAAGATGGGCATGGGCCTGCGCTACCTCTATGACCGCAGTGGCCCGCTGGCCATGGCCCCGAGCCAGCTGGGTGCATTCGTGCGTTCAAGCCCGGAGCAGGCCACCGCCAACCTGCAGTACCACGTGCAGCCGCTGTCACTTGAGCGATTCGGCGAACCACTGCACACGTTCCCGGCCTTTACCGCCTCGGTGTGCAACCTGCGCCCGGCCAGCCGCGGGCGTATCGATATCCGCAGCAGCGACATGAACAGCACGCCGCTGATCGACCCCAACTACCTCAGCGACTCCCAGGACCTGCGCGTCGCCGCCGATGCCATTCGCCTTACCCGGCGTATCGTCCAGGCCCCTGCCCTCGCTGCGTTCGACCCAAAGGAATACCTGCCGGGCCCAGCCCTGCAAACCGAAGAAGAGCTGTTCGAAGCCGCCGGCAAGATCGGCACCACCATCTTCCACCCGGTCGGCACCTGCCGCATGGGCAATGGCGAACTGGACGTTGTGGATAACCAGTTGCGCGTACACGGCATCCCCGGCCTGCGCGTGGCGGACGCCTCGATCATGCCGCAGATCACCTCCGGCAATACCTGTTCACCCACCCTGATGATCGCCGAGAAGGCGGCGCAACTGATCCTCAAAGGAGCTGCTACCCAGACCTATCTGAACGAAGACGCGATACCGACGCCCTGACCCCGGGTGCGTGCAGTACCGGCAGCTGGCGGTCAGAAGCTGCCGACAGTGGAACAACAAGAATAATCACTGTGGCCTGCGGGCCGAGGACAGCAACGATGTCGGATTACATCCAAGAGCAGGGTGCGGCGGCCAGCAGCTCCAGCCGTCGTGAAGAACGCAAGATCATTTTCGCGTCATCCCTCGGGACAGTTTTCGAGTGGTATGACTTTTTTCTCTATGGTGCGCTGGCAGCGGTCATCAGCAAGCAGTTCTTCGCTGGCGTGAACGACACCACGGCCTTCATCTTCGCCCTCATGGCCTTTGCCGCCGGCTTTCTGGTGCGGCCATTCGGCGCGCTGGTGTTCGGCCGGCTGGGCGACATGATCGGGCGCAAGTACACCTTCCTGGTCACCATCGTGCTGATGGGCCTGTCCACCTTCGCGGTAGGGTTGTTGCCCACCTACGCCAGCATCGGCATCGCGGCACCGATCATCCTGGTGGTCCTGCGCATGCTGCAGGGGCTGGCGCTGGGTGGTGAATACGGCGGTGCGGCCACCTATGTGGCCGAGCATGCGCCGCCCGGCAAGCGCGGTTTCCACACGGGTTTCATCCAGTCCACCGCCACCCTTGGCCTGTTGTTGTCGCTTGTGGTCGTGCTGGGCAGCCGCTATATCAGTGGCGACCAGTTCGAAACCTGGGGTTGGCGCCTGCCGTTCCTGTTGTCGATCGTGCTGCTGGCGATTTCCACCTGGATTCGCATGAGCATGCACGAGTCGCCGGCCTTCGTGAAAATGAAGGCTCAGGGCAAGGTCAGCAAGTCGCCGATCCGTGAGTCGTTCACTTCCTGGCCGAACCTTAAAGTGGTGCTCACCGCCCTGTTCAGCATCAACGCCGGGCAGGCCGTGACCTTCTACACGGCGCAGTTCTACGTGCTGTTCTTCATGACCCAGATGCTGAAGATGGACCCGGCCCAGGCCAACACCCTGCTGATCATCAGCGTGGTCATTGGTGCGCCGTTCTTCGTGTTCTTCGGCTGGTTGTCCGACCGTATTGGCCGCAAGCCGATCCTGATGCTCGGCCTGCTCCTGGCCACGGTGCTGTACTTCCCGCTGTTCAAGGCGCTGAGCCACTACGCCAACCCACAGATCGACGCAGCCAGCCGCCAGGCGCCGATCGTTGTCACTGCCGACCCGCAAGGCTGCACCTTCCAGTTCGACCCGGTGGGCAAGGCGCGTTTCGACAGCCCGTGCGACAAGGTCAAGACTTTCCTGGTCAAGCAAGGCCTACCGTACAGCTCTGTGGATGTGGCCGGCAGCGATGTGGTGGTTAACATCGGTGACAAGACCATCAACGGCTTCGACGAAGCAGCCATGCGTGCTGCGGTGGAACAGGCCGGTTACCCGGCCAAGGCCGACCCTGGGCAGGTCAACCAGGTGATGGTGGTGGTGCTGATCGTGGCGATGATCCTGATCGCGACCATGACCTATGGCCCGCTGGCGGCGGTGATGGTCGAGCTGTTCCCCACTCGCATCCGCTACACCTCGATGTCACTGCCCTACCACATTGGCAACGGCTGGTTCGGTGGCTTCCTGCCAACGCTGTCGTTCGCGCTGGTGGTGTACACCGGGGATATCTTCTATGGGCTGTGGTACCCGGTGCTGGTGACCGGGGTCAGCCTGGTGGTGGGGATCTTCTGCCTGAAAGAAACCAGGGATGTGGATATCGACAAGATCTGACGGCTGCAACGGGCCGTTTCCACACGCCCGCATGAGGCAATAAAAAAACCGGCTGTAAAAGCCGGTTTTCTTATGCCCCAAAAAAACTTATGCACGATTTTCAGAAAAATGTCATACACAGAAATAAACAACTAATTCAAACACTTAGCGATCACTTCAGGCTTTTAATCCAAAAACAGTTCACAAGTTATCCACAGATGGTCAGGCCATCTGTTCCTGGGGTTTTTCCTCTGCTGGCGGCAGCGAACCCATGGCCCGCTGGGTCGCTTCGTTCCACGCCGCGGCGCGGTCGTTGAGCTCGGCGATGGCCCGTGGCCCGGTGCCGTTGGCGTACATCGGCTCGCCAATCACCACCTCGATTGTGCCCGCGCGCTTGCCCCAACCGGTCTTGGGCCAGAACTTGCCGGCGTTATGGGCAATCGGCAGCACCGGCAGCCCGGCATTCACTGCCAGCGCGGTACCGCCACGGGAGAACTTTCCCATGGTGCCGAATGGCACGCGGGTGCCTTCCGGGAAGATCAGCACCCAGGTCTTCTGCTTGAGCAGCTCGTCACCCTTGCTGGCTACCTGGCGCAGGGCTTCCTTGGGGTTATCGCGGTTGATCGCGATCGGCCGCAGCATGGCCATGGCCCAACCGAAGAACGGCACGTACAGCAACTCGCGCTTGAGCACCTGGCTCAGCGGCGAGAAATACTGGGAAAGGAAGAAGGTTTCCCAGGTGCTCTGGTGGTTGGACAGGATCACGCAAGGCTCATCAGGCACGTTCTCGGCGCCAGTGATCTTGTAGTCGATACCCAGGATGGTGCGCACCAGGAACAACGCGCAACGGCACCAGTACACGTTGATGAACTTGTAGCGCTTGGGGAACGACAGGAACGGCGCGACGAAGAAGCTCAGCGAGCACCACAGCAGCGAACTGGTGCCCAGCAGCAGGTAAAAAAGAAAGATTCTGATCGCCTGCAGGATCGACATAGTGGCTTGTACCATTGCGGGGCATGCCCGCCTGAGAAAAATGCGCCCGAAGGCGCACTGTTTAAATTAGTTCTCTGGCGATAGCTGCCAGATCGTCGAAAATCAGTGTAGTTTCCGGGACGCCTTTTTCCAGGGTCCGCTCGCCCTTGCCGGTTTTCACCAACACGGGTTGTGCACCGACGGCCAGGGCGGCCTCCAGGTCACCTTTGCTGTCGCCAACGAACCAGACGCCTTCCAGGCCGACCTGGTAATGCTCGGCGATCGCCCGCAGCATGCCAGGCTTGGGCTTGCGGCAATCGCAGCCTTCGTCCGGCCCGTGCGGGCAATACACGATGTGGCCCACTTCGCCACCCTGCTCGGCCACCAGCGCGCGCAGGCGCGCGTGCATGGCCTCGAGGGTAGTCAGCGCATAGTAGCCACGGGCGATGCCGGACTGGTTGGTGGCCACGGCCACCGTCCAGCCCGCCTTGCTCAACTGCGCGATCGCATCGACCGAGCCAGGGATCGGCACCCACTCGTCCAGCGTCTTGATGTAGGCGTCGGAGTCGTAGTTGATTACTCCGTCACGGTCGAGAATCAGCAGTTTCAAGGCTTACCCCAGCAGCGAAATGTCGGCCACGCCCAGGAACAGGCCGCGCAGGCGGCTGAGCAGGGCATAACGGTTGGCGCGTACCTTGGCATCCTCGGCGTTGACCATCACCGCCTCGAAGAAGGCGTCGACCGGGTCACGCAGGGCCGCCAGGCGGGCCAGCGATTCGCTGTACTGGCGCGCAGCAGCCATCGGTTGCACGGCCTGGTCGGCCTGCTGGATGGCCGAGTACAGGGAGAACTCGTTGGCGTTGTCGAAGTACTTCGGCTCGACGTGATCGGCGATGGCGCCTTCGGCCTTGCTCAGCAGGTTCGACACGCGCTTGTTCACCGCGGCCAGGGCCTCGGCTTCCGGCAGCTTGCGGAAGGCTTGTACAGCCTGCACGCGCTGGTCGAAGTCCAAGGCAGAACCTGGCTGCAGGGCACGGACCGACAGGTAGGTGGCCACGTCGATGCCTTCGTCTTCGTAACGCGCACGCAGGCGGTCGAAGATGAACTCCAGCACCTGTTCGGCCAGGCCGGCGGCCTTGACCTTGGCGCCGAACTGCTTGACCGCGAACTCGACCGCACCGGTCAGGTCCAGGTCCAGCTGCTTCTCGATCAGGATACGCAGCACGCCCAAGGCGGCACGGCGCAGGGCGTACGGGTCCTTGCTGCCGGTAGGCAGCATGCCGATGCCGAAGATGCCGACCAGGGTGTCGAGCTTGTCGGCGATGGCCACCGCAGCACCGGTGAGGGTCTGCGGCAGCTCGGCGCCAGCACCGCGCGGCATGTACTGCTCGTTCAGGGCCAGGGCCACGTCTTCCGGCTCACCGTCGTTGAGCGCGTAGTAGTAACCGGCAACACCCTGCATTTCAGGGAATTCGCCGACCATCTCGGTGGCCAGGTCGCACTTCGACAGCAGGCCGGCGCGGCCGGCGCGCTGGGCGTCGCCGCCGATCAGCGGGGCGATGAAGGCGGCCAGCTTGGAGACGCGCTCGGCCTTGTCGTACACGGTACCCAGCTGAGCCTGGAACACCACGTTCTTCAGGCGCTCGTTGAAGGTTTCCAGCGGCTGCTTCTTGTCCTGCTTGAAGAAGAACTCGGCGTCGGTCAGGCGTGGGCGTACGACCTTCTCGTTGCCTTGCACGATCTGCTTCGGGTCGCGGCTCTCGACGTTGGCCACGGTGATGAAGCGCGGCAGCAGCTTGCCTTCGCTGTCCAGCAGGCAGAAGTACTTCTGGTTGTCCTGCATGGTGGTGATCAGGGCTTCCTGTGGC
Organism: Pseudomonas sp. ABFPK; assembly: GCF_001586765.1. NCBI lineage: Bacteria > Pseudomonadati > Pseudomonadota > Gammaproteobacteria > Pseudomonadales > Pseudomonadaceae > Pseudomonas > Pseudomonas sp. ABFPK. Next base: position 102,663 of record NZ_LQXW01000001.1, on the reverse strand, counting down.
ACTTCGAGGAAACGCTCCTCGAACGAGCACACCAGCGGCACTGGCCACTCGACCAGGGCGGTCACTTCGTCCAGCAGCGCCGGCGGCACGATGGCGCTGCCTTCCTGCTGCATGGCCAGCTCGGCGGTACGCTTGCTGATCAGCTCGCGGCGCTCGGCGAAGTCGGCCAGCACGTACGCTTTGCGCAGGTCTTCGACGTAGTTGGCCGGGGTGGTGATGACCACGTTTTCCGGGTGGTGGAAGCGGTGGCCACGGGATTCACGGCCTGCCTTCTGCGACAGGATGGTGCAGTCGACCACCTGGTCGCCCAGCAGCATCACCAGCCATTGGGTCGGGCGCACGAACTCTTCACGGCTGGCCGCCCAGCGCATGCGCTTGGGGATCGGCAGGTCGTTGAGCGAGTCTTCGACGATGGTCGGCAGCAGGCCGGTGGTGGCCTTGCCCGGGATGTGCTGGGAGAAGCGCAGCTTGGGGCCGCTCTGGTCGATTTCCGACAGCTCCACACCGCATTTCTTGGCAAAGCCCAAGGCAGCCTGGGTCGGCTCGCCGTCTTTGAAAGCAGCCTGCAGGGGCGGGCCGTCGATATTGATGCTGCGGTCAGGCTGCTGCACGTCCAGCTGGCGGATCAGCACGGCCAGGCGGCGCGGCGCGGCGTAAACCTGCTTGCCGCTGTAGTTCAGGCCAGCGGCCTGCAGGCCCTTCTCGATACCCGCCAGGAAGGCTTCGCCAAGGCTGGCGAGGGCCTTCGGTGGCAGCTCCTCGGTGCCCAGTTCTACCAGGAAATCTTGAGCACTCATTGTGCAGCCTCCAGCTTAGCCAACACTTCGTCACGCAGTTCAGGGGTGGCCATCGGGAAGCCCAGGCGTGCGCGGGCTTGCAGATAGCTTTGCGCCACGTCCCGGGCCAGGGTACGTACACGCAGGATGTAGCGCTGGCGCTCGGTTACCGAGATGGCGCGGCGGGCGTCCAGCAGGTTGAAGGTGTGCGAGGCCTTCAGGACCATTTCATAGGTCGGCAGCGGCAGCTCAAGCTTGATCAGGCGGTTGGCTTCGCTTTCGTAGAAGTCGAACAGCTCGAACAGCTTGTCGACATTGGCGTGCTCGAAGTTGTAGGTCGACTGCTCCACCTCGTTTTGGTGGAACACGTCGCCGTAGGTGACCTTGCCGAACGGGCCGTCGGCCCACACCAGGTCGTACACCGAGTCGACGCCCTGGATGTACATGGCCAGGCGCTCCAGGCCGTAGGTGATTTCACCAGTGACTGGGTAGCACTCGATGCCGCCTACCTGCTGGAAGTAGGTGAACTGGGTGACTTCCATGCCGTTGAGCCAGATTTCCCAGCCCAGGCCCCAGGCGCCGAGGGTCGGCGATTCCCAGTTGTCTTCGACGAAGCGAATGTCGTGGACCAGCGGGTCCAGGCCGATGGCTTTCAGCGAGCCGAGGTACAGCTCCTGGAAGTTGGCCGGGTTGGGCTTCAGTACCACCTGGAACTGGTAGTAGTGCTGCAGGCGGTTGGGGTTTTCGCCATACCGCCCGTCGGCAGGGCGACGGCTAGGCTGCACATAGGCGGCGTTCCAGGTTTCTGGACCCACGGCGCGCAGGAATGTAGCGGTGTGGAAAGTGCCGGCGCCTACTTCCATATCGTAGGGCTGAAGCACCACACAACCTTGCTCGGCCCAGTAGTTCTGCAGGGCGAGGATCAGGTCTTGGAAGGTACGCACGGCTGGCGTAGGCTGGCTCACGAAATTCACCTGTATCTGGGGATGCGGATGTAAAGAGCGGGAGTATAACCTGATTCGCCTCGCCCTCTACTCATTGGAGCCTTATGCCACGCTGCTTTTGGTGTACCGACGATCCGTTGTACCAGGCCTACCACGACCAGGAATGGGGAACGCCCCAGCGTGACCCGGCGTTGCTGTTCGAGATGCTTTTGCTCGAAGGGTTCCAGGCGGGGCTTTCGTGGATCACCGTATTGCGTAAACGCGAGCGTTATCGCGAGGTGATGCACGGCTTCGATCCGGTGAAACTCGCCGTCATGAGCGACGAACGCATCGAGGAGCTGATGCAGGATGCCGGCATCATCCGCAACCGCCTCAAGCTCAAGGCTGCCAGGCGTAATGCCCAGGCCTGGCTGGCTGTGGACAACCCCGCCGACTGGCTCTGGTCATTCGTCGGTGGTGCGCCGAAGATCAACCACTTCACTGGCCGCAGCGAGGTGCCAGCGGTTACCGATGAAGCCAAGGCGATGAGCAAAGCCCTGCAGAAAGCCGGCTTCACGTTCGTTGGCCCGACCATCTGCTATGCCTTCATGCAGGCCACCGGCATGGTCATGGACCACACCACCGATTGCGATCGCTACGCCGCCTTGTTGCGCTGAGGGGTTACAATGCGCGCCTTGCTGAAATAAGGAATTCGCCTGTGGAAAAGTTCAAGGGCGCCCTGATGGTCGGGGTGCTGCGCCTGTTTGCCAAGCTGCCCTGGGGCGCTGTGCAGCGCGTCGGCGCCGGTATCGGCTGGCTGATGTGGAAGATCCCCAACGGCTCGCGCAATGTCGTGCGCATCAACCTCGCCAAGTGCTTCCCGGAGATGGACCCGGCCGAGCGCGAGCAGCTGGTGGGCCGCGCGTTGAAGGATATCGGTAAATCCTTCGTCGAAAGTGCCTGTGCCTGGATCTGGCCGCCGCAGCGCTCGCTGGAGCTGGTCAAGGAAGTGCACGGCCTGGAAGTGCTGGAGCAGGCCCTGGCCTCGGGCAAGGGCGTGGTCGGCATCACCAGCCACCTGGGTAACTGGGAAGTGCTGAACCACTTCTACTGCAACCAGTGCAAACCGATCATCTTCTATCGCCCGCCGAAGCTGAAGGCGGTGGATGACCTGCTGCGCGAGCAGCGGGTGCAGATGGGCAACCGCGTGGCGCCTTCGACCAAGGAAGGCATCCTCAGCGTGATCAAAGAAGTGCGCCGTGGTGGCCAGGTGGGTATTCCTGCCGACCCGGAGCCGGCGGAGTCGGCCGGGGTGTTCGTGCCGTTCCTGGGTACCCAGGCGCTGACCAGCAAGTTCGTTCCGAACATGCTGGCCGGTGGCAAGGCGGTTGGGGTGTTCCTGCATGCCCTGCGGTTGCCTGACGGCTCGGGCTTCAAGGTGTTCCTGGAGGCGGCGCCGGAAGAGATGTACAGCACCGACGTGACCGTGTCGGCGGCGGCGATGAGCAAGGTGGTCGAGCGCTATGTGCGCGAGTACCCGAGCCAGTACATGTGGAGCATGAAGCGCTTCAAGAAGCGCCCGGCTGGCGAGCCACGCTGGTACTGAGATTTTCACTGTCCCCTGTGGGAGCGGGTTTACCCGCGAATGCGTCGGTGAATCCAACATCGCATTCGCGGGTGAACCCGCTCCCACAGGGACCGCGTTAACCTGATGTCTTGTTGAGTTTCTTCAGAAACACGGTCATCTCTTTCTCGGCCTGCTTGTCCCCATGGGCCTGCGCGGCCACGATCCCCTCCTCCCAGGCCTTGCGCGCCGCCGCCAGGTCACCCTGCAGCTGATGCGCCTTGCCCAGCAGCTTCCACGCCGCCGAGTACTTCGGGTCCTGTTCCACGCACCGTGCCAGATGCACCGCCGCTTCAGCACCATTGCCTTCATCCAGCCAGGCCTTGCCCAGGCCGAACCTCAACAAAGGGTTATCCACACCCTTGGCCAGCATCTTCTCCAGCGATTCGCGCATGCCCTGTGCTCCTAGAAGAAACTCAAGCCGACGTGGAACAGCTTCTCCACATCCCGAATATGCTTTTTATCCACAACGAACAGGATCACATGGTCGCCCGATTCGATCATGGTGTCGTCGTGGGCAATCATCACCTCTTCGTCACGAATGATCGCGCCGATGGTAGTGCCCGGCGGCAGGGCAATGTCTTCGATCGCCTTGCCGACCACCTTGCTCGACTTCGAATCCCCGTGCGCCACCGCTTCGATCGCCTCTGCCGCGCCACGGCGCAGCGAGTGCACGCTGACGATGTCGCCCCGGCGCACGTGCGCCAGCAAGGTGCCGATGGTGGCCAGCTGCGGGCTGATGGCGATGTCGATGTCGCCACCCTGCACCAGGTCGACATAGGCCGGGTTGTTGATGATGGTCATCACCTTGCGCGCACCCAGGCGCTTGGCCAGCAGCGACGACATGATGTTGGCCTCGTCGTCGTTGGTCAGGGCCAGGAAGATGTCGGCGTCGGCGATGTTCTCCTCCAGCATCAGGTCCTTGTCCGAGGCGCTGCCCTGCAGCACCACGGTGCTTTCCAGGGTGTCGGAGAGGTGTCGGCAACGGGCCGGACTCATCTCGATGATCTTCACCTGGTAGCGGCTTTCGATGGCCTCGGCCAGGCGTTCGCCGATTTGCCCGCCACCGGCGATGACCACACGCTTGTTGGTTTCGTCGATACGGCGCAGCTCACCCATCACCGCGCGGATGTCCTTCTTCGCGGCGATGAAGAACACTTCGTCGTCTGCTTCGATCACCGTGTCGCCCCGCGGGGTGATCGGGCGGTCGCGGCGGAAGATGGCCGCCACGCGGGTGTCGACGTTGGGCATGTGCGCGCGGATCTGGCGCAGTTGCTGGCCTACCAGCGGGCCACCGTAGTACGCCTTCACTGCCACCAGCTGGGCCTTGCCTTCTGCGAAGTCGATCACCTGCAGCGAGCCTGGGTGCTCGATCAGGCGCTTGATGTAGTTGGTCACCACCTGCTCGGGGCTGATCAGTACGTCGACCGGGATATGGTCGTTGTCGAACAGCTCTTCGCGGGTCAGGTAGGCCGACTCGCGCACCCGGGCAATCTTGGTCGGGGTGTGGAAAAGCGAATAGGCCACCTGGCAGGCGACCATGTTGGTTTCGTCGCTGTTGGTTACCGCCACCAGCATGTCGGCGTCGTCGGCACCGGCCTGGCGCAGCACCGTAGGCAGCGAGCCGCGGCCTTGCACGGTGCGGATGTCCAGGCGGTCGCCCAGGTCGCGCAGGCGGTCGCCGTCAGTGTCGACCACGGTGATGTCGTTGGCTTCGCTGGCCAGGTGCTCCGCCAGCGTACCGCCTACCTGTCCTGCGCCGAGGATGATGATCTTCATCCGCTACTCCCTACCTTTTGTTTTTATCCGCGCGAGGCGGCGATCTTGATCAGCTTGGCATAGTAGAAACCGTCGTGGCCGCCTTCCTGTGCCAACAACTGGCGGCCGTGGGGCTGGCGCAGGCCGGCTTCGGTGGCCAGGTCCAGCTCACGGGCGCCCGGGGTGCGGGCAAGGAAGGCATCGATCACTTCGGTGTTCTCGGTCGGCAGGCTGGAGCAGGTGGCGTATAGCAGCATGCCGCCCACTTCCAGGGTCGGCCACAGGGCATCGAGCAGCTCACCTTGCAGCGTGGCCAGGGCCGGGATGTCGTCGGCCTGACGGGTCAGCTTGATGTCAGGGTGGCGGCGGATCACGCCGGTGGCCGAACAGGGGGCATCGAGCAGAATGCGCTGGAACGGCTTGCCGTCCCACCAGCTGGCGGTGTCGCGGGCATCGCAGGCGATCAGCTCGGCGTCCAGTTGCAGGCGGTCGAGGTTCTCGCGCACGCGGGTCAGGCGCTTGGCTTCGAGGTCGATGGCCACCACGTGGGCCAGGCCGGTTTCGGCTTCCAGCAGGTGGCAGGTCTTGCCACCCGGTGCACAGCAGGCGTCGAGCACGCGCTGGCCGGGGGCCAGTTCCAGCAGGTCGGCGGACAGCTGCGCGGCTTCGTCCTGCACGCTCACCCAGCCTTCGGCAAAGCCTGGTAGGCCGCGCACGTCGCAGGCTTCGGCCAACACGATACCGTCACGGCTGTACTGGCAGGCGCTGGCGCCAACACCTGCCTCGGCCAGCAGTGCCAGGTAGGCATCGCGGCTGTGGTGGCGACGGTTGACCCGCAGGATCATCGGCGGGTGGGCGTTGTTGGCGGCGCAGATGGCCTCCCACTGCTCCGGCCAGAAGGCCTTGAGCGACTTCTGCAGCCAGCGCGGGTGGGCAGTGCGTACCACCGGGTCGCGCTCCATGCCGGCCAGCAATTCTTCGCCTTCGCGTTGGGCGCGGCGCAGCACGGCATTGAGCAGGCCCTTGGCCCACGGCTTCTTCAGCTTGTCGGCACAGCCAACGGTCTCGCCAATGGCCGCGTGGGCCGGGATACGGCTGTAGAACAGCTGGTACAGGCCGACCAGCAGCAACGCCTGCACATCGGCATCGGCGGCCTTGAACGGCTTCTGCAGCAGCTGCGCCGCCAGCAGGTCCAGGCGTGGCTGCCAGCGTGCGGTACCGAACGCCAGGTCCTGGGTCAGGCCGCGGTCGCGCTCATCGACCTTGTCCAGTTGCGCTGGCAGCGAACTGTTCAGCGAGGCCTTGCCACTGAGTACAGCGGCAAGGGCACGGGCGGCGGCGAGGCGTGGGTTCATTGGCCCAGCACCTTGCCGCTGGCGAATTTCTCACGACGGCTGTTGAACAGGTCGCTGAAGTTCAGTGCCTTGCCGCCGGGCAGTTGCAGGCGGGTCAGGCTCAGTGCCTGGTCACCGCAGGCGACAACCAGGCCGTCCTTGCTGGCGGAGAGGATCTCACCCGGGGTGCCTGTCGCTGTGGTCAAGTTGGCGCCCAGCACTTTCACGCTTTCGCCATCGAGGGTGCTGTGGCACACCGGCCATGGGTTGAAGGCACGGATCAGGCGTTCCAGCTCGACGGCCGGGCGGCTCCAGTCGATGCGCGCTTCGTCCTTGTTCAGCTTGTGCGCGTAGGTGGCCAGGGCATCGTCCTGCACTTCACCGTGCAGCGAACCATCGGCCAGGCCGGCGATGGCCTGGACGACTGCGGGCGGGCCCATCTCGGCCAAGCGGTCGTGCAGGCTGCCGCCGGTGTCTTCGGCGCTGATCGGGGTGACCACCTTGAGCAGCATCGGGCCGGTGTCCAGGCCCGCTTCCATACGCATCACGGTCACACCGCTCTCGGCGTCGCCGGCTTCCACGGCGCGCTGGATCGGTGCGGCACCGCGCCAGCGTGGCAGCAGGGAGGCATGGCTGTTGATGCAGCCCAGGCGCGGGATATCCAGCACCACCTGCGGCAGGATCAGGCCATAGGCGACCACCACCATCAGGTCCGGCTTCAGCGCAGCCAGTTCGGCCTGGGCTTCGGGGTTGCGCAGGGTCGGCGGCTGGAACACCGGGATGTCATGGGCCACAGCCAGTTGCTTGACCGGGCTCGGCATCAGCTTCTGGCCACGGCCAGCGGGGCGGTCGGGCTGGGTGTAGACGGCCACGATCTCGTACGGTCTGTCGAGCAGGGCCTTGAGGTGTTCGGCGGCAAACTCTGGAGTGCCTGCAAAGACGATGCGCATGGAGTTCTCGCTTCAAAAAAGAAAAAGGCTTGCCGGAGCAAGCCTTCTGGAAGGTGGGGATCAGGCTTGCTGGCGGTGCTGCTTTTCCAGCTTCTTCTTGATCCGGTCGCGCTTGAGCTGCGACAGGTAGTCGACGAACAGCTTGCCGTTGAGGTGATCGAATTCATGCTGCACGCACACCGCCAGCAGGCCTTCGCACTCCAGCTCGTAAGGCTTGCCGTCGCGGTCCTGGGCCTTGACCCGCACACGCAGCGGGCGGTCGACGTTCTCGTAGAAGCCAGGTACCGACAGGCAGCCTTCCTGGTACTGGCCCATGTCGTGGGTCAGCTCTTCGACCGTGGGGTTGATGAAGACGCGCGGCTCGCTGCGGTCTTCACTGAGGTCCATGACCACGACCTGCTGGTGCACGTTGACCTGAGTAGCGGCGAGGCCGATGCCAGGGGCTTCGTACATGGTTTCAAACATGTCGTCGATCAGCTGACGCAGGGCGTCGTCGAACACCGTCACCGGCTTGGCGATGGTGCGCAGGCGCGGGTCCGGGAATTCGAGAATGTTCAAGATGGCCATAAGGTCAGGCAGTCACTGTGCGTTCGGTTGAAAACTGAGCACACATAATAAAGGGAAACGGGGATTTCAGCACCTGTGAAAGCTCGTCTAGGGTTTTCAAGGCCAGCTTATTGCCCATTCGATGGACAGGTTGTCAAAGCGTTATCAACAAAGTTATCCACAGTTTGTGCCACGTCGATGGCCCCGATTCGATCAAGGATGATCCCCATGCAGACCTACCATTCGTCGCCTCTTCCGCCTGCCGAACTGGAGGCGAGATTACGCCTGCACCGGCTGCCGGAAACGGGATTGCGTCGCTTTAACAGCTTGCTGGAGGCCTTTGGCAGTGCCTCGTCGGCACTGTGCGCACCGGCTGGCGCCTGGCGCGCATTGGGCATACCCCAGGCCACCATCGATGCCCGGCGCAGTGCCGAAGTTCGTGAGGGTGCACTGGCCGCAATGGCCTGGCTAGAGCGTCAGGGCCAGCATTTGCTGATGTGGGACGGCCCTGGCTACCCGCCACTATTGGCGGAAATCGACGATGCCCCTCCACTGCTTTTCGTAGCTGGAGACCCGGCCTTGCTCGAGCGCCCACAACTGGCAATTGTGGGCAGCAGGCGTGCTTCACCACCGGCGCTCGACACCGCTGCGGCATTTTCCCGCTACTTGGCGCAGGCCGGTTTCACCATTACCAGCGGCTTGGCCGTGGGCATCGACGGTGCCGCTCATCGGGCCGCAATGCAGGCTGGCGGGAGCACGATTGGCGTGCTCGGTACGGGGTTGCAAAAACTTTATCCACAGCGCCACACTTCGCTTGCGCAAGCGATGATCGACAACGGTAGCGCGCTGGTTTCCGAGTACCCGCTGGACGCTGGGCCGCTACCTGGCAACTTCCCGCGGCGCAATCGCATCATCAGTGGCCTGTCGCTGGGCGTGCTGGTGGTCGAGGCAAGCCTGGCCAGTGGTTCGCTGATCACCGCACGCCTGGCTGCCGAGCAAGGCCGCGAGGTGTATGCCATACCGGGATCCATTCACCATCCTGGGGCCAAGGGCTGCCACCAGTTGATCCGTGACGGCGCGCTGCTGGTGGAGAGCGTGGAGCAGATACTGGAAAGCCTGCAGGGTTGGCAGAACCTGCCACCTGCGGTTGAGGATAAATTTGACCATCCACTGCTTGCCCTGCTGCATGCCGCGCCACAGACCAGTGAAAGCTTGGCCCACTGCAGCGAGCTGCCGCTTGCCGACGTGCTGGCGCAGCTGACCGAACTGGAGCTGGAAGGCCGGGTCAGCAATGAAGCCGGGCGTTGGTTTGCCCGCGCGGGCTAAGTACACTGCTCACAAGCAAGGTATATAGGCGGAGTAACAGAAATGGTGAGCAGTTTTCGTGTGCAACAAGCCGCACGTGAGATCCGGGCGGGTGCAGTGATCGCCTACCCGACGGAAGCGGTCTGGGGCCTGGGCTGCGACCCGTGGAACGAGGACGCGGTGTATCGCCTGCTGGCGCTGAAGTCGCGGCCTGTGGATAAAGGCCTGATCCTGGTAGCCGACAACATCCGCCAGTTCGACTTCTTGTTCGAGGACTTCCCCGAAGACTGGATCGACCGCATGGGCAGCACCTGGCCGGGGCCGAACACCTGGCTGGTGCCGCACCAGGACCTGTTGCCCGAATGGGTTACCGGGCAACATGACACCGTGGCACTGCGGGTCAGTGACCACCCGGTGGTACGTGAGCTGTGTGCGTTGGTGGGGCCGTTGATTTCCACCTCGTGCAATCCGGGCGGGCGCCCGGCGGCGAAGACCCGGTTGCGGGTGGAGCAGTACTTCCATGGTCAGCTGGATCTGGTGCTGGGTGGGGCGTTGGGTGGAAGGAAGAACCCGAGTGTGATTCGTGACCTGGTGACTGGCGAAGTCGTTCGTCCGGGCTGACACATATCCACAGGCCTGGCCGGGACCTCCTGTGGGAGCGGGCGAGCCCGCGAAGAATCCAACGCGGTGCCTGGCACGGGCTTCGCCCGTATTCGCGGGCATGCCCGCTCCCACAGGTCAGGGCCAAGCCCCCCCAGATTTTTCTGATTTTGTCCCGAATGGCTGTCCGGTTTGAGGATTGAGAAATATCCTACGAGCCGCGTCCCCTGCCATCACCTTCTCAGTGGGAACCTCTGCCCTTAGTCTTCAGCCGTCGCCGAATAACTTGGCGATCGGGTGTGGTAACCCGGGTTCTGGGTGATCTTGGCAGTCCATGGCGGCTGTTCGCAGGAGGCTTCGTGCCTGCTGGGTTTTAGATCTCCCACCCGGTTTACCACCCTGCGTACAGCTGCCACCTATTCGTGTGGTAACGACTGGGTGGTGCCATGAAGCGAGATCTAGTGATGAAGAGGATTGTCCCCGATCCACCCCTACCCTGCACATCCACCCGCCCCTTCGGCCGCTGCGATGCCGGCCACGAACCGCTGTTCACCGTAAACCCGAACATTTCCGCCGAGGACGCCTTGGTTCATGTAGCTCTGTATCTGCGAGGCGCCTACGAAACGGGCTCGAAAGCCCTCGAGTACCTGCGCGAAGGAGGCCGTGGCATGTATTGGTCGAGCCTGCATTCCATTGAATTGGCGGAGGGATTGGTGGAGGCGATTCTCGATGGTATCGAGTCGATACCAACCACCCGTCCTCCACAGGCATAGCGCCCTGTTCAAGGCCGACGCAGTACCTGTGGGAGCGGGTTCACCCGCGAACACCGGCGCAGCCGGTGCCATCCACTGCGGTGTCTTCTTCGCGGGTAAACCCGCTCCCACAGGGATAGCGCTGTATTCAAGACTGGTGAAGTACCTGTAGGAGCGGGCGCGCCCGCGAACACCGGCGTAGCCGGTGCCATGCACCGCGGTGCTTGCTTCGCGGGCATGCCCGCTCCCACAGGGATGGCACTGCACTTAAGATCGGTGCAGTGCCTGTGGGAGTGAACTCAAGGAAGCAGAATTGTGGAACCCACAGTCCGCCGAGCCGACAGCTCCGCCTGTGCCTTGGCCGCCTCACTCAGCGGGTACCGCTGTTGGATATCCACAACCAGTTTACCACTGCCGATCATCGCAAACAGGTCATCGGCCATGGCCTGGGTATTCTCGGCATTGTTGGCATAGGTCGCCAACGTCGGACGGGTCACATACAGCGACCCTTTCTGCGCCAGAATCCCCAGGTTCACCCCGCTCACCGCCCCCGAGGCATTGCCAAAGCTCACCATCAACCCGCGCGGCTGCAGGCAGTCCAGCGAGGTCAGCCAGGTGTCGGCACCCACACCGTCATACACCACCGGGCATTTCTTGCCGTCGGTCAGCTCCAGCACCCGCTTGGCCACGTCTTCACGGCTGTAATCGATGGTCGCCCACGCCCCCAGCGCCTTGGCCCGCTTGGCCTTCTCGGCAGAGCTCACGGTCCCGATCAGCTTGGCGCCCAAGGCCTTGGCCCACTGGCACGCCAACGAACCCACGCCGCCAGCTGCTGCGTGGAACAGGATCACGTCACCTGCCTTCACCTCATAGGTCTGCTTCAGCAGGTACTGCACGGTCAAACCCTTGAGCATCACCGCCGCTGCCTGCTCGAAGCTGATGTTGTCGGGCAGCTTCACCAAGTTGGCTTCCGGCAGCGTATGCACCTCGCTATACGCGCCCAACGGGCCGCCGGCATGGGCCACGCGGTCACCCACTTTCAGCCGGGTCACACCCTCGCCCACGGCCTCGACCACGCCAGCCGCTTCAGTGCCCAGCCCTGAAGGCAGGGATGGCGGTGCATACAGACCGCTGCGGAAGTAGGTATCGATGAAGTTCAGGCCGATCGCATGGTTACGTACACGCACCTGCTGTGGCCCTGGCGGGGCTGGTTCGAATTCCACAAACTGCAGCACTTCCGGGCCGCCATGCTGGCTGAACTGGATACGCTTGGCCATCTCGCACTCCTGTCGTATGGGTCGGGAAAGACCTTCTATCGGACGCCTTTGCTTGATCGCCGTCAACTGCGGCGCGCGGGCTGGGGGTGGTATGCTACGCGGCGAATTCTTCCCTGCCCGTTCCTGGTGACCCGATGACTAGCCGCACCGAGGCCGTGAAAGCCTACCTGCTCGACCTGCAAGACCGCATCTGCTCTGCCCTCGAAGCTGAAGACGGCGGCGCCCGCTTCGTCGAGGACGCATGGGTGCGCGAAGCCGGTGGCGGGGGCCGCACGCGGGTGATCGGCGATGGCAAGGTGATCGAGAAAGGGGGGGTCAACTTCTCCCACGTGTTCGGCGCCGGTCTGCCGCCGTCGGCCAGTGCCCACCGCCCCGAGCTGGCGGGCCGTGGCTTCGAGGCCTTGGGCGTGTCGCTGGTGATCCACCCGCACAACCCGCATGTGCCCACCTCCCACGCCAACGTGCGCTTCTTCATCGCCGAAAAGGAAGGTGAAGAGGCTGTCTGGTGGTTCGGCGGCGGCTTCGACCTGACTCCGTACTACGGCAATGAAGAAGACTGCATCCACTGGCACCGTGTGGCCGAGCAGGCCTGCGCGCCGTTCGGCGCCGACGTGTACCCGCGCTACAAGGCCTGGTGCGACCGCTACTTCCACCTCAAGCACCGTGGCGAGCCACGCGGCATTGGTGGGTTGTTCTTCGATGACCTGAACGAGTGGGACTTCGACACCTGCTTCGCCTTCATCCGCGCCATTGGCGACGCCTACGTCAACGCCTACCTGCCGATCGTCCAGCGCCGCAAGGGCACGCCCTACACCCCGCAGCAGCGTGAGTTCCAGGAATACCGCCGTGGCCGCTACGTGGAGTTCAACCTGGTCTACGACCGTGGCACCTTGTTCGGCCTGCAGTCCGGCGGCCGCACCGAGTCCATCCTCATGTCGCTGCCGCCGCAGGTGCGCTGGGGCTACGACTGGAAGGCCGCGCCCGGCAGCGAAGAAGCACGCCTGACCGAGTACTTCCTGCAGGACCGCGACTGGCTCGGCCAGTAAGCCTGTGGATAACCTAGGAGCCGTCATGGACCAGTACGTCGTTTTTGGTAACCCCATCGGCCACAGCAAGTCGCCGCTGATCCATCGCCTGTTCGCCGAACAGACCGGCCAGGACCTTGAATACGCCACCCTGCTGGCGCCGCTGGACGAGTTCAGCGACTGCGCGCGCGGCTTCTTCAAGCAAGGCCGCGGCGGCAACGTCACCGTGCCGTTCAAGGAAGAGGCCTACCGCCTGTGCGACAGCCTGACCCCGCGTGCCCGGCGCGCTGGCGCAGTGAACACGCTGAGCAAGCTGGCCGATGGCAGCCTGCAGGGCGACAACACCGATGGCGCTGGCCTGGTGCGCGACCTGACGGTGAATGCCGGGGTCGAGCTGGCAGGCAAACGCATTCTGATCCTGGGTGCTGGTGGCGCGGTGCGTGGCGTGCTGGAGCCGATCCTGGCGCACAAGCCGCAGTCGTTGGTGATTGCCAACCGTACCGTGGAAAAGGCCGAGCAACTGGCGCGTGAGTTCGATGAGCTGGGGCCGGTGGTAGCCAGCGGATTTGCCTGGTTGCAGGAACCGGTGGATGTGATCATCAATGCCACCTCGGCGAGCCTGGCCGGTGAGTTGCCGCCGATCGCCGACAGCCTGGTCGAGGCGGGGCGCACGGTTTGCTACGACATGATGTATGGCAAGGAGCCTACGCCGTTTTGCCAGTGGGCCGAGAAGCTGGGGGCGGCCAAGGTGCTGGATGGGCTGGGGATGCTGGCTGAGCAGGCGGCTGAGGCGTTCTTTATCTGGCGTGGGGTGCGGCCGGATACGGCGCCAGTGTTGGCTGAGTTGCGCCGGCAGCTGGCTCGCGGCTGAGATTGTCGGGGACCGCTTTGCGGTCCCATCGCAGGCAAGCCAGCTCCTACAGGGACAGCGCCGGCCTCAGGCCTTCTGATATCCCTGTAGGAGCTGGCTTGCCTGCGATGGGCTGCAAAGCAGCCCCCATATCTCAGCCTCACTCCTCAAACCGGATTGGGCACAACTCCACCCCTTCCAGCTTCTGCAACTCCTCGATCACCTGCGGCCTGGCCCGGTGCAGGGTCAGACTCCCCCCTGCCCGCCGCAACCGCCGCGCCTCGCGGTGCAACATATCCACACCCGAGTAATCGATGAAGTTCACCTGCCGCGCATCGATAACAACATGCGGCCCCTGGCAGCGCTGCAAGCGCACCTGCAGGTAATGCGCCGCGCCAAAGAAGATCGACCCGCCCACCCGCAGCACATCTGCTTCCCCTTCACGGCTCTGCTGCACCCGTGGCCGCGAGGTGCGCTTCAGATAGAAGAACAGCGACGCCAGCACTCCGGCATAGATCGCCGTCTGCAGCTCCAGCAACAAGGTCGCTGCCGCCGTCAGCGCCATTACCAGAAACTCCGAGCGGCTGACCCGGAACAGCGCACGAATCCCCCGGTGGTCCACCAACCCCCAGCAGATCAGCAGGATGCTGCCGGCCATGGCCGGAATCGGCAGGTGCGCGATCAGCCCAGCTCCGGCAACGGCGAACACGGCCACCCACAGCGCCGAGAATACCCCGGCCATGGGCGAGCGGGCGCCGGCGTCGTAGCTCAGCCCGGAACGGGTGAAGGAGCCGGAAGACAGGTAACCGGAGAAAAATGCACCAACGATGTTCGACAGGCCTTGTGCGCGTATTTCCTGGTCTGCGTCGATCAACTGCTCCGAACGTGCCGACAATGAGCGGGCAATTGACAGGCTGGTGACCAGCCCGAGCATGCCCACTGCCACAGCGCTGGGCAGCAGGCGCAGGATCAGTTCCACATCCAGCAACGGCAGCGGGCTGAAGGGTGGTAGCTGGCCGGTGAATGCCGGCACACGCGGCACATGGCCAAAGAACCCGGGCAGCAGCCAGGCCAGCAGGCTTACCAAAATCAGGCTTATCAACAGGCTGGGCCAGCGCGGGCGCCAGAGCTTGAAGCCTACGCCGATCACCACTGTGGCCAGGCCCAGAATCAAGGAAGGCAGGTCGACCTCGCCGGCATGGCTGGCCAGGTCCTGCACGGTCTTCAGCGCCGTGGCCTGGCTTGGCAGGTCCATGCCCAGCAGGTTGGGCAACTGGCCCAGGGCAATGACGACAGCGGCGCCCAGGGTGAAGCCGAGCACCACGGAATGGGAGACGAAATTGACCAGTGCGCCGAAGCGCAAAAGCCCCAGCAGTAACTGAAAGATGCCGCCGAGGAACGTCAGCAGCAGCACCAGGGTGACATAGTCGGCGCTGCCGGCAACGGCCAGCGGGCTGATGCTGGCGTAGAGGACGATGGAGATGGCAGCGGTCGGGCCGCAGATCAGGTGCCAGGAAGAGCCCCACAGGCAGGCGATCAGCACTGGCGCGATGGCGGCGTACAGCCCGTATTCGGCCGGCAGGCCGGCGATCAGGGCATAGGCGATGGATTGCGGCAGGGCGAGGATTGCACCGCTCAGGCCCACCAGCAGGTCCTGGCGCAGGCTGCGGCCCGATTGGCGGGGGAGCCATGAGAGGAAGGGCAGCAGGTGAGTGAGGCGATGCATGGGTTATCCACATTCCTTACTGTTTCGCCAACCCTGTGGGAGCGGGCATGCCCGCTCCCACAGGGATAGAGGTTTTGCTTGTGAGGTTACAGTTTGGCTTTGACGGCCTCCAGCGCATTGCCATCGGCCTTGGTCGTCACCCCGGCCAACCACCCTTCCAGCAACTCGGGGTGCGCCTTCAACCAAGCCTTGGCCGCATCATCGAAGCTGATCTTCTTGTCCACAACTTCGGCCATGATGGTGTTTTCCATGTCCAGCGTGAACTTCAGGTTACCCAGCAGCTTGGCCGCATTCGGGCAGGCTTGTGGATAACCCTTACGGGTCAGGGTATACACCTCGCCCTTGCTGCCAAACCACTTCTCCCCGCCGCTCAGGTAATGCATCTTCAGCTTCACGTTCATCGGGTGCGGGGTCCAGCCGAGGAAGGTGATGAACTGTTGTTTCTTCACCGCCCGGTCGACCTGTGCCAGCATCGCCTGCTCGCTGGACTCCACCAGTTTCCACTGGCCGAGGTTGAACTCATTCTTGTCGATGATTTCCTTCAACGACAGGTTGGCCGGTGCCCCGGAACCGATCCCGTACAGCTTCTTGTCGAACTGGTCGGCGTGTTTCTGCAAGTCGGCGAAATCCTTCACCCCGGCATTCCACACATAGTCGGGCACTGCCAAGGTGAACTCGGTTCCTTCCAGGTTGCGCGAAAGCTGTTGCACATCGCCATTGGCGATGAACTTGTCATGAAAGCCCTGCTGCGCCGGCATCCAGTTGCCGAGGAAGGCATCGACGCGGCCATCCTTGAGGCCGCCGTAGATGATCGGCACGGCCAGGCTGTCGATTTTCACCTGGTAACCCAGGCTTTCCAGAAGCAGGCGGGCCAAGGCGTTGGTCGTTGCGATGTCGCTCCAGCCGGGGTCGGCCATCTTCACGGTGGTGCATTGCGCGTCGCTGTCGGCGGCGTGGGCCGTGGCGGTACCCAGGCTCAGGGCCAGGGCGAACACGGCGGCGGAGAACTTGTGCATGGCGGCCTCTCTTCTCAATCCAGGGGGGCGGGCTGTGGATAACGTGCCTTGCGCTCGAGGTCGTCGAGATCGATGTGGTTGCGCATGTACTGTTGGCTGGCGTCCACCAGCGGTTGGTGGTCCCAGCTTTTCAGCTTGCCGACGGCCAGCGCCTCGGCCACCAGGCGGCGGCGCCGCTGGCTGGCAAGAACCTGCTGGCGCAGGCTGGGAATATCCCAACGCTGCTGTGCTTCATCGACAAATGCCTGCAGCAGCGCCTGGTGTTCCGGGCTGCGGGTGAGGTTCTCCCGCTCGTGCGGGTCGCGGCTCAGGTCATAGAGTAGGCATGGGTCGTCTTCGCTGTACACGAACTTGTACGGCCCCCGGCGGATCATCATCAGCGGGCCGACGGTGCCTTCGGCCATGTATTCGCCGATCACTTCGTCATGGCCGCCCTGCCCTTGCAGGTGGCCGACCAGCGAGCGGCCATCCAGGTGCAGGTGGTTATCCACAGCGCCGCCAGCCAGCTCGACCAGAGTCGGCAGTAGGTCGCAGGTAGACACCGAGGCGCTGACCCGAGCTGGTGCGAAGCGCTTCGGCGCGTGCACCAGCAGAGGCACCCGCGCCGACATCTCGAACCAGTGCATCTTGTACCAGAGGCCGCGCTCGCCGAGCATGTCACCGTGGTCGCCGGAGAACACGATCAGGGTGTCGTCAGCCAGGTTGCATTCCTCCAGGGTCTGCAGCAGCAGGCCGATGTTGTCGTCGATATAGCTGCAGGCGCCGAAGTAGGCACGGCGGGCGTCACGGATCTTGTCCACAGGCAGCGGCTTGTTCCACAGGTCGTAGACCTTCAGCAGGCGTTGCGAGTGCGGGTCGAGTTCTGCCTGGTCGAATTCGGCGCGGGGCATGGGGATATCCACACCCTCGTAGCGATCCCAATAGCGCCGGGGGATGGTGTAGGGGTCGTGCGGGTGGGTCATCGACACGGTCAGGCAGAACGGCCGGCCATCGTTTTCGCGTACATGGTCGTACAGGTACTGACGCGCCTTGAACACCACTTCCTCGTCGAAATCCAGCTGGTTGGTGCGCACGCACGGGCCGGCCTGCAGTACCGAGGACATGTTGTGATACCAGGTCGGGCGCACGTCGGGCTCATCCCAGTTCACCGCCCAGCCGTAGTCGGCCGGGTAGATATCGCTGGTCAGGCGTTCTTCGTAGCCATGCAGTTGGTCCGGCCCGCAGAAGTGCATCTTGCCCGACAGCGCGGTGCGGTAACCCAGACGGCGCAGGTAATGGGAATAGGTCGGTACATCGGCAGGGAAGTCGGCGGCGTTGTCGTAGGCGCCGATGCGACTGGGCAACTGGCCGCTGACCAGGGTGAAGCGCGACGGCGCGCACAACGGGCTGTTGCAGTAAGCCGAGTCGAACACCACCGCCTGTTCGGCAAGGCGGCTCAGGTGCGGCATCTGGATCGGCGAAGAGACGTAGATCGGCAGCAAGGGCGCGGCCATCTGGTCGGCCATGATGAACAGGATATTCGGGCGCGTCATGGTGGCTTCCATCGTTGAGGGTTATGCGAACTGCTTGCCTATCAAGATGCGACTGTGGATAACATGGGTAAAGCCCATGGCGGGCAATGACGGGGATTAGCCCTGCTTATGTTTGACCACCTTGCCAAATTGTCGCTGGATACACTGCGCGTGTTCGAGGCTGCCGCACGGTTGCGTGGTTTTACCGCTGCGGCACTGGAGCTGGGCACCACGCAGCCGGCGGTGAGCCAGCAAGTCAAACGGCTGGAGGCACAGCTGGGCACGCGGTTGTTCGACCGCATTTACCGGGGTATCGAGCTGACCGAGGCCGGCCAGGTGCTGTTCGAACAGGTGCACCAGGGCCTGCAGGCCATGGAGTACGGCATTGCCCAGGCCAGTGGGCGCGGCCAGAGGGAAGTGCTGCAGGTGGCTACCGACTTCGCCTTTGCGGCGTTCTGGCTGATGCCACGGCTGCAGCGTTTTCACGAGGCTTATCCACAGGTGGACGTGAGCCTGGTGACCGGTGAGCGCAGCCAGGGCATGTTGCGACCGGACATCGATGTGGCGGTGCTGTTTGGCGACGGGCGTTTTCACCAGGGCGAGAGCCGCTGGCTATTCGATGAGGAGGTTTTCCCGGTATGCAGCCCCCGGCTGATTCATGGCAAACCCTTGTCAGCCGTGGCTTTGCAACGATTGCCCTTGCTGCACTTGAAGGGCGAGCAGGCTAGCCGTTGGTTTGACTGGGCGGGGGTGTTTCGCGGGTTTGGTGTGGCCAGCCCGCCGCCGGCCGGGCAGCTGCGGTTTGATAACTATACGTTGCTGATCCAGGCGGCGATTGCCGGGCAAGGGGTGGCGAT
The DNA here is from genome assembly GCF_001586765.1 of Pseudomonas sp. ABFPK. NCBI lineage: Bacteria > Pseudomonadati > Pseudomonadota > Gammaproteobacteria > Pseudomonadales > Pseudomonadaceae > Pseudomonas > Pseudomonas sp. ABFPK. The sequence continues at coordinate 83,833 of NZ_LQXW01000001.1, read as the reverse complement.
TGGCTGGGGGCATCTGGTGGATGGGCTGGTGGAGCAAGGGTTGCTATGCCGGCCGTTGGAGGGGAGTTTGCGCTCGGCGCGCGGGTATTACGCGGTGCTGCCACCACGCAAGCGGCGTGGGGCTTTGATCGAGCGGTTTGTGGATTGGCTGGAGCAAGAGCGTAGGCTTTGAGATTTGGGGCCGCTTTGCGGCCCATCGCGACACAAGGCCGCTCCTACAAAGGCCGGCCCGTGTAGGAGCGGCCTTGTGTCGCGATGGGCTGCACAGCAGCCCCGGCAATCTAGACCACGAAGTTCAGATGCTCGCCCCGGTGCAAATCCAGCTCCAGCATATCCACCATCCCTGCCGCGACCCTGGCCAGGTGCCGCAACGGCTCGGCCAACCCCGGTTCCAGCGTGCCTTCGGTGCTGCGAAAATGCTCCATCCCCAACCCGGCCAGTTCCTGTGGGGCATTGATCAGCGTCCAGTGCAACGCACTGCGCTGTAACCCGTCCACCACCTGGTCCACACACTCCCGCTCCGCCTCGCTGTACTTGCCCGGCTCATCCAGCACATCGAAATCGCCCACCAGCAACAGCCGGCGTATAGTCGTACGCTTCAGCCCCGCCACCAGCGCCTCGCTCATGCGGGCTTGCCTGGGCAGATCGCCCGGCGCCAGCGTCGACAACAGGGCAATTACTGCCGACCCGCCTGCCGCGCCCTGCTCCGCCTGGTCGGCATCGCCAAGCCCGCCTATCTTGAAATGCAGGCCGGGGCGCGGCGCGTGGCGGTTGAGGTCGTCGACCACGGCGGTGACTTCGTGCTGGCGCGACAGCAGCTCTACCATCAGGGCGTTGCCCAAGCTGCTTTCAGGCCCGAACAAGACCAGTTTGAACACTGGGGTTTCGGCGTTTTTCACTGCATCACTCCCTTTGCAGGTGGTGATGTTTGGACCGCAATCAGGAGTTATCGTGCAGAGGATCAAGGGTTACCACGCCCACGTTTACTACGACGCAGCGACCATGGACCAGGCCCGTGAGCTGTGTGAGGAAGCGGCGCGGCTGTTTCCCGTGACCATGGGGCGCATGCACCAGAAACCGGTGGGGCCGCACCCGGACTGGAGCTGCCAGCTGGCCTTCGAGCCGGAGTTTGTGGGGGTGGTGCTGCCGTGGTTGGCACTGTATCGGAAGGGGTTGGTGGTGTTCATGCACCCGCTGACCGGGGATGAACTGGCGGACCACCGTGACCATGCTATCTGGATGGGGGCTGTGCGGCCGCTGGATCTCTCGATTTTCGGGGGATAGGCCTCTATAGCCTGTGCTGGCCTCTTCGCGGGCAAGCCCGCTCCTACAGGTCCTCCACAGCTTTCAGCATCTGTGTTGTCCCTGTGGGAGCGGGCGTGCCCGCGAAGCAGGCGACGCGGTTCAGCGGCGGGCGCCGCGTACCCCTTCAGCCAGCGCCGAGCACAGGCTCAATACATCGTTGACTGCCTGCTCGGCACTCTTGGCCTGGGCAATCTTGTCGACCAGCGCCGAGCCCACCACTACGCCGTCCGACAGGCGGGCAATGGCCGCAGCCTGCTCCGGCGTACGAATGCCGAAACCTACGCTGATTGGCAGATCGGTATGCCGACGCAGGCGGGCAATGGCTTCGGTCACGTGCTCGGTGGTCGCCGAGCCGGCGCCGGTCACACCGGCCACCGACACGTAGTAGACGAACCCGGAGCTGCGCTCCAGTACGCGCGGCAGGCGCGCGTCGTCGGTGGTCGGGGTAGTCAGGCGGATGAAGTCGATACCCGCTGCCTGGGCCGGGGTTGCCAGTTCGGCGTCGTGCTCTGGCGGCAGGTCGACGATGATCAGGCCATCTACACCCGCTTGCTTGGCTTCGGCCACGAACTTTTCCACGCCAAAGCGGTGGATCGGGTTGTAGTAGCCCATCAACACGATCGGTGTGGTCTGGTTATCCACACGGAATTCGCGAACCATCTGCAGGGTCTTGGCCAGGGTCTGGCCGGCTTCCAGGGCACGGAGGGTGGCCAGCTGGATGGCCACGCCGTCGGCCATCGGGTCGGTGAACGGCATGCCCAGTTCGATCACGTCGGCACCGGCTGCCGGCAGGCCCTTGAGGATCTGCAGCGAGGCGTCATAGCCCGGGTCGCCCGCGGTGACAAAGGTGACCAGTGCCGAGCGGCCTTCGGCCTTCAGCTCGGCGAAGCGTTTTTCAAGACGGCTCATGCCTGTTTCTCCTGGGCGGCCATGTGGTTCATGACGGTTTGCATGTCTTTGTCGCCGCGGCCCGACAGGCACACGACCATCAGGTGGTCCTTGGGCAGCTTCGGTGCGCGCTTGATCGCCTCGGCCAAGGCGTGGGAGCTTTCCAGGGCCGGGATGATGCCTTCCAGGCGGCAGGTGGCGTGGAATGCATCCAGCGCTTCGTCGTCGGTGATGCTGACGTACTCGACACGCTTCACTTCGTGCAGGTAGGCGTGCTCCGGGCCGATGCCCGGGTAGTCCAGGCCGGCGGAAATCGAGTGGGCGTCGGTGATCTGACCGTCTTCGTCCTGCAGCAGGTAGGTGCGGTTGCCGTGCAGTACGCCCGGTACGCCGCCGTTCAGGCTGGCGGCGTGCTTGTCGGTGTGCACGCCGTGGCCACCGGCTTCGACGCCGATGATCTGCACGCTTGGCTCTTCGAGAAACTCATGGAACAGGCCCATGGCGTTGGAGCCACCACCGACGCAGGCAACCAGGCTGTCTGGCAGACGGCCTTCCTTCTCTTGCAGCTGGGCGCGGGTTTCCTTGCCGATGATCGACTGGAAGTCGCGGACCATGGCCGGGTACGGGTGCGGGCCGGCCACGGTGCCGATCAGGTAGAAGGTGTCTTCGACGTTGGTGACCCAGTCGCGCAGGGCCTCGTTCATGGCGTCCTTCAGGGTGCCGGTGCCGGCAGTGACCGGGACGATTTCGGCGCCAAGCAGCTTCATGCGGAACACGTTGGCCTGCTGGCGCTCGATGTCGGTGGCGCCCATGTAGATCACGCAAGGCAGGCCGAAGCGGGCGGCGACGGTGGCGGTGGCCACGCCGTGCATGCCGGCGCCGGTTTCTGCGATCAGGCGCTTCTTGCCCATGCGCTTGGCCAGCAGCACCTGGCCGATGCAGTTGTTCACCTTGTGCGCGCCGGTGTGGTTGAGCTCTTCACGCTTGAAGAAGATCTTGGCGCCGCCGCAGTGCTCGGTCAGGCGCTCGGCGAAGTACAGCGGGTTGGGGCGGCCGATGTAGTCGCGCTGGAAGTAGGCCAGCTCTTCGAGGAACTTGGGGTCTGCCTTGGCCGCTTCGTATTCGCGGGCCAGGTCCAGCACCAGTGGCATCAGGGTTTCGGCCACGTAGCGGCCGCCGAACGAGCCGAACAGGCCATTGGCGTCGGGGCCGGGGCGGTATTGGGACTGGGTCATGGGGGCGCTCCAGGGCGTAATGAATGAGTGATGGGCTTTACTCTAACCACGGCAAGCCCAGCTGAAAACCGATAAGATTGCGCAAACTTGTCAGAAAAACTCACAGGTAAAATGGCCCACGATCTCCCTCCCCTCAACGCCCTGCGGGCTTTCGAGGCTACCGCACGGCTCAACAGCGTCAGCCAGGCGGCCGAAGCGCTGCACGTCACCCATGGCGCCGTCAGCCGGCAGATCAAGGTACTTGAAGAGCACTTGGGCGTAGCGCTGTTCGTGAAGGACGGGCGTGGCATCAAACTCACAGATGCCGGCGTACGTCTGCGCGATGCAAGTGGCGAAGCTTTCGATCGCCTGCGCAGCGTGTGCGCCGAGCTCAGCCACAACGTCAGCGAGGCGCCGTTCGTGCTGGGCTGCTCGGGCAGCCTGCTGGCGCGCTGGTTCATCCCGCGATTGGGGCGGCTGCAGGCGGATTTACCTGAACTGCGTCTGCACCTTTCGGCCGGTGAAGGCGACCTGGACCCACGGCGGCCAGGGTTGGATGCGCTGCTGGTTTACGCCGAGCCGCCGTGGCCGACGGACATGCAGGTGCATGTACTGGCCGAGGAGCGCATCGGGCCGGTGCTCAGCCCGCATTTCGCCGGTTTCGAGCGCTTGCATGGCGCGCCGGCCAAGGCCTTGCTGGGCGAAGCCTTGCTGCACACCACCTCGCGCCCGCAGGCTTGGCCGACCTGGGCGCTGGAACAGGGTTTGGAGCCGACGGCCCTCCACTATGGCCAGGCCTTCGAGCACCTGTATTACCTGCTGGAAGCTGCCGTGGCCGGGCTGGGTGTGGCGATTGCGCCGCAGCCGCTGGTCGCTGACGACCTGCGAGCTGGCCGTTTGAGTGCGCCGTGGGGCTTTTCACCTACCCCTGCCGCATTGGCGCTGTGGGTGCCCAGGCGCGCCGCGGACGGGCGCGCCGAGCAGTTGGCGCAGTGGCTAAGGGCGGAACTGGCGCGACAGGGCGCTTAGTTGCGTTTGCACATCAGGTACGCCGCCAGCAAGCCTAGCGCGCCAATGGCAACGCCGGCAGTTGTGTACGGGTGTTCCTGGGCATAGTCGCGGGTGGCGATGCCGGTCTGGCGGGTGCGGTGCTTCACTTCCTCGTAGGCATCGCTCAACAGGTGGCGCGAATGACGCAGGGCACTCTCGGCGTTGCTGCGGATTGCCTTCACCGATTTCTGGGACTCCTCCGACGCATCATGCTTGAGGTTTTCCAGGCTTTTCAGAAGGCTCTCGATCTCCGCTTCCATGCTTTCCAGGGACGTTCTACGCAGCGAATTGCGGTGCATGTTGACTCTCCTTTGCAGTATGGACTGTAAGGATTGCGACCTTGGGCCCGCAGGAAAGTGCGATCGAACTTTCGCCAATGGTGACCGCTCGCAGGTAAACCAGGCCTGCGCTGCTAGGCTCAATCTCACCATCATCCGAGGAGAGCGCTCATGACCGATCATCACACCTACAAGAAGATCGAACTGGTGGGGTCTTCGACCACCAGCATCGAAGAGGCGATCAACAATGCTCTGGCCGAAGCCGGCAAGAGCATCAAGCACCTGGAGTGGTTCGAAGTGATAGATACCCGTGGCCATATCCGTGACAACAAGGCGGCGCACTTCCAGGTCACGCTGAAGGTCGGCTTCCGTATCGCCAATAGCTGAAACACTGCCGGGCTGGATGAGCCTGGCATGATGGGGTATTTAGGGGGGGGGCGCCTTGGCGGGCGCCCTTTCTGATTTCATCTGCACAAGGAAAGCGAGTGATGAACAAACTGATTCTGGCGCTGGGCCTGATGACCCTGGCCGGTGGTGCGCTGGCGGCGGGCAAGCCGTGCGAGGAACTCAAGGCAGAGATTGCGGCCAAGCTGGATGCCAAGGGTGTTACCGGCTACAAGCTGGAGATCGTCGACAAGGGCGACCCGGCCGGCAAGGTGATTGGCAGCTGCGAGGCTGGTACCAAGGAGATTGTGTACCGGCGCGGTTAACAGGTTGGGTTCTTCGCGGGTAAACCCGCTCCCACAGGGATATCACAGGGCCTGAGAGCGACGCTGTACCTGTGGGAGCGGGTTTACCCGCGAAGAAGATCACGCGGCGTTGAGAGCCTGCGCCATCAGTTCATAGGACCGAATCCGGTCCGCATGCTCATACAAATCACAGGTGAAGATCAGCTCATCCGCCTCGGTCTGCTCCAGCAGCACCTCCACCTTGGCACGCACCTTCTGCGGGCTGCCGATCATCGCCAGGCCGAGGAAGCTACCCACCGCGTCCCGTTCATGGGGCAGCCACAGCCCATCCATGCTTTCCACAGGCGGCTTCTGCATCAGGCTCTGCCCACGAATCAGCGCGAGGATGCGCTGGTACACCGAAGTGGCCAGGTACTCGGCCTTTTCGTCGGTTTCCGCCACCACCATGGGGATGCCCAGCATCACATACGGCTTGTCCAATGTGGTCGAGGGCTTGAAGTGGTTGCGGTACACGCGGATCGCCTCGTGCACGTAGCGCGGCGCAAAGTGCGAGGCGAAGGCGTAGGGCATGCCGCGCATGCCCGCCAGTTGAGCGCTGAACAGGCTAGAGCCGAGGAGCCACATCGGCACCTCGGTATCGTGCCCTGGCACGGCGATCACTTTTTGATCATCGGTACGCGGGCCGAGGTAGCGTGACAGTTCCTCGACATCGTCCGGGAAGTCATCCGGGCCGCCGGCGCGGTCGCGGCGCAGGGCGTAGGCGGTCATCTGGTCGGAACCCGGTGCGCGGCCCAACCCCAGGTCGATGCGCCCCGGGTACAGGCTGGCCAGGGTGCCGAACTGCTCGGCGATCACCAGCGGCGCATGATTGGGCAGCATGACCCCGCCAGAGCCCACGCGAATGCTCGAGGTCCCCCCGGCCAGGTAGCCGATCAGCACCGAAGTCGCCGAGCTGGCGATGCCGTCCATGTTGTGGTGCTCGGCTACCCAGAAGCGGTTGTAGCCAAAGCGCTCGACATGCTGCGCCAGGTCCAGCGAGTTGCGCAGCGACTGCGCCGGGCCGGCGTCGGCGCGTACCGGCACCAGGTCGAGGGTGGAAATCTTCAGGTCACGCAGCTGCGTCATGGAGCCTCCGCAAAGGTGTTTGGCCACAGGCCTTTTCAACTCTGTATGGGCAGATTCGACGGATTCAATGCTTGCCGTGCGATTGCTCTGAACTTGCCGTAGGCGGCTGACCTCTGAAGCCATAAGCATGTAACCCGAGACCAGGAGGCATCATGAAAAAGACAGCATCGGCGATCTGGCAAGGTGGCCTGAAGGACGGTAAAGGCCTGCTTTCTACCGAAAGTGGCGCGCTCAAGCAGAACCCCTACGGCTTCAACACCCGTTTCGAGGGCTCGCCCGGTACCAACCCGGAGGAGCTGATTGGTGCGGCGCATGCCGGCTGTTTCTCGATGGCGCTGTCGATGATGTTGGGCGAAGCGGGGTTCACCCCGGACAGGATCGACACCGCTGCCGAAGTGACACTCGACAAGCAAGCTGATGGCTTTGCCATTACCGCAGTGCATCTGGTGCTCAGGGCCAAGGTGCCTGGGGCGAGTGAAGCGCAGTTCTTGCAGATCGCCGACAAGGCCAAGGCCGGGTGCCCTGTGTCCAAGGTGTTGAACGCGAAGATCAGCCTGGATGCAGCGCTGGTGGGATGAAGCCGTGCAATGAGGGCGGTTTGCTGTAGTCTAAACAGCGTCGGCAGCACGCTGCCCTTTCAGGAGCCGTTTCATGATTCGCGTAGCAATCGCCGTGTTGGCTTCCCTGGTCGCCACATCTGCGCTGGCGGCGGTCAAGCCGTGCGAGGAACTCAAAGCCGAGATCGAGGCCAAGATCCAGGCCCAGGGGGTTTCGTCCTATACCCTGGAGATCGTGCCCAACAGCGAGGTCAAGGACCAGAACATGGTCGTCGGGACCTGCGATGGCGGGACCAAGAAGATCATTTATCAGAAGAATGATCGGTAGATTCCAGAGCCTGGGGTTGCGAAGCAGCCCCATATCAAGGAATGCAGAACACCTCGCTAGGCTCGTTCACCACCACCTTGCGGCTGCCGTCATACAGTAGCACTTGCGGCTCCATTACCGGCGCCCGTGCCTCCAGGCGATAGCGCTCACCGGCCTTGAAGTTGTCAAAGCGCACAGTCAGGTAGCAGGTACGATCCCGGGGCTGGGTCATGAGGCCGCCCCCGTAGATCTCGTAATCGAAGCGCACTACCAGTTCGTGCTTGCCCGGCGTCACCTGGAAGTAACGGCCATCTTCCAGGCGCTTGCCGTCGAGGCGGTCGGCCATGATCACCCTGCCGGGAGTCATGGTGTACAGATCGACCCAGGCCTGCTTGGGGTCGACGGGCGGCAAGGGGCTGGCGCATGCCCCCAGTGCACTGAGGGCGATCAGCATCATGGGCTGGCGCATGGCAAGACTCCCACTTGCGACTTATAGGCTACAAGCATAGCGCCGTTTGTGCGTTTCAGGTGCGCTGGCAGCCTGCAGGCGAGCCCTGGCCAACCAGCTTTTGCTGACGGTCATAGAGTTTGATCCAGGGGCGGAAGCCGATGCTGCCAGCCTGCAACTGGTAGCGCTGACCGGCACTGAAATCCTTGAAGGTCAGCTTGACCTGGCAATCCCGCCACAAAGGCTCCTCGACCGGGCCGATATTGCTGGGGGTAACCGGAAACTGGTAGCGCACGGTCAGCTCGTGGCTGCCGGGCTGTACTTCGAAGTAACGGCTATCGGCCCAGTCGCGTTCATCTACCTGCACAGCGTGCAGCGAGGTGTTGTCGTAGGGCGTGAGGTCGACCCAGGCCTGGTTCGGGTCCGGGTCTGGCAAGGTCGAACAGGCGGATATCAGCAGCAATGAGCCGGTGACCAACAGTGCACGCATGGCGAAACGCCCCCTTGGCGAGATAGTCTTGGAGTGAATCGGCCTTGAGCGAGTCAGACAGTTCCGGATGCTTCGACTTATTCTTATGCAGCGCTCAGGCCCTGGGCCACTCGACCTTGTTTTCACCCGTTTGGTTCCCCTGCTGGCGGTGCTCCTGCTGAACGGTTGCAGCAGCGCCGCCTACTATGGGCAGTTGGCCGAGGGCCAGTGGCAGCTGCTACGCGCACGGCAGCCGGTGGAGCAGGTATTGGCCAATCCGGCCACTTCGGCGCAATTGCGCGCGCGCCTGGAACACGCCAGGCAGGCGCGGGTATTTGCCAGCCAGCAGCTGAAGCTGCCGGACAACCGCAGCTACCGGGTGTATGCAGACCTTGGCCGGCCCTACGTGGTGTGGAATGTGTTCGCTACCCCCGAGCTGTCGTTGCAGCCAGTGACGCACTGCTTCCCGATCGCGGGGTGTGTGGCCTATCGCGGTTATTATCAGCAAGGCGCGGCACGTGGGGCGGCGGCGTTGATGCGCCAGGACGGCATGGATGTGTACGTGGGCGGCGTGGAGGCCTATTCGACTCTGGGCTGGTTCGACGACCCTATCCTGTCGTCGATGGTGGGCTGGAGCGACGAGCGCCTGGCCACGCTGATCTTCCATGAACTGGCCCACCAGCGCTTCTATGTGCAGGACGACACCGAGTTCAACGAGTCGTTTGCCTCCTTCGTCGAGCAGGAAGGCACGCGGCAATGGCGTGTGGCGCGGGGCCTGGCTGCCTCTGGCGGGGAGCAGGGGCAGCAGCGTGAGCAATTCATCCGTTTGGTGCTGGCCAGCCGCGAGCGGTTGCAGGCGATTTATGCCGGGCCTCTGGATGATGTGCAAAAGCGGGCGGCCAAGCAGGCGGAGTTCGAGCGGCTTAGGCGGGAATACCGGCAGGTGCGTGATGCCCAGTGGGGTGGTGACAAGCGTTATGACGCCTGGATGTATGGGCCGATGAGCAATGCCAAGTTGCTGCCGTTCGGGCTGTATGACCAGTGGGTACCGGCGTTTGCGGCGGTGTTCCGTGAGGTGGGTGGGGACTGGGAGCGGTTTTATCAGCGGGTCGAGCAACTGGGGCGGTTGCCGATTGAAGAGCGGAAGGTGGCGTTGCAGCGGTTGATGGTGAACCTGTGAGAATTTGGGGCCGCTTTGCGGCCCATCGCGACGCAAGGCCGCTCCCACATAGGTCCTGCTTACGCCGATCGATGTGGGAGCGGCCTTGCGTCGCGATGGGCTGCAAAGCAGCCCCCAGGGCCATCAAGCCTTGAGGAACGCCTGATGCATCTCGGCCAAGGTAGCAAAGTGGTAGGCCGGCTCTTCCGCCATCAGTTCTTCCTGGCTACCAAACCCGTACCCCACCGCCACCGCCTGCAAGCCATTGCTGCGCGCACCGATCAGGTCATGCTTGCGGTCGCCGATCATCAGCGTCTGCGCCGGGTCCAGCCCTTCTTCCTCAAGCAGGTGACGAATCAGTTCGACCTTGTTGGTGCGTGTGCCATCCAGTTCACTGCCATAGATCACCTTGAAGTGGTGGTCGAAGGCGAAGTGTCGGGCGATTTCACGGGCGAACTTCCACGGTTTGGAGGTGGCGATGTACAGCGTGCGACCCTGCCCGCTCAGGGCCTCGAGCAGCTCCGGCACACCTTCGAACACCAGGTTTTCGTACAGGCCGGTGACGCTGAAGCGTTCCCGATAGAAGTTCACCGCATCCCAGGCCTTGGCTTCGTCGAAGCTGTAGAACTGCATGAAGGCCTGCAGCAGGGGTGGGCCGATGAAGTGCTCGAGGCGGGTCAGGTCTGGCTCGTCGATGCCCAGTTTGGCCAGGGCATACTGGATCGAGCGGGTGATGCCCTGGCGCGGGTCGGTCAGGGTGCCGTCCAGGTCGAAGAGGATGTTTTGCTGGTGCATTTGCGGGTTCCACTTTGAATGCTGCGTGGTCTTCTTCGCGGGTAAACCCGCTCCCACAGGGATATCACAGGGCCTGAGGTCGGCGCCGTACCTGTGAGCGGGTTTACCCGCGAATGCGGTCATTCCGGTTGGTCGTAGCCTTCGGCCAGGTGCTGGTCCTTGAGCTTCACGTAGTTACTGGCGCTGTAGGCGAAAAATGCGTGTTCCTGGTCGTTCAGCAACCGGGCCTGCTTCACCGGGCTGCCCATGTACAGGTACCCACTGACCAGGCGCTTGCCCGGCGGCACCAGGCTGCCGGCGCCGATGATCACTTCGTCCTCCACGATGGCACCGTCCATGATAGTGCTGCCCATGCCGACCAGGATGCGGTTGCCCAGGGTGCAGCCATGCAACATGACCTTGTGGCCGATGGTCACTTCGTCACCGATGATCAGCGGGAAACCGTCCGGGTTGAACGGGCCTGCATGGGTAATGTGCAGCACGCTGCCGTCCTGCACGCTGGTACGCGCGCCGATGCGGATGCGGTGCATGTCGCCGCGTATCACAGTCAAAGGCCATACGGAGCTGTCTTCACCGATTTCCACGTCGCCCAGCACTACCGCCGATCGGTCGACGAAGGCCCTGGGCCCAACTTTCGGAGTGTGTTGCTGGAAGCTTCGGATGGCCATGATAGCGTCTCTCATCTGTGCCGATAGGCAGGCTGCCTGCTGCGGTCGGCGTCGATTGTAATTAAGATGGGGCAGTGTTTCTTCTGCCAAGGTATCCAAACCGTGAGTGCGAACAACCCGCTTCTGCAGTCCTACGATCTGCCGCCCTTCTCGCAAATCCGTGCCGAACACGTGTTGCCGGCGATCGAAGCGATCCTGGCCGACAACCGTAAAGCCATTGCCGAGATCCTCGAAAAGCAGGGCAAGAACCCTACCTGGGCTGGCCTGGTGCTGGCCATGGACGAACTGAATGACCGCCTGGGCGCCGCCTGGAGCCCGGTCAGCCACCTCAATGCGGTGTGCAACAGCGCGGAGCTGCGCGAAGCCTACGAGTCTTGCCTGCCGGCGCTTAGCGCCTACTCTACCGAACTGGGCCAGAACCGTGCGCTGTTCGAAGCCTACCAGGCGTTGATCGACAGCCCCGAAGCCGCCGGCTTCGATGTGGCGCAAAAGACTATCCTCAAGCACGCCCTGCGGGACTTCCGCCTGTCGGGTATCGACCTGCCGGCGGATAAACAGCAGCGCTACGCCGAAGTGCAGAGCAAGCTCAGCGAGCTTGGCAGCCGTTTCTCCAACCAGCTGCTCGACGCCACACAGGCCTGGACCAAGCATGTTACCGACGAAGCCGCGCTGGCCGGCCTGACCGATTCGGCCAAGGCGCAGATGGCCGCCGCCGCCCAGGCCAAGGGCCTCGACGGCTGGCTGATCACCCTGGAATTCCCCAGCTACTACGCGGTGATGACCTACGCCAGCGACCGCGCCCTGCGCGAAGAGCTATACGCGGCCTACTGCACCCGCGCCTCGGACCAGGGCCCGAATGCCGGCCAGTTCGACAACGGCCCGGTGATGCAGGAAATCCTTGACCTGCGCCAGGAGCTGGCCGAACTGCTGGGCTACAAGAACTACGCGGAGCTTAGCCTGGCCACCAAGATGGCCGAGTCCAGTGACCAGGTGCTGAGCTTCCTGCGTGACCTGGCCAAGCGGTCCAAGCCGTTCGCCGCCCAGGACCTGGAGCAGCTCAAGGCTTATGCCGCTGAGCAGGGCTGCCCTGAGCTGGCCAGCTGGGACGCCGGGTACTTCGGCGAGAAGCTGCGCGAGCAGCGCTACAGCGTGTCGCAGGAAGCCCTGCGCGCCTACTTCCCGATCGACAAGGTGCTGGGTGGCCTGTTCAGCATCGTGCAGCGCCTTTACGGTATCGAGATTGCCGAGCTCAAGGGCTTCGACAGCTGGCACCCGGATGTGCGCCTGTTCGAGATCAAGGAAAACGGCCAGCACGTCGGCCGCTTCTTCTTCGACCTCTACGCGCGCGCCAACAAGCGTGGCGGCGCCTGGATGGATGGCGCGCGTGACCGTCGCCGCACAGCCGCTGGCCAGTTGCAGAGCCCCGTGGCCAACCTGGTGTGCAACTTCACCCCGGCCGCGCCCGGCAAGCCGGCTCTTTTGACCCACGATGAAGTCACCACCTTGTTCCACGAGTTCGGCCACGGCCTGCACCACATGCTGACCCGCATCGAGCATCCCGGTGTATCCGGCATCAACGGCGTGGCCTGGGACGCGGTCGAACTGCCGAGCCAGTTCATGGAAAACTGGTGCTGGGAGCCGGAAGGCCTCGCACTGATCTCCTCCCACTACGAAACTGGCGCCCCCCTGCCCCAGGACCTGCTGGACAAGATGCTGGCGGCAAAGAACTTCCAGTCGGGCATGATGATGGTGCGCCAGTTGGAGTTCTCGCTGTTCGACTTCGAGCTGCATGCAACCCATGGCGACGGCCGCAGCGTGCTGCAGGTGCTCGAAGGCGTGCGCGACGAGGTGTCCGTCATGCGCCCACCGGCGTACAACCGCTTCCCCAACAGCTTTGCGCACATCTTTGCTGGTGGTTATGCGGCGGGCTACTACAGCTACAAGTGGGCCGAGGTGCTGTCGGCAGACGCCTTCTCGCGCTTTGAGGAAGAAGGCGTGCTGAATGCCGAAACCGGCCGAGCCTTCCGCGAGGCGATCCTGGCACGTGGTGGTTCGCGCGAGCCGATGGAGCTGTTCGTCGACTTCCGTGGCCGTGAGCCCTCCATCGATGCCTTGCTGCGCCATAGTGGCCTGAGCGAGGACGCTGCAGCATGAGCGAGGTAGCCGTGAACAAGACCAAGAAACGCTTCATTGCCGGGGCGGTATGCCCGGCGTGCAGCGAGACCGACAAGCTGATGATGTGGAACGAAGACGGTGTACCGCACCGCGAGTGCGTGGCCTGCGGCTTTACTGACACCCTCAACGAGCAGGGCTTGTCGGTGCCGAAGGAGCTCGGCACCCGGGTCAACCATCTGGAACCGAAAGCCGCGCCGGCCAAGGTACAGACGGTGCAGTTCTTCCCCAACCCGAAGCTGAAGAAACCGGCTGAATAAAGCCGTCGTGCCGCCCGGGTTCGTGCCCGGGCGGGCATGCCCCGGGTGGTAGATAGTCAGGCCACCTGCTGCACGCTGGCCATGCAAGCTCGCCTGCTCTTCTCTACGAGCAAGGTGTTGCACCATGGATAACCCCCTTCTGCAAAATAGCCGTATCCCCGTCGATTATCCGTCGATCACGCTTCAAAACATGCAGTTTGCCTTCGACCACGTGCTGTTGGCGCACGAGCAAGGCATCGAGCGCATCATTCGCGAACAGCAGGAACTGCCAACCTGGGATGACATGGTGCTGGCGGTGGACGGGCTGGATAGTCAGCTGCTGACGGTGTTGTATGCCGCCTCGCCATTGGTTGGTCGGGATCAAGCCTGGGCCGGTGCCATCTTCGACTTCTTCGCCAAGGCCACGGAGCGGTTCGAACAGAAATTCGCCAACTCAGCACTGCAGGCCCTGTATGAGCGCTTGGCCAACAGCGACATCGGCAAGCAGCTGGATGCCCAGCAACGCGCCACGCTGCGCTGGCATCTGCACAAGTTCACCTCCAGTGGTGCATCGCTCGACCCCGCAGGCAAGGTACGCCTGGCCGAACTGCTGAAACGGATTGGCGCTGCGCGCGAGGCGTTTCGCGGCAACATCAACCGGCCAGGGCTGAGCATTACGGATGAGTCCGAACTGAGCGGTGTACCTCAACGCATCCGTGACGAGCTGGCTACCAGGGCACAGGAGGCGGGTGAGCCGGGTTGGTTGATTGCATGTGAAAGCGTGACTACCGACGCCGTGCTCAAGCATGCCGACAACAGGCAGCTGCGTGAGCGCGTATACCGGGCTTACAACACCCGAGGCGTCGGCCTTGGCCAACAGCAGGATAATCGCTCGCACCTGGAGCAACTGGCGAGGCTGCTGGAAGAAAAGGCCCACTTGCTCGGCTTTGCCAGCCATCTGGAGCAGAGCCTGCATTCGAAGAGCGCGGGTTCGGTTGCCCAGGTGCGCGGCTTTCTTCATGACCTTGCCGACCATGTGCGGCCGGCCGTGCTGCAGTGGCGTGCAGATATGCAGCATCAGGCCGCAGCCAAAGGTCTGGGGAATGTCCAGCCCTGGGACATTGCCTATCTGCAGGCCTCGTCGCGCGAGGTGCTTTCCACCGAAGCCTTGCGCGAACACTTCCCGCTGAATGCCGTGGTCAGCGCATTGCAGCAGTTGGCGGAAAAACTGTTTGGCGTAACGCTGCTGGCCAAGCCGCTGGCAACCTGGGATGACAGCGTGCAACCGTTCGAGGTGTGGCAGGACAACGCCTTGATCGGTTTCCTGTACCTGGACGCGGTACAGCATGCCGGCAAGCAACCTGACTCGGTGTTCACCACCTACATTCGCAACCGCCGGGTCGATGCCGAGGGCATCTTCCAGGCGGCCTCGGTGGTGGTCTACAGCGACGTGCCTGCAGCGCTGCCGGGTAGCCAGCCGTTACTGGACCATCTATCACTGCGCAAGCTGTTCCATGAATTTGGCCATGCCTTGCACCATTTGCTGGTGCGCACGACCAACCACGTGATGTCCAACGTCACCGAACTCGGTACCGATGGCGTGGAACTGTTCGGCAAGCTGTTTGAGCGCTGGGTCTGGGACGCGGATTACCTGGTGGCGATCTCTTCGCCACTTCAGGATGGCAGCAAGCTTTCCCGGGCCCGGGTCGATGAATGCCTGCGCCGCTTGCGGCAGCAAGGTGTGGAGGAAACCGCGCGCGACCTGAGCATGGCGCTGTTCGATCTGGACCTGCATGGCACGCCGAACGATGGCCGGTCCCTCGAGCAGCGCCTGGGCGATGCTCGTGAGCGTTGTGGCTACTGGCCCTTGGCCGATTTCGAGCACCCGGCGCATGCCTTCGACCATCTGGTAAACGGCTACGATGCCGGTTATTACGCCTATCTGTGGTCGGACGTGCACGCATTCGACCTGTTCACCCGCTTCGAGGCCCAAGGCCTGCTGGACCGGGCCACAGGCCGGGCGCTGCAGGAAACATTGCTTGCCCCTGGGGCATCGCGACCTTTACGTGACGGCATTGAGGCGTTTCTCGGCCGGCAGTCAAGCCAACTGCCCTTCCTGCAGTGGCATGGCCTGAAGTGAGAGTGGGCTGACCGGAGGTGCTGGAAAGAATCAGGCATGCGCGATACTGTACATGAATACAGTATTCGGGGTAGGCCATGATTCCTCCAGCACCGCAAAAGGGCCGTGGCACGGCGCACAATCCGCACAACCGCTTTGCCCCCAGCCATTCGATGGCGGAGGATGACGGCTGGTATCAGGAGGTGCCGCAAACCCAGGGCACCGAGGTACGGGTAGAGACGGCCAAATCGGTGATCAGCCGCAATACCTCGCCCGACCTGCCCTTCGACCGTTCCATCAACCCATACCGTGGCTGCGAGCACGGTTGCACCTACTGCTATGCCCGCCCTTCCCACGCTTACTGGGACCTTTCCCCCGGCCTGGATTTCGAGACAAAGCTGATTGCCAAGACCAACGCCGCCGAGGTGCTTGCGCAACAATTGAGCAAACCGGGTTACGTGTGCGCGCCGATCAACCTGGGTTCCAATACCGACCCGTACCAGCCGATCGAACGTGAACAACTGCTGACCCGGCGCCTGCTTGAAGTGCTACTGCGTTTTCGCCACCCGGTGACCATCGTCACCAAGGGGTCGCTGGTGCTGCGCGACCTCGACCTGCTGGCCGAGATGGCTCGCCAGCGCCTGGTGCGGGTGATGATCAGCCTGACCACGCTGGACGATGACTTGAAACGGGTGCTGGAACCGCGTGCGGCGTCACCCAAGGCGCGCTTGCGGGCGATCCGCGTGTTGCGCGAGGCGGGAGTGCCGGTGGGCGTGTTGTGTTCGCCGATGATTCCGATGATCAACGACAGTGAACTGGAACGGCTGCTGGAGGCGGCGAGGGAGGCAGGTGCACAGAGCGCAGCCTACATGATGTTGCGCCTGCCGCTGGAAGTGGCACCGTTGTTCGAGCAATGGCTGCAGGACCATTACCCGCAGCGGGCGGCGCATGTATTGAGCCTGATCCGCCAGAGCCGCGGCGGCGAACTGTATGACAGCCGCTTTGGTGCGCGCATGCGCGGTGAAGGCGTGTTTGCCGAATTGCTGGCGCAGCGTTTTGCCAAGGCCATGAATCGGCTGGAGTTCGAAGGGCGAGAAGCGCAGGCGCTGGATTGTTCGGCGTTTTGCCCGCCGGGTGGGCAGATGGCGTTGTTCTGATGCTTGAGCAGAGTACGGTCTTTGTGGGAGCGGGCGCGCCCGCGAACACCGGCACAGCCGGTGCCATGTACCGAGCTGCCTCCTTCGCGGGCACGCCCACTCCCACAGGTTCTGCGCAGGTTCCGGGTGCCCGAATGTGGCGCATTGCCAGCCCTCAATGCAACTAATTCAAGTTGATAATTGCAGTAATGGCTCTTGGCAGTTGATGTTTTTTTGCTATTATCCAATACCCGCCTTTCCTATCTGGAACACCTGTTCTAGAGCCTTCGAATTAAGTTTCAGTTAAGTTTTCCCCGCTAGCGTAGGAAATCAGTCTTCACCGACTGTGATCTATGGCCCGTGCGTGTCATCTAAATCCCTGCATAGCCAGAATCTTTCACCGGTAAAATGGATTTACCTACACACCGTCAAGAGGATGAATCATGCCCGTCAAGGACCCATCCAAGGTCGTACCGCAGGTCCCCGCGGAGAGCGCCGATGCCGCCCTGAAGCACATCGTCGACGGCTTCCTGCGTTTTCACCATGACGTTTTCCCCGAGCAGCAAGAGCTGTTCAAGAAGCTCGCCACCGCGCAAACCCCGCGAGCCATGTTCATCACCTGCGCCGACTCGCGCATCGTTCCCGAGCTGATCACCCAGAGTTCACCTGGCGACCTGTTCGTGACCCGTAACGTCGGTAACGTGGTACCGCCGTATGGCCAGATGAACGGCGGCGTTTCCAGCGCCATCGAATACGCCGTACTGGCGTTGAAAGTGCATCACATCATCGTCTGCGGCCACTCCGACTGCGGCGCCATGCGTGCCGTACTCAACCCGCAATCGCTGACCAAGATGCCGACCGTGTCCGCCTGGTTGCGCCACGCCGAAGTGGCCCGGACCGTGGTCGAGAACAACTGCTCGTGCGGCAGCGAACACGAAACCATGCAGGTGCTGACCAAAGAAAACGTCATCGCCCAGCTGCATCACCTGCGCACCCACCCTTCGGTGGCCTCGCGCCTGGCAGCCGGTGAGCTGTACATCCATGGCTGGGTCTACGACATCGAGACCAGCAAGATCGAAGCCTACGACGCTGCCAGCGATACCTTCCTGCCCTTGGCTGCTGGCGAGCCGGTCCCCTGCGCTACTCCGAGAGGCCGCTACTAAGCGACCCATCCACCCGCTGGAACCTTGATAGCCGGCTGCACCCCGTAGGGGTGTGGCACGGCCTTCGGCTGCCTTGAATTCCCTGACTGCCTTGCCGGCACGCCCGCTGGCGGCCCGCGCCTGCGCGCTCGTCAGGGGCAAACGTGCCCACGGCCAGGGGAATGGCTGTGTGACAAAGAAAGGAGAAACACGGTGAACATTACACAGTTGAAAGCGGCCCTGCCGCGTGAATTGCTAGCGTCGGTGGTGGTCTTCCTGGTGGCACTGCCGTTGTGCATGGGCATTGCGATCGCCTCTGGCATGCCGCCGGCCAAAGGCCTGATTACCGGCATTATCGGCGGTATTGTCGTTGGTTTCCTCGCCGGTTCGCCGCTGCAGGTCAGTGGCCCGGCCGCCGGTCTGGCGGTATTGGTATTCGAGCTGGTACGCCAGCACGGCATGGCCATGCTCGGGCCGATCCTGCTGCTGGCCGGCTTGCTGCAGTTACTGGCCGGGCGCCTGCGCCTGGGCTGCTGGTTCCGGGTTACCGCTCCGGCGGTGGTGTACGGCATGTTGGCGGGGATTGGCGTGCTGATCGTGCTTTCGCAGGTGCATGTGATGTTCGACACCGCGCCGCAGCCATCCGGCATGCAGAACCTGCTGGAGTTCCCGGCGACCGTGGCCGCCGCCCTGCCGCAGGAAAGCGCCGGCTCTGGTTGGATGGCCGGTGCGCTGGGCCTGGGCACCATCGCCATCATGTGGAGCTGGGAGCGGCTGCGACCGCAGCAGCTGCGCTTCGTCCCGGGTGCCCTGCTGGGTGTGTCGGCCATGACGGCCATCAGCATCTGGCTGGCTTTGCCGGTGAACCGCGTACAGGTGCCGGCCGACCTGTCCGAGGCCATCGACTGGATCCGCCCTGGTGACCTGATGCAACTGGCCGACCCTACCTTGTTGGTCGCCGCTTTTGCCCTGGCCTTCATCGCCAGTGCCGAAACCTTGTTGTCGGCTGCAGCGGTTGACCGCATGCACAGCGGCCAGCGTTCGGACTTTGATCGTGAGCTGTCGGCCCAGGGCATCGGCAACATGCTGTGCGGGGTGCTCGGTGCGTTGCCGATGACCGGGGTGATCGTGCGTAGCTCGGCCAACGTGCAGGCAGGTGCGCAGACCCGGGCTTCGGCGATCTTCCATGGCCTGTGGCTGCTGGCGTTCGTTGTGGCGTTGAGCAGCGTGCTGCAGCAGATCCCGGTGGCGAGCCTGGCGGGTGTGCTGGTGTTCACCGGGGTCAAGCTGGTGGATTTCAAGGCGTTTCGTGGGCTGGGCCGCTATGGCCGCATGCCGATGTTCACCTACGCGGCGACGGCGCTGGCGATCATCTTTACCGACCTGCTGACCGGTGTATTGCTGGGCTTTGCCCTGACCTTGCTGAAGCTGGCACTGAAGGCGGCGCGGTTGAAGATCAACCTGGTCAGCCTGGAAAAGGCTGGACACATGGAGCTGCGGTTGAGTGGCGCGGCTACCTTCCTCAAGGTGCCGGCGCTGACCCAGGTGCTGGATAGCGTGCCGGCGGGGACCACGCTGCATGTGCCGCTGGGTAACCTCAGCTATATCGACCACTCGTGCCTTGAGCTGCTTGAGGATTGGGGGCGCAGTAATTCGGCCAATGGGTCGCGGTTGCTGATCGAGCAGCGGCGCTTGAAGCGGCGGATCGAGGGGCGGATGCGGACTACGGCGGGGGTTGGGGCCTGAAGCTGAAAGTCTGTATCGCCTGAACTGGCCTCTTCGCGGGTAAACCCGCTCCCACAGGTACTGCACAGGCCATGAACCCTGTGGAGTACCTGTGGGAGCGGGTTTACCCGCGAAGAGGCCGGGACAGGAACTTCAGGCCGGTTGGCCCAGCTCCACCCCTAACTGCCGTGACAGGCACGGCCAGCGCTTCCAGGCCGCGCCCGTTTCCGGGCTGCTCAATTTCTCGCGGTAGGCCTCCACCGACTCCACCGCGAAGCTTTCGTCGTTCAACATTTCATCCACCGAGTGGTGCACCACTTCATCCAGCTGGTTGGCAAACGTCTCGCCAATCAACTGGTGGGCAATCAGGTTGGCGACGGTGGTGTCGACCGGGATCAACGGTTGCTGGAAGTGACGGATGTACAGGTCGTTCACCTCTTCCACCAGGCGGTGCGCCAGGTAGGCCTCATCCAGCAGGCAGTCCAGGCCCACATGCCCTTGCATCAGGCTGGGCGGCTGCAGGAAGTAGGCTTCGGCGATTTTCAGTACAGGTTTGATCTGCGATTCGATCCCGGCCTCGCGGGCGACCTCATGGGCGGCCTCCAGCAGTTCCGGAACCTGGTCGATGTAGGCGCTGACGAAGCGCGCCAAAGTACCCTGGGCGTCCTGCTCAGGCAGTTGGATCGAGGGGTGCAGGTGGGGCAGTTGCAGCTCGAGACGCTTTTTCAGTTGGCCGGTCTGGCCTTCGTGTTGATGGGCTTGGCTTACCTGCTCGCGTACAGCAGCGATGTTCATGACAACTCCAGGGACATTACGTTTCAAACGGAAGACACTAAATTAGCTCGGTATACAGAATACCTAAGACGCATTTGTTATAAGTTCGCGCAAACGTGTGCATGCTCAGGCATATCGAAAAGCCATTATTGTGCCATGCCGTGTCAAGCGCGCGGTTTTCAGGCCATTCAGCCATTTCATGAAGTTCATTTCACGGGCTTCGTTGCGTGCCGTTGGTCGCTGTCTATACTCCCGGTGAACGTGATTCGTTGATGAGGCCCGACTGCTTTTAGCAGGGGCTCGGTCGTCGAAGCCAGGTAGTCTTGACCACCGTTCCCTCTTGCCGCAGGCCACGCCTCCGGGACTACAAGAACGAGAAGGGGAACCCGCAATGATGCGACATCCACATGTCTGGATGGGCCTCCTGTTGTGGTCGGTTTTTGGTCAGGCCAACGCCGCCTGGACCGTGAACATGCACCCAGGCGCGACGGAAGTCTCCAACGCCGTCTTCGACCTGCACATGACCATCTTCTGGATCTGCGTGATCATCGGCATCGTTGTCTTTGGCGCGATGTTCTGGTCCATGGTCATCCACCGCCGTTCCACCGGCCAGCAGGCTGCGCATTTCCACGAGCACACCTGGGTGGAAATCCTCTGGACCGTGGTCCCCTTCCTGATCCTGGTAGCCATGGCCATCCCGGCCACCAAGACCCTGATCGACATCTACGATGCCAGCGAGTCGGACATTGATATCCAGGTTACCGGCTACCAGTGGAAGTGGCACTACAAATACCTTGGCCAGGACGTGGAGTTCTTCAGCAACCTGGCCACCCCCACCGAGCAGATCCACAACAAGGCACCCAAGGACGAGCACTACCTGCTCGAAGTCGACCAGCCGCTGGTGCTGCCGGTGGGTGCCAAGGTGCGCTTTCTGGTGACTGCTGCCGACGTCATCCACTCCTGGTGGGTGCCGGCCTTCGCGGTCAAGCGTGATGCCATCCCCGGCTTCGTCAACGAAGCCTGGACCCGTATCGAGAAGCCCGGCATCTACCGCGGCCAGTGCACCGAGCTGTGCGGCAAGGACCACGGTTTCATGCCGGTGGTGGTCGAGGTCAAGTCCAAGGCTGACTACGACACCTGGCTGGGCGAGCGCAAGGCTGAAGCTGCCAAGCTCAAGGAGCTGACCAGCAAGGAATGGACCCTGGAAGAACTGGTGGAACGTGGTGACAAGGTCTACCACACCACCTGCGTGGCCTGTCACCAGGCCGAAGGCCAGGGCCTGCCGCCGATGTTCCCTGCGCTCAAGGGCTCGAAGATCGCCACCGGGCCGAAGGAAGCCCACCTGGGCATCGTCTTCCACGGCAAGCCCGGCACTGCCATGGCCGCGTTCGGCAAGCAGCTCTCGGAAGTCGACATCGCCGCCGTGGTCACCTACGAGCGCAACGCCTGGGGGAACAACAAGGGTGACATGGTCACGCCGAAGGACGTGCTGGCGCTGAAGCAGGCTGAAGCGCAATGAACCGGGTTACTCGCGGCAATCAATGGATTGCAGGAGACAGGACATGAGTGCAGTGATCGACGACCACGCCCACGGCCATGACCATGCGCACGGCCCGGCCAAGGGCCTGATGCGCTGGGTGCTGACCACCAACCACAAGGACATCGGCACGATGTACCTGTGGTTCAGCTTCATGATGTTCCTGCTCGGCGGCTCGTTCGCCATGGTGATCCGCGCCGAGCTGTTCCAGCCTGGCCTGCAGATCGTCCAGCCGGAGTTCTTCAACCAGATGACCACCATGCACGGCCTGATCATGGTGTTCGGTGCGGTGATGCCGGCCTTCGTCGGCCTGGCCAACTGGATGATCCCGCTGATGATCGGCGCGCCCGACATGGCTTTGCCGCGGATGAACAACTTCAGCTTCTGGCTGCTGCCGGCAGCTTTCCTGCTACTGGTCTCGACCCTGTTCAGCCCGGGCGGCGGGCCCAACTTTGGCTGGACCTTCTACGCCCCGCTGTCCACCACCTACGCGCCGGCCAGCGTCACCTTCTTCATTTTTGCCATCCACCTGATGGGCGTCAGCTCGATCATGGGCGCGATCAACGTGATCGCCACCATCCTCAACCTGCGTGCCCCAGGCATGACCCTGATGAAGATGCCACTGTTCGTCTGGACCTGGCTGATTACCGCATTCCTGCTGATTGCGGTGATGCCGGTGCTGGCCGGCGTCGTGACCATGATGCTGATGGACATCCACTTCGGTACAAGCTTCTTCAGTGCCGCCGGCGGTGGTGACCCGGTGCTGTTCCAGCACGTGTTCTGGTTCTTCGGCCACCCCGAGGTGTACATCATGATCCTGCCGGCCTTCGGCGCGGTCAGCTCGATAATCCCGGCGTTCTCGCGCAAGCCGCTGTTCGGCTACACCTCGATGGTATACGCCACCGGCGCCATCGCCTTCCTGTCGTTCATCGTCTGGGCCCACCACATGTTCGTGGTCGGTATTCCCGTGGTCGGCGAGCTGTTCTTCATGTACGCCACCATGCTGATCGCCGTGCCTACCGGGGTGAAGGTGTTCAACTGGGTCAGCACCATGTGGGAAGGCTCGCTGACCTTCGAAACGCCGATGCTGTTCGCCATCGCCTTTGTCATCCTGTTCACCATCGGCGGATTCAGCGGGCTGATGCTTGCCATCGCTCCAGCGGACTTCCAGTACCACGACACCTACTTCGTGGTGGCGCACTTCCATTATGTGCTGGTGCCTGGGGCTATCTTCGGCATCTTCGCCTCGGCCTACTACTGGCTGCCGAAATGGACTGGCCACATGTATGACGAAACCCTGGGCAAGCTGCACTTCTGGCTATCGTTCATCGGCATGAACATGGCCTTCTTCCCCATGCACTTCGTGGGGCTGGCCGGCATGCCACGGCGAATCCCCGACTACAACCTGCAGTTCGCCGACTTCAACATGGTGTCGTCGATCGGCGCGTTCATGTTCGGTGCCACGCAGATCTTCTTCCTGTTCATCGTCATCAAGTGCATCCGCGGCGGCGCGCCGGCACCGGCCAAGCCATGGGATGGCGCCGAGGGCCTGGAGTGGTCGATCCCTTCGCCTGCGCCTTATCACACCTTCCAGACGCCACCGGAAGTGAAATAGGAACCGTGCCATGAGCGGCCTTTCGCTGAAACGCCTGGTGTTGCGCCTGCTGATGCTGACGGTGGTGATGTTCGCCTTCGGCTTCGCCCTGGTGCCCATCTATGACGTGATGTGCAAGGCCTTCGGCATCAACGGCAAGACCGGTGGGCAGTATGAAGGCAGCCAGGTCAGCGATCCGACGCGTTCGGTGCGGGTGCAGTTCATGTCGACCAATGCCAGCGACATGGTCTGGGACTTCTATTCCACCGCAGACCAGCTGGAGGTCAACCCGGGTGCGGTGAACCAGATGATTTTCATCGCCCACAACCCGACCGATCGGCCGATGAGTGCGCAAGCCATCCCCAGCATCACCCCGGCCGAGGCTGCGGCGTACTTCCACAAGACCGAGTGCTTCTGCTTCACCCAGCAGGTGCTGCAGCCCGGCGAACGCATCGAGATGCCGGTGCGCTTCATTGTCGACCGCGACCTGCCGGCCAGCGTGAAGCACCTGACACTGGCCTACACCTTGTTCGACATCACCGCTCGCCACCCGCCGGTCGCGCATGTCGCGGTTCAGGACGTCCAGGGCGCCCGTTAAGGGAAGGAGAACAGCAATGGCAAGTCATGAGCACTATTACGTTCCGGCGCAGAGCAAGTGGCCGATCATCGCCACCATCGGCATGTTCATCACGGTGTTCGGCCTGGGTACCTGGTTCAACGACATGAAGGCCGGTCACCCCGAGTCGCACGGGCCGCTGATCTTCTTCATCGGCGCGTTGTTCCTGGCCTACATGCTGTTCGGCTGGTTCGGTTCGGTGGTGCGGGAGAGCCGCGCGGGGCTGTACAGCCCGCAACTGGACCGCTCGTTCCGCTGGGGCATGAGCTGGTTCATCTTCTCCGAGGTGATGTTTTTCCTGGCCTTCTTCGGTGCGCTGTTCTACGTGCGCGTGCTGGCCGGGCCGTGGCTGGGCGGTGAAGGGGCCAAGGGTGTTGCGCACATGTTGTGGCCGACCTTCGAATTCACCTGGCCGCTGCTGCACACGCCCGACCCGAAACTGTTCCCGCCGCCCAAGGAAGTGATCGACCCGTGGCACCTGCCGCTGATCAACACCATCTTGCTGGTCAGCTCCAGCGTGACCATCACCATCGCCCACCATGCCCTGCGTCGCGGCCACCGTGGCCCGCTGAAATTCTGGATGGCGCTGACCATCGTCCTGGGCGCCAGCTTCATCGCGTTGCAGGCCTACGAGTACCACGAGGCCTATACCAAGCTGGGGCTGACGCTGGGGTCGGGTATCTACGGCGCGACGTTCTTCATGCTCACCGGCTTCCACGGCGCCCACGTGACATTGGGCACGATCATCCTGATCGTGATGTTCGTGCGCATCTTGCGCGGGCATTTCAACCCGGAGAAACACTTTGGTTTCGAGGCGGCCAGTTGGTACTGGCACTTCGTCGATGTGGTGTGGGTGGGGTTGTTCATCTTTGTCTATGTGTTGTGAATAGAGAACCCTGTGGGAGCGGGCGCGCCCGCGAATGCGTCGGTACATTCAACATCGCATTCGCGGGGATGCCCGCTCCCACAGGGTCAGGTGAAAACTTCAGAAGGGGGCGTGTGAGACCAGCTGACCGCTGATGAAGCCCCAGGCCACCAGGCCGATGGTGAGGGCCGCCAGGGTCACCCGCACGGTCAGTGCCTTCAGCAAACGGGTCGAGTTTTCATCGTCCTTGACCAGAAACACCAGGCCGCTGAACAGGCTGGCAATCGTGGCCAACAGCATCAGGACAATCGCGGCCTTGAGCATGGCGATACTCCGGGGGGATGCGGTGATGTGGATAAGTATAGCGATCGGCCCGACGAGGCTCCGATGAGGCCGTTTCGTCCGGGCTGGGTACCAACCCTGGTGGTGCTTGCGCTGCTGCCGGGGCTGATCGCGCTTGGCTGCTGGCAACTCGGCCGTGCCGAGGAAAAGCGCGTGCTGCTGGCCGCCTATGCCGAGCGGCGGGTCGAAGCGCCCGTGGCCACGGCCCAGCTGACAGCGAACCAGGACAATGCCTTCCGCCGCGTGCATCTCTATGGCCGCTTCGACGCCGAGCACAGCTTGCTTCTGGACAACCGCATGCGTGACGGCCAGGCCGGTGTCGAACTGCTGCAACCCTTCCATGACCAGGCCAGCGGCGTGTGGCTGCTGGTCAACCGCGGCTGGCTGCCTTGGCCGGACCGCCGCGTGCCGGTGCATTTCGATACCCCTGCCCAGGCGTTGGCGTTGGACGCTTCGGTGTATGTCGCGCCTGGTAGCACGTTCCAGCTGCACCCCGACCCTGCAGGCGGCCAGTGGCCGCACCTGCTGACTGCCGTGGATGCCGCGCAGCTATGGCAACAGCTCGATCGCGATGGCTTCGCCCATGAGCTGCGCCTGGAACCCGGCCCGGCGACCTATCGCCTGGACTGGCCGGTCGTTGCCATGGGCCCGGAAAAACACCTGGGTTACGCCGTGCAATGGTTTGCCCTGGCAACCACTTTGGTACTGCTCTACCTCTACTTCGGCTGGCACCACAACAAGGAGAAACGTCATGGCCACCGCCACTCCACTGGAAGTGCCTGAACGCAGCAAACCCAGAGCCCGCGGGCGTTTGCAGCTGCTGCTGATTCTGCTGGTGGTGCTCGGGCCGATGGTTCTGGCCACCAGCATGTACAAGCTCAAGTTCTGGGTGCCGGACGGCCGCAGCTACCACGGCGTGATGATCGGCAACGGTGAGAGCCTTTCCGATCTCGGCGTGGCGGGCCAGGACGAGCGCTGGCAGCTGCTGGTGAGCACACCCACAGCCTGTGCCGAGGATTGCCAGCGGCTGGTGTACCTGGCCCGGCAGATCCAGGTCGGCCTGGGCCGTGATGCCAGCCGTGCCAGCCATGCCCTGGCGGCCGCCCAGCCGGCAAGTGCCGATTACCAGGCGTTGCTCGGCCGCGAATACCCACAGTTGCAGCGTTACCCGCTGGATGCGCAACGCTACCTGCAAAAGGTCGGCGAGACCGGCCCGCAGCTGTGGATCGTCGACCCACACGGCAACCTGGTGCTGCGCTACGACGCCAAGGTCAACGGCAAGCATGTGCTGGACGACCTGCGCCACCTGCTCAAGCTGTCCAACATCGGCTAGGAGCCTGCCATGGCCAGACCCGGATTCCGCCTTGCTGTGTTCGCCACCTTGCTGGCACTGCTGGTCGTCCTGCTCGGTGCCTATACCCGCCTGACCCACGCCGGCCTCGGCTGCCCGGACTGGCCGGGTTGCTACGGCTTCATCAGCGTGCCCAAGAGCGAAGCGCAGCTGGCTCATGCCGAGCTGCATTTCCCCGAACATCCGGTGGAAGCCGCCAAGGGCTGGGCCGAGATGGTCCACCGCTACTTCGCCGGCACCCTGGCGATGGTGATCGCCCTGCTCGCCTTGCAGGCGCTGCGCCGGCATGCCCGCGATGGCCAGCCTTACCGCCTGCCCTTGCTGCTGCTGGGCGTGGTGCTGGCCCAGGCAGCCTTCGGCATGTGGACGGTCACCCTCAAGCTGTGGCCGCAGGTGGTCACCGCGCATCTACTCGGCGGCTTCACTACCCTGAGTTTGTTGTTCCTGTTGTCCCTGCGTCTGTCCCGGGCCTTTGCGCCTTTGCCAAAGCTGCCATTGAGCCTGCGCCGGATCGCCGCGCTGGCCTTGCTGGTGGTGATCGGCCAGATCGCCCTGGGCGGCTGGGTCAGTGCCAACTACGCGGCCGTCGCCTGCATCGACCTGCCCACCTGCCACGGCCAGTGGTGGCCGGCGGCGGACTTCAGCAACGGGTTCCATCTGACCCAGCACGTCGGGCCCAACTACCTGGGTGGGCAACTGGACAGTGATGCGCGCACGGCCATCCACATCAGCCACCGCCTGGGTGCACTGCTGGTGACCTGCGTGCTGCTGATGCTCAGCTGGAAGCTGCACCGCTGCGGCCTCCCTGGCCTGGCGCGGCTGGTGCTGCTGGCGCTGGTGGTGCAAGTCGGCCTGGGCATCAGCAATGTGCTGCTGCACCTGCCGCTGGCCGTGGCCGTGGCGCACAACGCTGGTGGGGCGCTGTTGCTGCTGAGCATGGTGCTGGTGAACTACCGCATCCGCGTGGTCGACAAGGTTCGCGTGGGTGTCGGCCATGGCTGGCGCCTGCGGCCTGTGGCTGGCGTGGGCATCTCCCACCACATGAGGAATGATTCGTGGCGACGCTTCTGAGCGCACAGAGGGCCAGTTGGCGTGACTACCTGGAGCTGACCAAGCCCAAGGTGGTGGTGCTGATGCTGATCACCTCGCTGGCGGGCATGTTCCTTGCCACCCGTGCGGGTGTCAGCTGGAGCGTGCTGCTGTTCGGCAACTTGGGCATCGGCTTTTGTGCAGGCGGCGCGGCGGTGGTCAATCATGTGGTGGACCGACGCATCGACGCTCTGATGGCGCGTACCCACAAACGGCCGCTTGCCCAGGGCCGGGTCGAGCCGCTGCCGGCGCTGCTGTTCGCCCTGGCGCTGGCGCTACTTGGCATGGCCCTGCTGCTGGTGTTCACCAACGCCCTCACCGCCTGGCTGACACTGGCTTCCCTGCTCGGTTATGCGGTGCTCTACACCGGTTTTCTCAAGCGCGCTACGCCACAGAATATCGTCATCGGCGGCTTGGCTGGCGCCGCCCCGCCGTTGCTGGGCTGGGTGGCGGTCAGTGGGCATGTCAGCGCCGAGCCCCTGCTGCTGGTGCTGATCATCTTCGCGTGGACCCCACCACACTTCTGGGCCTTGGCCATCCACCGCAAGGAGGAATACGCCAAGGCCGATATACCGATGCTGCCGGTGACCCACGGCGAGCGCTACACCAAGCTGCATATCCTGCTGTACACCCTGGTATTGCTGGCGGTGAGCCTGCTGCCGTACGCCATCCACATGAGCGGCCCGCTGTACCTGGCCTGTGCCCTTGTACTGGGCCTGCGCTTCCTGCAATGGGCATGGGTGTTGTACCGTGGCAGCCGGCCGCACGCAGCGATCGGCACCTTCAAGTACTCTATCGGCTACCTGTTCGCGCTGTTCATCGCGTTGCTCCTCGACCACTACCTGTTGCTGAACCTATGACCCGAACCCAGAAAACCGTCTTCATCCTCGTTGCCCTGGTCGCGTTGATCCTGGGCCTGACCGTCAACAAGGTGCTCAATGGCCGCGACCAGCCCAACCCCACCGAGCTGATCGATGCCGGCATCATCCTGCTGCCGCAGAGCCGTACCGTGGCCGACGTGACCATGACCAACCAGGACGGCCAGCCGGTGCAACTGGATGACCTGAAGGGCAAATGGTCGTTGCTGTTCTTCGGCTACACCTACTGCCCGGACATCTGCCCGACCACCCTGGCCCAGCTGCGCCAGGTGAAGAGCGAGCTGCCCAAGGAGGCCGTCGACCGGCTGCAGGTGGTGCTGGTGAGCGTTGACCCGAACCGCGACACGCCGAACCAGCTGAAGCAGTACCTGGGTTATTTCGACAAGGATTTCGTCGGGGTGGCGGGGTCGATCGAGGATACCCAGAAGCTGGCCAATGCCTTGAGCATTCCGTTCATTCCGGCCGACACCAGCAAGCCGGGGTATACCGTGGATCACAGCGGCAACCTGGCGGTTGTGGGGCCGGATGGGCGTCAGCGCGGGTTCATTCGGGCGCCGTTCAACAACCAGAAGCTGGTGGCGCAGTTGCCTGGGCTCGTGAAGCGGGATTGAGTTAGCCCCAAAAGCTTCGCGGGTAAACCCGCTCCCACAGGTACAGCGTAGGCCGTGAGCCTTGCGCTATCCCTGTGGGAGCGGGTTTACCCGCGAAGAGTCCAGCGCGATGTGACGGCTTAGAACGCCGGAACCACAGCGCCTTTGTACTTCTCGTTGATGAACTGCTTCACCTCAGGCGAGTGCAGCGCAGCAGCCAGCTTTTTCATGGCGTCCGAGTCCTTGTTGTCCGGGCGGGCAACCAGGATGTTCACGTAAGGCGAGTCGCTGCCTTCGATTACCAGGGCGTCTTTTTCCGGGTTCAGCTTGGCTTCCAGCGCGTAGTTGGTGTTGATCAGGGCAGCATCGACCTGGGTCAGCACGCGCGGGATGGTGGCCGCTTCCAGCTCACGGAACTTCAGGCTTTTCGGGTTCTCGGCAACATCCTTCACGGTGGACAGGATGTTCTTGTTGTCCTTCAGCTTGATCACACCGGCCTTGTCCAGCAGCAGCAGCGCGCGGCCGCCGTTGGTGGCGTCGTTGGGGATGACCACGGTGGCGCCGGAGGACAGCTCGTCCAGCTTCTTGATCTTGGTCGAGTACACGCCCAGCGGCTCGATGTGCACGCCGGCAACGCTCACCAGGTTGGTACCCTTGGCCTTGTTGAACTCATCCAGGTACGGCTGGTGCTGGAAGAAGTTGGCGTCCAGGCGCTTTTCCGCCACCTGCACGTTCGGCTGGATGTAGTCGGTGAATTCCTTGACCTTCAGCTCCACGCCCTCTTTCGCCAGAACAGGTTTGACGAAGTTGAGGATCTCGGCGTGCGGAACCGGGGTAGCGGCAACGGTCAGGGACTCGGCGTGGGCCGAGAAGGCCGCGACAGCGGCGACAACAGCAAGCAGCTTCTTCATTGATCACTCCTTGTGAGGGCCGCGACGGCCCCCGAACGGGTCGGCCGGGCCGACCCCATTGGGGTTACTTACGGGAAAAATGCACGACCAGTTTGTCGCCCACGCTCTGCAGGACTTGAACCAGTACCAGCAACAGCACCACTGTGACGACCATCACGTCGGTCTGGAAACGCTGGTAGCCGAAGCGGATGGCCAGGTCGCCCAGGCCGCCGGCACCGACCACACCAGCCATGGCAGTGTACGAAACCAGGGTGATGGCGGTTACGGTAATGGCGGCGAAGATGCCCGGGCGAGCTTCCGGCAGCAGTGCGCTGGTGATGATCTGGCGGGTGGTGGCGCCCATCGACTGGGTGGCCTCGATGATGCCGCGGTCCACTTCACGCAGGGCGGTTTCCACCAGGCGCGCGAAGAACGGCGTAGCACCCACCACCAGCGGCGGAATGGCGCCGGCTACGCCCAGGGAAGTGCCGGTGATCAGCACAGTGATCGGGATCATAACGATCAGCAGGATGATGAACGGCAGCGAGCGCAGGATGTTGACGATCAGCGACAGCAGCGCATACACACCCTTCTGTTCGAACATCTGCTTTGGCCCGCAGAGGAACAGCAGCACGCCCAGCGGCAGGCCGAGCAGCACGGTGAAGAACAGCGAGCCGAACAGCATGATCATGGTGTCGACGCTGGCCAGCCAGATTTCGGCCCAGTCGACGTTGGCAAAGAAATTCAGGGCGTCCATCAACGCAGTACCTCCATATGTACGTCAGCTGCCTTGAAGCGGGCGAACGCCGCTTCCATGTCACCGCCGATCAGGGCGAGGGTGAGCTGGCCATAGGGGACATCCTTGATGCGGTCGATACGCCCGGCGAGGATGCTGTAGTCCACGCCGGTTTCGCGGGCCACGGTGCCCAGCAGCGGCGCATAGGTGGCGTCGCCCTGGAAGGTCAGGCGCACGATACGGCCCGGCACGTGCGCGAAGTCGTCACGCTGCTCGCCTTCGTCAACCTGCTCGTCTTCCTGGACGAAGCGCTTGGTGGTGGGGTGCTGCGGGTGCAGGAACACCTCGGCCACCGAGCCCTGCTCGACGATCTGGCCGGCGTCCATCACTGCCACGCGGTCGCAGACCCGGCGGATCACGTCCATTTCGTGCGTGATCAGCACAATGGTCAGCTTCAGCTCACGGTTGATTTCGGCCAGCAATTGCAGGACCGAGGCGGTGGTTTGCGGGTCGAGGGCGCTGGTGGCCTCGTCGCACAGCAGGATCTTCGGGTTGGTGGACAGGGCGCGGGCGATGCCGACGCGCTGCTTCTGGCCACCGGACAGCTGCGCCGGGTACTTTCTGGCGTGGTCGGAAAGGCCGACGCGGGCCAGCAGCTCGGTCACGCGCTTGTCGATTTCGCTGCGCGACAGCTCGCCGGCCAGGGTCAGTGGCAAGGCGACGTTGTCGGCGACAGTCTTGGAGGCCAGCAGGTTGAAGTGCTGGAAAATCATCCCGACCTGCTGACGGAAACCGCGCAGCTGGCTCGCGTTGAACGCGGTAACGTCTTCGCCGTCGACGATGATCTTGCCGCCGGAAGGCTCTTCCAGGCGGTTGATCAGGCGCAGCATGGTGCTCTTGCCGGCGCCGGAATGGCCGATCAGGCCGAACACCTGGCCATCTTCGATGGTCAGGCTGGTCGGATTCAGTGCGGGGATTTCCCTACCGGCGACGCGGTAGGTCTTGTGTACCTGTTGGAACTCGATCACGTAGCGAACCTTGTGGGGCGCATGGAATTTGGGTCAGCGGTTAGCTGGGGTCGCGCATTTTAGCCTTTTCCCATAGCTGTTCTTAGCATTTATTTCGTAATGCACCAATCCTTCGGGCATATCGCGACAACCGGTAATCCTGATTGAACGCTCGGCAAAGCCTCCCGGTCACTACTTGCACACAGCCCGAAACGGGTATGCCTTAAGACTGACGAGGAGAGCCGATCATGCCCAGCAAGAACACGGACGCGCCAAAGCACAGCGAGGCCGCTGGCACCCAGACCCCGGACCGGGCCAATACCAACGCCAAGTTGCAGAGCCTGGAGGCTGACCGAAGCGATGCCACAGGCAGTGCGTTGCGTACCAACCAGGGGGTGCGCATCGCTGACAATCAGAACACGCTCAAGGCGGGGGATAGAGGCCCCTCGTTGCTCGAAGATTTCATCATGCGCGAAAAGATCACGCACTTTGACCACGAGCGCATTCCTGAGCGCATCGTGCATGCGCGAGGAACAGGGGCGCATGGCTATTTCCAGAGCTATGGCAACCACGCCGAGCTGACCAAAGCCGGCTTCCTGCAGGACCCGGAGAAAGTCACGCCCGTCTTCGTGCGATTTTCCACGGTACAAGGCCCGCGCGGCTCAGCCGACACCGTGCGTGACGTGAGGGGCTTTGCTGTGAAGTTCTACACCGACGAGGGCAACTTCGACCTGGTGGGCAACAACATGCCGGTGTTCTTCATCCAGGATGCGATCAAGTTCCCGGATTTCGTCCACGCCGTAAAGCCGGAGCCGCACAACGAGATCCCGACCGGCGCTTCGGCCCATGACACCTTTTGGGATTTCGTCTCGCTGGTACCGGAGTCGGCTCATATGGTCATGTGGGCGATGTCGGACCGCGCTATCCCGCGCAGCTTGCGGATGATGGAAGGGTTCGGGGTGCATACGTTCCGCCTGATCAACGCCCAGGGCGTAGCCAGTTTCGTCAAATTCCACTGGAAACCGCGCCAGGGTGTGCACTCCTTGCTATGGGACGAAGCGCAGAAGCTGGCAGGCAAGGATGCTGATTTCCAGCGTCGCGACCTGTGGGAGACTATCGAGACGGGTGATTACCCTGAATGGGAACTGGGTGTGCAGATCGTGCCGGAAGCCGACGAGCACAAATTCGATTTCGACCTGCTGGACCCGACCAAGATAATCCCGGAAGAACTGGTGCCGGTTACACCTTTGGGCAAGATGGTCCTGAATCGCAACCCGGACAACTTCTTTGCCGAAGTGGAGCAGGTCGCGTTCTGCCCGGCTCATATCGTGCCTGGCATCGACTTTACCAACGACCCTTTGTTGCAGGGACGGCTGTTCTCCTACACCGACACGCAGCTTAGCCGCCTCGGCGGGCCCAACTTCCACCAGATCCCGATCAACCGCCCCGTCGCTCCTAACCACAACAACCAGCGTGACGCCTTGCATCAGCATCTGGTGCACAAGGGTCGCGCATCCTACGAGCCCAACTCCATCGACGGTGGCTGGCCGAAGGAAACGCCACCAGCCGCGCAGGATGGCGGCTTCGAGAGCTACCAGGAGCGTATCGATGCGCACAAGATCCGCCAGCGCAGCGATTCGTTCAGCGACCATTTCTCGCAGGCGCGGTTGTTCTTCCAGAGCATGAGCCCGACCGAGCAGCAGCACATCATCAAGGCTTACAGCTTTGAGCTGGGCAAGGTGGAGCGGGAGACGATCCGTGCTCGGGAAGTGAATGAGATTCTCGCCAATATCGACCTGAAGCTGGCGGCTGCGGTTGCTGCCAACCTCGGTTTGCCTGCACCGAGCGCAGGCACTGTGCAAGTGAAGGGAAGCCAGCTTGCGCAGTCGCCTGCCCTGAGCCAGATGAACCACCCGGGCTCGGTTGGCATCAAGGGGCGCAAGATTGCCGTGCTGGTGGCAGATGGCGTAGACGCTGCCAGCGTGGACAAGCTGGTCAAGGCTCTGGAGGCGCACAGTGCCCGGCCGATGCTGCTTGGGCCGACCTCGGCACCGGTGACTGCCGCGGACGGTAAGCAACTGCCGGTGGATGCCTCCATGGAAGGGATGCCCTCGATCATGTTTGACGGGATTGTCGTGCCAGCGGGCAAGGCCTCGACCGATGCGCTGGCAGGCAGTGGTTTGGCCAAGCACTTCCTGCTGGAGGGCTACAAACACCTGAAGGCGATGGTGGTGACCAAAGAGCTTTTGGGCAGCTTGGGGCTGAAAGAAGACAAGGGGTTGCTGCTGGGGGACGAGCAGAAGACCGTGGATGCCTTCGTCAAAGCGGTAGAGGGGCATCGGGTGTGGGAGCGGGAGGCGGCTGCGGAGGCTGTGCCTGCCTAAGGGGCTGCTTTGCAGCCCATCGCGACACAAGGCCGCTCCTACAGGAGATCGCATTCCCTTGTAGGAGCGGCCTTGTGTCGCGAAAGGGGCGCGCAGCGCCCCCAGATTCTTAACGCTGATGCGGAACCAGAACCACCTGCGCCGGCAATGACCGCTGAATCTCGTGCTTCTGCTTCAGCTCGAACCCGCTGTCGATCTTGCGCACGCGTTTCTCCAGCAAGGTCTTCAGCCAAGGCGCATCTTCGGTACGCGGCACCTGGAACACCACCTCGCATTGATAGCTCACCACATCGGCGGCAATGTCATCCAGCTGGCGACGCATGGCGCGGCTGTCGGTGGTCTTCAAGGCCACCACGGTGCTCGGTGCAGCCGGGTCGATGATGCGCGCCTTGGGCTTGGCCTCGGCCGCTTTCAACGCCGCTTCAGCTTTCTCCAGCTCGGCCTTGCGCGCCTGGGTCACGGCGTCGCCACCAGTAACCGCCGGGGCCTGCGGCATCAGCGCGCGGGCACGGGCCAGGGCTGTGGCGGCAGCGTTCACATCACCCTTTTGCAGGAAGATCTGGCTGCGTTGCAGGTAGGCTTCGGCAAGCTGGCGCTGGTATTGCTCCAGGCGCGTGTCATCCGGCGCCTGGGCCTGCAGGGCTGCCAGCTGGTCTTCGGCGGTGGCCAGCTCGTTGCTGGCGATGTTCTGTTGCAATTGCTGCCAGGCATCTGCTTGGGCAGGTGCGGTGGCCTGTTCGACCGGCGCGTTTGAACACGCAGCCAGGAACAGGGAAAACGCGGCAACAAGCAGATAACGGGAGGCGAACGGCTTCATTCCTGCGACTCTCTATTTGCGCAAAAAGCGAGCAAGTCTACACCCAGGTGCGCACGCTCGAAAACAAGTCTTACAGACCCTTTACGTGCGAAAAGGTTGCAGGGCGCGCCTTCACACGCCCTGTTTTTCAGCGTTTTGGCAGGGCCAGGCTCAGCAAGAATAGCACCGCCGCGCAGACCACGATCGACGGGCCGGCAGGGGTGTCCTTGAACCAGGACAGAGCCAGGCCGCCGCATACCGCGGTCACGCCCAGCAGGCTGGCGCCCAAGGCCATCTGTTCGGGAGAACGGGCGTGACGTTGCGCCGCAGCGGCAGGAATGATCAGCAGCGAGGTGATCAGCAGCACCCCGACGATCTTCATGGCAACGGCAATCACCACCGCGATCAGCAGCATCAGCGCCATGCGCAGCCCGGCCACCGGCAGGCCCTCGACCATGGCCAGCTCCTCGTGCACGGTGACTGCAAGCAACGGCCGCCACAGTGCAGCGAGCAACAGCAGGACCAGCGCGCTGCCACCGAGGATCCAGGCAAGATCGGTGGTGCTGATGGCCAGCAGGTCGCCGAACAGATAGGCCATCAGGTCGATGCGGACATCATGCATGAAGCTCAGCACCACCAGGCCCAGCGACAAGGTGCTGGGGGCGAGGATGCCAAGCAGTGTATCGGAGGCCAGCGGTTGGCGTTGCTGCAAGGTAACCAGCAAGATCGCCAGCAACAGGCAGCCCACGGTTACCGCCAGCGCCGGGCTGACGTCCAGGGCAAAGCCCAGGGCCACGCCGAGCAGGGCGGCGTGGGACAGGGTGTCGCCAAAATAGGCCATGCGCCGCCACACCACGAAGGAGCCCAGTGGGCCGGCCACCAGCGCCAGGGACAAACCGGCAAGCAGGGC
This sequence comes from Pseudomonas sp. ABFPK, assembly GCF_001586765.1. Lineage (NCBI taxonomy): Bacteria > Pseudomonadati > Pseudomonadota > Gammaproteobacteria > Pseudomonadales > Pseudomonadaceae > Pseudomonas > Pseudomonas sp. ABFPK. The sequence continues at coordinate 47,989 of NZ_LQXW01000001.1, read as the reverse complement.
GTAGAGAAGAAAATCAGCCATGCTTGCAGTGCGCTCCGTGAACATGGGTGCCAGGGGCGACCACCGAGCCGTGCAGGTCGTGGCTGTGGTCGTGATGGTGGTGGTAGATGGCCAGGCTGGGGGCGGCGGTCTTGCCGAACAGCTCGACGAATGCCGGGTCGCCGCTGACCTGCTCCGGGTGGCCCGAGCAGCACACGTGGCGGTTCAGGCATACCACCTGGTCAGTGGCGCTCATCACCAGGTGCAGGTCGTGGGACACCATAAGCACGCCGCAACCGTGGCGGTCGCGCAGGCGGGTAATGAGGTTGTACAGTTCTGTCTGGCCGACCACATCTACGCCCTGCACTGGCTCGTCGAGCACCAGCAGCTGGGGTTCGCGCAGCAGGGCGCGGGCCAGCAGCACGCGCTGCATCTCGCCACCGGAAATGGTCTGGATAGGGCTGTCGATGACCTGCTCGGCGCCCACTTCCTGTAACGCCGACAAGGCTGCCGCGCGGTCTACACCGGGCACTAGGCGCAAGAAGCGCAGTACCGACAGCGGCAGGGTTGCATCGACCTGGATCTTTTGCGGCATGTAGCCAATACGCAGCTTCGGCCTGCGCCAAACCTTGCCGCGGTGCGGCTTGAGCAGGCCGAGCACGGCGCGCACCAGGGTGGTCTTGCCCGCGCCGTTCGGGCCGATCAGGGTGACGATCTGGCCAGGTGCGACCGACAGGTCGATGCTGTCGAGCACCGCCTCGCCACCGAAGGTGACGCCGACCTGCTCCAGGCGGATCAGTGCATCGCTCATGCCGCGCTCCGGCAATTGCTGCAAAGGCCGACCACTTCCACCGTCTGGGTCTCGACCGCGAAGCCCACGCCCTTGGCGCTGCTGATGATGGCTTCGCTGATGCTGTCCTGTTCCAGTTCGATGGCCACATGGCAGGCCCGGCAGATCAGGAACTGGCCCTGGTGCAGGTGTTCGGGGTGGCTGCAGCCGATAAAGGCGTTGAGCGAGGCGATGCGGTGCACCAGGCCGTTTTCCAGCAGGAAGTCCAGCGCACGGTACACCGTGGGCGGCGCGGCTCGGCGGCCGTCCTGCTCACTGAGCACGGCGAGGATATCGTAGGCGCCCAGCGGCTTGTGGCTTTGCCAAACCAGTTCCAGCACTCGACGGCGCAGCGCGGTCAGGCGCAGGCCTTGGCGGGTGCACAAGGCGTCGGCTTCAGCCAGTGCGCTGTGTACGCAATGGGAATGATCGTGAGGACGGTTGGCCAGCGGCGTGATGGACATGGGCAGCGACGGTTCTGGATGGAGACGTTATTATGTTACCTGTTTCTGACGACTCGAGTATTCACCGTGTCCCGATTCCTAGTCCTTTTTGTCGCTTTCATCGCATTTTCCGCCCAGGCCGACGTGCGCGTGCTGACCAGTATCAAACCCCTGCAGCAGATTGCCGCTGCCGTGCAGGACGGTGTTGGCACCCCTGAGGTATTGCTGCCTCCGGGGGCTTCGCCACACCACTACGCGCTGCGCCCGTCCGACGTACGGCGGGTAGGCGATGCCGACCTGCTTTACTGGATTGGCCCGGACATGGAAGGCTTCCTGCCGCGGGTACTGGGCAATCGCAGCAAGCCCACTGTGGCCGTGCAGGCGCTACCGGGCATGAAGCTCCGGCATTTTGGCGAGGACAGCCATTCCCATGAGGAAGAAGACCACGACGACCATGACCACGACCACCGCCCGGGCAGCCTGGATGCTCACCTGTGGCTATCGTCAGTCAACGCGCGTGTGATTGCAGCGAAAATGGCGGCTGACCTGGCGCAGATCGATCCAGCCAATGCGGCGCGCTATCAGAGCAACCTCAAGGCCTTCGACGAACGCCTGAACGCATTGGATGGGCGGATCAAGGCGCGGGTGGCCGGGATTGCCGGCAAGCCGTACTTCGTGTTCCACGAAGCATTCGACTATTTCGAGGCCGAGTATGGCCTGAAGCACACCGGGGTGTTCAGCGTGGCGTCCGAGGTCCAGCCGGGTGCGCAGCACGTGGCAGCCATGCGCAAGCGCCTGCAGGAAGTGGGCAAGACCTGTGTGTTCAGCGAACCGCCGCTGCGGCCGCGGCTAGCCGAGACCTTGACCGCCGGGCTGCCGGTGCGCCTGGCCGAGCTGGATGCTCTGGGCGGTACCGACCCGGTGGATGGCAAGGGCTATGAGCGCTTGCTGGAGAAGCTGGGTGGCGACCTGGTTGGGTGCCTGGAGCAGTTGTAAGCCTGTGCCGGCCTCTTCGCGGGTAAACCCGCTCCCACAGGGATAGCGCCAGCCTCACGCCTGTGTGGGAGCGGGTTTACCCGCGAAGAAGCAGACACGCTCTAGAGGGCGAACGGCAGGTGCAAGGCCACCTGCTGACGCTGCGCCAAACGCACTTCGAACTCGCTCGGGTCGTGGATCATCACATCCATCCCGGCAAACGATTCCGCTGCAATCAGGCGCGACAGCCAGAAGCGCACGCAGCCTACCCGCAACATCTCCGGCCACAGCTCGGCTTCGGCCGCGGTGAACGGCCGCAGCGCCGCATAGGCCGCCAGCAACGCCTGGGCGCGTGGCACATCGATCGCGCCGTGTTCATCCAGGCACCAGTCGTTCACGGTGATGGCAATGTCATACAGCATCGGCCCGGAACAAGCGTTGTAGAAGTCGATCACACCGGTCAGGTGGGTGCCTTCGAACATCACGTTGTCACGGAACAGGTCGGCATGCAGGTTTGCCCGTGGCAGGGCCAGGATCTGTGCCTTGTGCGCACTGATTTCATCCAGAGCCGGTTGTAGCAGCGCGGCTTGCTCGGCGGTAAGGCGCGGCAGCAACTCGGCACCCGAAGCCAGCATCCAGTCCAGGCCGCGGTCAGTGCGGCGCTCGATGATGTGCTCGCGGGTAGCCAGGTGAATGTGGGCCAGCAGCTCGCCGACTTGGGCGCAGTGCTGGGCGTTCGGTGCCTTGATGTGCTTGCCCGACAGCCGTGGCTGCAGCAGCGCCGGCTTGCCGCACAGCTCCCGCAGGCCATTGCCGTCGCGGTCGCGTATGGCATAGGGCACCGGCATGTCGGCTGCGTGCAAAGTGTCCAGCAGCTCGATGAAGAACGGCATGTCCTCGCTGGGCCCGCGCTCGATCAGCGTCAGGACGAACTCCCCCTGTTCGAGGCTGACGAAGAAATTGCTGTTCTCGGTGCCGGCGGCGATGCCCTGGAAATCGAGCAGACGACCCAGCGCGTACGGCGCCAGAAAGGTTTCCAGCTCAGGCCGGGTCACGGGGGTGAAGACTGACATGATGAAAATTTGCCCATACGGGCACTTCCGCCGGGAAGTGCCGGGTTGATGTGAACGGTGCGCGTCAGATTACCACTCGAAGATCTTCCAGGACGGAATCAGCATGTCCGGCTGGTCGGAACGAATGAAATTGCCATCAGAGCCATCGGCGCGTACCAGGAAATAAGGCTTGCCGTTTTTCGGCGTGATCTTGATCGCATACAGGAACCCGTTCTGTCGGTACTCCTGGATGGTTTTGTCGCCTTCCGTGCGAATGGTCACCTCGGGATCGGCCGAGGGGGCGTCTTCCGCCGCCAGGGTGACGACAGGCATGGTGGCCAACAGACCGAGCAGTAACAGGCGATTGAGTGTACGCATGATAACCTTGTCCCTTTGTCGTCAATGATTCTGGCTATTCTAGCGCCGGACCCGTCGAAAAGGTTGATTCTGCTCATGAGCCAAGCGCCCCTCGTCCTGGTGGACGGTTCCTCCTACCTGTACCGCGCCTTCCACGCGCTGCCGCCGTTGACTACCTCCAAGGGCATGCCGACCGGCGCGGTGAAGGGGGTGCTGAACATGCTCAAGAGCCTGCGCAAGCAATACCCCGACAGCTTGTTCGCGGTGGTGTTCGACGCCAAGGGTGGCACCTTCCGCGATGCCATGTTCGCTGAATACAAGGCAAACCGCCCGAGCATGCCTGACGACCTGCGGGTACAGATCGAGCCGCTGCACGCCAGCGTCAAGGCGCTGGGCTACCCGCTGCTGTGCGTCGAGGGGGTCGAGGCCGACGACGTGATCGGCACCCTGGCGCGCAGCAGCGCCGCGTTGGACCGCCCGGTGATCATCTCGACCGGTGACAAGGACATGGCGCAGCTGGTGGACGGGCACATTACCTTGGTCAACACCATGACCGGAAGCGTGCTGGACGTGGCTGGCGTGCACGAGAAATTTGGCGTCGGCCCGGAACATATCATCGACTTCCTGGCGCTGATGGGCGACAAGGTCGACAACATCCCCGGTGTGCCGGGCGTGGGCGAAAAAACCGCGGTGGGCCTGCTGACCGGTATCGGCGGCGGTCTCAGCGACCTGTATGCCAATCTGGACAAGGTCCCGACGCTGGCCATTCGCGGTGCCAAGACCCTGCCGGCCAAGCTGGAAGAGCACCGCGACGCGGCGTTCCTGTCCTATGAGCTGGCTACCATCAAGGTCGATGTGCCGCTGGATATCGAAGTAGATGCCCTGGTGTGCGGCGAACCTGATCGCGATGCGTTGCTGGCGCTGTACACCGAGATGGAATTCAAGAGCTGGATCGCCGAGGTGCAGCGTGACGCTGCCAAGGCCGGTGACGAAATCGCGCCGGTCGCGGAGCAGGTGGCCAAGGTCGAGCCCAGGTACGAAACCATTCTCGACCAGGCCCGTTTCGACTTCTGGCTGGAGAAGCTGCGCCAGGCGCCATTGTTCGCTTTCGACACCGAGACCACCGGCCTGGACGCTCAGCAGGCCCAGCTGGTCGGCCTGTCGTTCGCCGTTGAACCGCACGAAGCGGCCTATGTGCCGCTGGCCCACGACTATGAAGGCGCGCCGGCCCAGTTGGACCGCACTGCCGTGCTGCTGGCGCTGAAGCCACTGCTGGAAGACCCGGCCAAGGCCAAGGTCGGGCAGAACGCCAAGTACGATATCAACATCCTTGCCAATGGCTCGCCCGCCATCGAAATGCGCGGCGTTGCCTACGACACCATGCTCGAGTCGTACGTGCTGAACTCCACCGCCACCCGTCACGACATGGACAGCTTGGCGCAGAAGTACCTCGACCATACCACCATTGCCTTCGAGGATATCGCCGGCAAGGGCGCCAAGCAGCTGACCTTCAACCAGATCCACCTGGACAAGGCCGGCCCCTACGCTGCCGAAGATGCCGACATCACCCTGCGCCTGCACCAGGCGCTGCAGGCGCGCCTGGCACAGACGCCAAGCGTGCAGCCGGTGCTGATGGACATCGAGATGCCGCTGGTGCCGGTGCTGGCCAAGATCGAGCGCCAGGGGGCGCTGGTCGATGCCGCGTTGCTGCAGGTGCAGAGCGGTGAGCTGGGGTTAAAGATGGCCGAGCTCGAGCAGCGCGCCTATGAGCTGGCCGGTGAGGAGTTCAACCTCGGCTCGCCCAAGCAACTGGGCGCGATCCTCTACGACAAGCTGGGCATGCCGGTGCTGAGCAAGACCACCAAGGGCCAGCCATCCACGGCAGAGGCGGTGCTCGACGAACTGACCGAGCAAGGCTACCCGCTGCCGGAGGTACTGATGCAGTACCGCAGCCTGAGCAAGCTCAAGAGCACCTACACCGACAAGCTGCCGGGGCAGATCAACCCGCGCACCGGGCGTATCCACACCTCATACCAGCAGGCGGTGGCGGCCACCGGTCGACTGTCGTCCAGCGACCCGAACCTGCAGAACATCCCGATCCGTACTGCCGAAGGCCGGCGCATCCGCCAGGCTTTCGTTGCCAGCCCGGGTTACAAGCTGCTGGCGGCGGACTACTCGCAGATCGAGTTGCGCATCATGGCCCACCTGGCCAAGGACGAAGGCTTGCTGCATGCCTTCCGCAACAACCTGGACGTGCACCGCGCCACGGCGGCGGAAGTATTCGGCGTAGCCTTGGAAGACGTCACCACCGATCAGCGCCGCAGTGCCAAGGCCATCAACTTCGGCCTGATCTACGGCATGAGCGCCTTTGGCCTGGCCAAGCAGATCGGCGTCGACCGCAAGCAGTCGCAGGATTACATCGACCGCTACTTCGCCCGCTACCCGGGCGTGTTGGCGTACATGGAGCGCACCCGCGCCCAGGCGGCGGAGCAAGGCTTTGTAGAAACCCTGTTCGGCCGCCGCCTGTACCTGCCGGATATCAATGCCAAGAACCCGGCCCTGCGCAAAGGCGCCGAGCGCACGGCGATCAACGCCCCGATGCAGGGCACTGCGGCCGACATCATCAAGCGGGCCATGGTCAATGTGGATAAATGGCTGAGCGAGAGCGGGCTGGATGCCCGGGTGATCCTGCAGGTGCACGACGAACTGGTGCTGGAAGTGCGCGAGGACCTGGTGGAGCTGGTGAAAGATGAAATTCGCCAGCACATGAGCAAGGCCGCGAAACTGGATGTGCCGCTGCTGGTCGAGGCAGGAATTGGTGCGAATTGGGACGAAGCTCACTGATCGGGTGGGGAAAGCTGTGTAGGATCCGTGTTGTAGCGATGCGGATCCGGCACTGCTCAGTGCCAGCGGTGCTGAAGTTTCATGAAACTATCGCAAATAGTTTTCAGGGCTTTGGAACTAAACCGGTGAAACGGAACTCAGAGTAACTGAATGGCTGGTGAAGCCTTTCGATGCTCCTATGTTGTGTTAAGTGTTGGCAGATATCTGGACCCCGCCCTAGCGGTCCGGACTTGGACCCCGAACTTCCCCCTCCCCATACGAAGTCCGGGGTTTTTTTTGCCCGGAATTTGACCTGATGGCGCAGCTACCCCTGTAGGAGCAGCCTTGTGCTGCGAAAGGGCCGGTACAGCCAACAGACCTATACAGCCTGTCATGGCCTCTTCGCAGCACAAGGCTGCTCCTACAACGAGCGGTGCAGGCCTCAGGCTACTGGCTTGTCTTCCAGCTCCATCCAGTCCGCCAGCACTCGGTATGCCTCTTCCACGCCCAGGCGCTTGGGCGCCGAGAACAGCTGGATGGTCACGCCATCGCCCCAACCCTTGCGGATTTCCGACTGCACCTTGAGCAGAGTGTTCTTGCCCGCGCCGTGGGTCAGCTTGTCGGCCTTGGTCAGCAGGATGTGCATCGGCATGCTGCTGGCCTTGGCCCAGTCGAGCATCATCTTGTCGAAGTCGGTCATCGGGTGGCGCACGTCCATCATCAGGATCACGCCACGCAGGCACTCCCGGCTGCCCAGGTAGGCTTCCAGGTGTTTCTGCCAGTGCTGCTTGAGCGGAATCGGGACTTTTGCATAACCGTAGCCTGGCAGGTCGACCAAACGCCGTTCATCGTCCAGACTGAAGAAATTCAACAGCTGGGTGCGCCCGGGGGTTTTCGAGGTGCGTGCCAGGCTGGCATGGGTCAGGGTGTTGAGGGCGCTGGATTTGCCGGCGTTGGAGCGGCCGGCGAAAGCCACCTCGTAACCCTGGTCGTCCGGGCATTGTTCGACCTTGGCAGCGCTGAGGGCGAATTTGGCTTTCTGGCAGAGGCCGAGGATGGGGTTCTTGACTTGCATGGGATATCCGATGTGGGTGTTGCCTGACTCTATAGGCCCGAGCCTGGCAAGCGGTGTCGTTTCCGTTTGGATGGCGGAAGTATATAATGCCCCAGTTTTTGTGTGCTCATTCTCCCGGCGAAGGAGAACGGGCATGGGGTGTCGAACAATAGCTCGCGCAACAGAACGCAGCGCGGCCCCCAACCCTGAAGGTCGTTCCGCATGGCGAAATGGCTGCTTGCTGTCGGTATGTTCCTGCCGTTTTTCAGCGCACAGGCTACACAGGATCCCGAGGTGTTGTACAACCGCACGTGTGCGGCCTGTCACACCGGGCAGTTGCCACAGGCACCCAGGCAGGGTGACCGGGCAGCATGGGAGCCAAGGCTGGCGCAAGGCATGGATGTACTGGTGAAGCACGTGACCCAGGGTTTCAAGGCTATGCCGCCGCGTGGATTGTGCATGGACTGCAGTGCCGAGGACTACCGTTTGGTCATCCTTTGGATGAGTGGCAGTCCCGATACATAACATTTCACCCTTAGCCGTGTTGGATTAGCTGATGAACAAACTAGTCGTGAGTCTGCTGTTGACCCTGGGTGTCGCAGGTGCGGCCACTGCTGCGCAACCCGTCAAAGGCGATGCCGCCGCCGGCCAGGCCAAGACGGCCGTCTGTGGTGCCTGCCACAACCCCGACGGCAACAGCCTGGCACCGAACTTCCCGAAACTGGCCGGCCAAGGCCAGCGCTACCTTGAAAAACAATTGCACGATATCAAGTCGGGCAAGCGTACCGTGCTGGAGATGACCGGCATGCTGGCCGCGTTCAGCGACCAGGACCTGGCCGATATCGCCGCCTACTTCTCCAGCCAGAAAGGCAGCGTGGGCGCCGCCGATCCCAAGTTGGTCGAACGTGGCCGGGCGCTGTTCAACGGTGGAGACCTGGAGAAGGGCATGCCAGCCTGCACCGGCTGCCACTCGCCGAACGGCGCGGGTATCGCCTTGGCCGGCTTCCCGCACCTGGGCGGGCAGCACGCGCAGTACGTGACCAAGCAGCTCACCGACTTCCGCGAAGGCAACCGCACCAACGATGGCGATGCCATGACCATGCGCACCATCGCCGGCAAGCTGAGCAACCACGACATAGAGGCGCTGGCCAGTTACATCCAGGGCCTGCACTGAGGCCATTACAGGCGGCGCATTAACTTTCAGTTAATGTTGTAGGCCAATGATGAAAGGGCGGCCGGACCGCCCTTTTTTCCGTCCGCAGCCGTTACACTACAGAACTCGGCCCGTTCCCGGCCTGTCTCAGTGCAGGTCGCGTCGTGGCGACCAATGACTGCCCAGGAGTAAAGCATGCGTAAACTGATTCTCAGCGCCGCGCTGGTCGCTGCCAGCGTATTCGGTATGACTGCCGTCCAGGCCGCCGAGCCTGTCGCTGGCAAGGAATACCTCGAGCTGAGCAACCCTGTTCCGGTTTCCGTACCTGGCAAGATCGAGGTGGTCGAGCTGTTCTGGTACGGCTGCCCCCACTGCTATCACTTCGAGCCGACCATCAACCCGTGGGTCGATAAACTGCCCAAGGACGTCAACTTCAAGCGCGTACCAGCCATGTTCGGTGGCGCGTGGGACGCCCATGGCCAGATGTTCCTGACCCTCGAAGCCATGGGCGTCGAGCAGAAGGTACACGCCGCGGTGTTCGATGCCATCCAGAACCAGCGCAAGCGCCTGACCGACCCGCAGGACATGGCCGACTTCCTTGCCACCCAGGGCGTGGACAAGGACAAGTTCCTCGCCACCTTCAATTCGTTCGCCATCAAGGGCCAGGTCAACCAGGCCAAGGAACTGGCGAAGAAGTACGAGATCACCGGCGTACCGAGCATGGTGGTCAACGGCAAGTACCGCTTCGACCTGGGTACCGCCGGCGGGCCGGAAGGCGTACTGAATGTTGCCGACCAGCTGATCGCCAAGGAGCGCGCCGCTAAGTAAGCGGCGTAACCCATGCGCCGCTTCAGAACCGCGCGTGGCATTGGCCTGCACCAGCCGCAGGTCAACGAGCATCACTTGCATGCCCCTGGCCTGCCCGAGGATGGTCGTCTGCGGCTGCTCAGTTTCAACATCCAGGTGGGCATCAGCACCGAGCGCTACCGGCATTACGTGACTCGAAGCTGGCAGCACCTGCTGCCGCACAACGGGCGTGCCGGTAACCTGCAGAAGATTGGCCAACTGCTGGGCGACTTCGACCTGGTGGCCTTGCAGGAGGCCGATGGCGGCAGCCTGCGCTCGGGCTATGTCAACCAGGTCGAGCACCTTGCCCACCTGGGCGCCTTCCCCTACTGGTACCAGCAACTCAACCGCAACCTTGGGCGTTTTGCCCAGCACAGCAATGGCGTGCTCAGCCGCTTGAAGCCACAACTGCTCGAGGATCACCCATTGCCCGGCCCGGCTGGGCGGGGTGCGATCCTGGTGCGCTTTGGCGAGGGTGAAGATGCGCTGATCGTGGTGATGATGCACCTGGCCCTCGGCGCCAAGACCCGCGCTCTGCAGCTGGGTTACATCCGCGAGCTGATTGGCGGCTATCGCCACCAGGTGCTGATGGGCGACATGAATACCCATGCAACCGACCTGCTGGAGCACTCACCGTTGCGCGACCTGGGCCTGATAGCCCCGCAAGTCGAGGCCACTTTCCCCAGCTGGCGTCCACAGCGTTGCCTGGACCATATCCTGCTCAGCCCAAGCCTCACGCTGGAGCGTGTCGAGGTGCTGGCGCAGCCAATTTCCGACCACCTTCCCGTTGCTGTAGAGATTCGATTGCCTGATGCATTGACTGTGGATACGCTGCCGGTCCTGAGCTAATTGCCATCACCGTTTGCGGACCCGGGCATGACTGAAGACGCTGAGCGCTGGAAAGAAAAATACCTGAAAAGCATCGAGCAGCAGGAAAAGCTCGAGCGCCGTTGGGACGCCCGTCTCGACCTGCTGCGTCGTGGCTTGGTACGCAGCACCCTGGCTGCCGAAGGCAGCGACAAGGTGGTGGACCAGTGCATGAAGGAAATGCGCGAGGTCATCCGCAGCGACAACATGGACGCCGGCCTTGCCGGGTTGATTCCTCGTCTTGAGAAGGCGGTACTGGACTCCGAACAGCGTCGGGAAGCCCGCATGAACCAGGTCAGCGATGCGCTGACAGCGCTGGTCGACCAGCTGCAAGGCCTGCCATTGCCGAACGATGTGTCGCGTCCGTTGAAAAAGCTGGCGAAGAAGCTCGATGGCGGAGTGGCCCAGTCACGCGACCTGCCACCGTTGCTGGGCGAGTTGAGCGGCTTGCAGGGCCGCGCGCTGTCAGCCTTGGGCAGATCGGCGGCGGAGGCCCGCCCCGGCTTCTTGCAGCGCTTGTTCGGCGGCCGCGAGGATGGCGTACAAGGCGAGCCAGCGCTTGTGCCTCTGGCGCAGCCTTTGGCGGCACCTGCCGGTGTCGATGCCCCGCAGCCCGACGACATGGACGCGCTACAGCCGTTGCCAGCCTCCTCAGCTTCTGTTGTCGAAGCCCTCGTAATTTCGGAGCCCGAGCTGGAGGCACCAGGCCCGGCGCTTATCGAAACGGCCGAACTGTCACCAGCCCCGCTGCCGCAGCCGCTCCCGGACGATGTACCGGCACCGGTAGCTATCGCCAGCGAGCCGCCGGTTGAAGCAGGACCGGCGCAAACACTCGAAGAAACCTTTGGCGAAGATGGCCCCTACGCCCTGCCCTACGCGGTGGAGCCGCCCTACAGCCAGGTTGCCGAGCACATCGAGCACACTCTGATCGGCTTGCTCGATGACCTCAGCCTGCCGGAGCGACACAAGGCCCAGGCGCTAGAGATGCGTGAACGCGTCGCCCGGGGTTTGAACTGGTATGAGCTGATACCGGTGCTGGATGACCTGGCTGTGCTCATGCTGGCGATCACCGACAGCGGCCAGCACGAATTCGAAACCTACCTGCAGCAGCTCAACGAACGCCTGGAAGGTTTCCAGAGCCACCTGCACGAGGCTAGCGCCGGCCATGCCGACAACAGCTCGGCCGCTCGCGAGCTGGATACCCAGCTGCGTGAGCACGTCGATGGGTTGCAGAGCAGTGTGCAAGGTGCCGCTGACGTCGACAGCCTCAAGCACATTCTGGAAAACCGCCTGGAAGGTCTGTTGGTGACCATGGATGAGCACAAGCATGAGCGTGATCGCCGCGAACAGGAGCTGGCTGGACGCCTGCAAGGGCTGTCGGAGCGGGTGGCGAACATGGAGCAAGAGGCGCTCGGCTATCGTGAGCACTTGGAAGAGCAGCGCCAGAAGGCCTTGCTCGATCCCCTCACCGGCCTGCCCAACCGTGCGGCCTGGAGCGAGCGGGTCGAGCGCGAAATGCTCGAATGGCAGGCACACGGCGGCCATCTGGCGATGGCGATCCTCGACCTGGACCATTTCAAGCGTATCAACGACAGCTATGGGCACCTGGCTGGGGACAAGGTCTTGAAGATCGTCGCCGACCAGTTGCGCAAGCGCCTGCGCAGCCATGACTTCATCGCCCGGTTTGGCGGCGAGGAGTTTGTCCTGCTGCTGCCGCAGACCTCGCCGGCTGCCGCTGCCCAGATAGCCGAGGTGCTGAGGGCCACGGTCGAGGCGTGCCCGTTCCACTTCAAGGGCGAACGGGTGGTGATCACCACGTCCATCGGCCTGGGTGCATTCCGTCCCGGCGAGCGCGGCGATCAGGTGCTCAAGCGCGCCGATGCGGCGCTTTACCGGGCCAAGGAATCGGGACGCAACCGTGTCGAGCTGGCATAGCCGGTAGCTGCTGACTCGCGGCACGCACGGCCCTTGGGGAGCACGTTATACTGTAGCGCTCATACGCTGAGGCCACTGACGTGCTTTCCACGCTTAAAAAAACCCTGATTTCCTTCCTGCTGTTGTCTGTCGCCGGTTGCTCGACCGGCCTGCGCATCGACCGTAGCCACCCTTCGATCAACCAGGACAACCGCATCCAGTTCGTTGTCCTGCACTACACCAATGCTTCGCTGGAGCGTTCCCTGGCGTTGCTGACCCAAGGGGAAGTCAGCAGCCACTATCTGATTGGTGACGGCCCGGCGACGGTGTATCAGCTGGTAGATGAAAGCCGCCGCGCCTGGCATGCCGGTGATAGCCAGTGGCAGGGGCGGACCTGGTTGAACTCCTCGTCCATCGGTATCGAAATCGTCAACCCGGGCTTCACCGACACGCCGACTGGGCGGGTCTGGCACCCTTACAGCGAAGCGCAGGTCCAGTCGCTGATCGCGCTGCTCAAGGACATCGTCAAGCGTAACAACATCGAGCCACGACACATCATTGGCCACAGCGATATCGCGCCGCTGCGCAAGCTTGACCCGGGGCCGCTATTTCCGTGGAAACGCCTGGCCGACGCCGGGCTGGGGGTCTGGCCGGATGCAACTGCCGTGGCACGGCAGCAAGCCTATTTCAGCGTCAACCCGCCGAGCGTTGGCTGGTACCAGCAGGAGCTGGCGCGGTTTGGCTATGCGATCGAGCAGACTGGGATACTGGATGTTGCCACCCGCCATGTGATCGCCGCGTTCCAGATGCGTTTCCGCCCGCAGCGCTTCGATGGCATGCCGGATGCGCAGACGGCGGCGATGCTGCAGGTGCTCAACCGGATGCGTTGAGCTGCCAAGGTGAGACGGGCTCTTGTTTAGGAGCGGCCTTCGGCGCTTGTAGCGAAGCGCCAAACGGCAAAGGTGATTCCTGATTCAGTTGCTATACCTTAGTTATCAACTGGATGCCCTCGATGCCAGCCCTCATCGCCTTGCTGCGCCAAATTTTTTACCGTCCCTGGATGCTGGCCACGTTGGCAGCACTGGCCAGCGCGGCACTGTTGCTTTCTGCAAGCATCGGCATTGCCCTGCAACAGATGAAGCAAAGCGAGAGTGCACAGATGAACGCCCAGGGCGAACGCTTTCTGGAGCGCCTCGAGCAGGTGTTCGGCCAGTTGCGCGAAGGGGTCGACCTGCTGCAGGCGCAACCCTTGCGCGGCTGCAGCCCGGCGATGCTGACGGCATTGCAGCAGGTAGGCCTGAGTTCCCGCTTCATTTATGAAGCGGCGTACGTGGATGGAGATGTGGCCTGCTCAAACCGCGGTGACGAGCGGGCGTTCGAACCCTTGCGCGCCCCCGACATACAAGGGCCGACCTACAGCTACTGGCTGAATACCACGACCGAGCCGAACGAGAACCTGGCCGCGCTGATGCTTGGGAGGGGCAAGTTCGTGGTATCCACCTCTCGTGGGCACCTGACCGATGTGGTCGACCTGCCCCCGGGCGGCAGCCTGGTGGTGGTGTTGGACAACGGTGCCCGGGCCATCCCCGTGCTGGGCCCACCGCAGGTATGGCCGCCTCCTTCGGCCTGGTCAACCAGCCACAAGTCGCTGCTTGAACTCAGCGATCGACTGATCTACCGAATGCCGACCAAGTCACCGGACTACCAGTTGGTGCTGATCGCCCCGCGGGCGAGCCTGCCGTTGAGGATGAACGGCATGCTCTGGCTTCTGTTCCCCGGCAGTGTACTGGCGGCATGTTGCATCGGCTGGCTGGTACTGCAACTGATCCTGCAGCGGCGGTCGATGAGCTCGGAATTGCAGAATGCCTTGCGTCGCGGCGAACTGCAGGTGCTCTACCAGCCGATCTTCGAGCTCGACAGCCGACGCTGTGTCGGGGCCGAGGCTCTGGTGCGCTGGCGCCGCCCGGACGGTACCCTGACCAGCCCGGACCTGTTCATCCCTTTGGCGGAAAACACCGGGCAGATTCGCCAGATCACGGACTTTGTCCTGCAGCGTGTGCTGGAACAGCTAGGGCAACTGCTGCGCTCGCATCCCAACTTGTACATTTCGGTGAATCTGGCGGCCTGTGATGTGATGGTGCCGCGCATCGGCCGGGTGGCGGCACGCTTGCTGGCCTTGCACCGTGTGTCGGCCAGCCAGATCGCCTTCGAGGTGACCGAGCGCGGCCTGATCGACGTGGTTGTGGCCCGCGACAACCTCCAGGCGCTGCGCGCAGTGGGGCATCAAGTGCTGATCGACGATTTTGGGACTGGCTATTGCAGCCTGGCGTACTTGCAAACCCTGCCAGTGGACTGCCTGAAGATCGACAAGGCGTTTATCGATGCCTTGGGGCACGACGCCGCCAGTAGCGGTGTTGCCCCGCATATCATTCGCATGGCCCACGATCTGCACCTGCGGGTGATTGCCGAAGGAATCGAGTGTGAAGACCAAGCGGTGCTGCTGAACAGCGAAGGGGTCAATTATGGCCAGGGCTGGCTTTTTGCCCGGCCACTGAATGCCCGGCAGTTTGCCGAGCTGGTGACTCGAGGTCGGCTGCCGCGGCGGGTTGAGCATTGACTGATCCGGCACCGAAGATGGGGCCGGGGGCAGGGTACATTCAGACCGGTAGTGCCATGTAGAACTGGGTTCCCTGCCCCGGTCGGGAAAACACGCCCATGCGCCCGCCATGCAGCTGCACGATCTCTTTGCACAGCGCCAACCCCAGCCCCGCGCCGCCTTTCTTGCGCCCTACCTGCACGAAGGGCTCGAAGATGCGCCCCTGTTGCCCATAGGCAATGCCTTCGCCGTTGTCCTCGACACTGATGATCACCCGCTCCGCATGCCGTCGTGCATGCAGGCGGATACGACCGCCGCTGGCGGTATGGCGGACGGCATTGTGCAACAGGTTGTCCAGCACCCGGTCGAGTTGGGCGACATCGGCCTGGATACGCGGTAGCGGCGGCTCCAGCTCCGTGATCAACTCGATCTGCTTGTTCGCCGCCGGCTCGGCAAAGCGATGTTGTGCACGTTCCAGCAGTTCGTCTATGGCGCAGGGAGCCAGCTCGAGCTTCTGCATCCCGCTCTGGTAGCGGCTGAAGTTGAGCAGGTCGTTGATCAACTGGGTCAGGCGCTGCATTTCCTCGCCAATGGTCTCCAGCAGGTCATGCTCGCGCGCCTCTGGCGGGAACTTGAGCCGCTCGCGCAACAGACCGAAGGCCATGTGCATGCCAGTCACCGGAGTGCGCAGCTCGTGGGAAGCGCGCAGCACGAACTCGCTGCGCACGCGTTCGAAGGCGCGCTGCTCGGTTACATCATGCAACACCATCACTGCGCCAAGTATCGGCCCTTGCGGGTGGCTGACCGGGGTCAGGCTGTAGGCGAGCAGGCGCGTTTCGTCATCGACGTCCATGTTCAGGTCGTCTGGCTGGCGGTCGAGGTTGCCGCCGCGCAGTACCTGGCGTAGCTGCTGTTCCAGTTCCGGGCGCTGCAGGGCTTCGGCCAGGCTGCTACCGGCGCGGCTGTCGGTCCAGCCCAGCTGGCGCTGCGCCACCGGGTTGAGGTGTTCCAGGCGGCCCTGGCGATCGATTATCAGCAGGCCATCGTCGATGCTGTCCAGCACGGCCTGCAAGCGTTGCTGGCCAGCCAGCAGTTCATCGACGTTGGTGGCCTGGTGCTTGCGCAAGGCATCGGCCATCAGGCCGAAGCGGCGGGTGAGCTGGTTCAGTTCGGTGGCCTGTGTGACCGGCAGGGTGACGTCGAAATCGCCTTTGCCGAGTTGGTCGGCCGCTTTGGCCAATGCTTCGATCGGCTGGCCGAAGCGCCGGGCGATGTTGTGCGCGGTGATGAAGCCCAGTACCAGTACCACCAAACCCATCAGGCCGAGTACGCCGCTGACCAGCAGGGCGTGGTCGCGGGTGTGCTCCTCGCTGCGGGTGATGTGCTCCAGGGCCTGCTTGTGGGAATCGATCAGATCGGTGCGGACCTGGTTGAACGCGGCCCCGAGTGGTTGGTCAACGCCCATGCTGCGGGAGGGCGCCGGGCTGGCGCGGTAGGCCTGGAGGAAGGCCTGATAGTTGCTGCTGGCCTTGCTGAAGCCGGTGCGCTCGCCACCTTGGTCCAGCCCTTGGTTCAGCAGGGTCTGGAAGTTGTCTTGCAGCAGCCGCAGATTTTCCGGGGCGGTCTCGTCATCGAGGATCAGGGTCAACTGTTCGCCAAGGTTCTGGCGCAACTTCAGCCCTATTTCCAAGGTGTGGGTGGTATCGCGCACCAGTCGCTGCTGCACCGTGGCCATCTGCAGCACGCTGACCAGGCCCAGCAGCAGCCCGAGCAGGGCCACGGTGACCAGCGCCGAAATGCTGAGGAAAAGCCGCGTGCGCAGCTTCATGGGCGGCCATTTCATAGGTTGTACTGCTTGCGCTTGCGGTACAGGGTGGATGCATCGATCCCCAGGGTCTTGGCGGCCTGGTCAAGGGTGTCACTGGCGGCCAGCACCGCACCAATGTGGGCGCGCTCGAGCTCATCAAGGCTCAGTGCAGCGCCTATGCGAGGGGCGTTACCAGTAGGCTGCTCGCCCATGCCCAGGTGGCTGATTTCCACGCGTTCCTGCGGGCAGATGATACTGGCCCGCTCCACCACGTTACGCAGTTCGCGAATGTTGCCGGGCCAGCGGTAGTTGAGCAGGGCTGTGCGGGCTTCGTCACTGAAGCCGCGCGCAGGCCGAGAGTATTCCTTGACGAAGCGGGCGAGAAAGCGGTCGGCCAAGGTCAGGATGTCTTCACTGCGCTCGCGCAGCGGCGGCAGGTGCAAAGTGATGACGTTCAGGCGATACAGCAGGTCTTCGCGGAAACGGCTCTCACGCACCATCTCTTCGAGGTTGAGGTTGGTAGCGGCGAGTATACGCACATCGGCGCGACGGGTTACCGGGTCGCCGACGCGCTCGTATTCCTTGTCCTGGATGAAGCGCAGCAGTTTGGGCTGCAAGGTCAGCGGGAAATCGCCGATCTCGTCGAGGAACAGCGTGCCCCCATCTGCCTGGTTGACTCGCCCCAGGGTGCTTTCGCTGGCGCCGGTGAAGGCGCCGCGGGTGTGGCCGAACAACTCGCTTTCCATCAGCTCGGCGTTCAGTGACGGGCAGTTGATGGTTACGCAGGATTTGCGCGCGCGCTTGCTCCAGCCGTGAATGGCCCGGGCCAGTTCACCTTTACCTGTGCCCGACTCGCCAAGGATGAGGATGTTGGCGTCAGTGGCAGCGACCTGGCGGGCGGTTTCCAGTACCGCCATCATGGCCGGGCTGTGCGAGTCGAGGCCGTCCTTGGGTTTGCGCACTTCACCTTCCAGGGCCTCCAGTCGCGCGGAAAGCTGGCGCACTTCCAACTGTTTGGCGGTAGCCAGGCGCAGCTGGTCGGGGCTGCACGGCTTGACCAGGTAATCGGCGGCGCCGGCCTGGATCGCGTCTACCGCCGTATCGATCGCTGAGTGCGCGGTGACGATCACCACCCGCATCCAGGGGGCCTGGATACGCATCTGCGCCAGCACATCGAGGCCGTTGTCCTCGCCCAGGCGCAAATCAAGGAAGCACAGGTCGAATACTTGGCGCTGCAGCAAGGCTTCGGCCTGGGCGGCGCTGTTGGCCGTTGCCACATTGTAGCCCTCGTCCTCCAGGCAGTAGCGGAAGGTGCGCAGGATCGCGGACTCGTCATCCACCAGCAGAATGCGGCCTTGGTTGTCCTGGGCTGACTCCATGTGCTGCGCTCCTTTAGGAAAGATCTTCATTTAGTGTGGGAAAAATCGGGCAAGTTGCATGGTCCATTGTGAAGGAACCTGTCCTTTGCATGCTAGCCACTGGCCAATCAGCGCGTGGAGGCCGCGCTATCCAGATGATTTTCTTAGAGGCGCACGGTGGCACATTGGTTGCGAGGATTTTCAGTTTTTGCCTACAAAAGGAGGCACTGCCATGCCCTTTTCCATCCGAGCCGCCATGTTGGCAGCCACACTGCTACCGGTGTTCACGCCGGTATTCGCCGATCCGGTGCAAGACGCCCGCCTGGAGGGAGCCTTGCAAACTGCCCTGTCGCTGAACCGCATGCTCGACCCGTTCCGTATTCAGGTCGAGGTGGATGGCAAGCAGGCGCGCCTTTCCGGTGAGGTGGAGAACGACGTCGAGCGCCAGCTGGCAGAGCATGTGGCTCTGGCTACCCGTGGCATCGAGCAAGTTGACAACCAACTGCGGGTCAATGCCCAGCTGGTGGAGCGCCCGCTGGCGTTGCGTGCCTACGCCCAGCGCCTGGAGGACGCCACCCTGGCTGCGGTGATCCGTGCTCGGCTGCTATGGAGCCGCATAACCGAGAAGGCACATATAGATGTACAGAGCAGCGAAGGTGTGGTGACCCTGCGCGGCAAGGTCGACAGTGCCGAGGCCAAGGAGCTGGCCGGCGTGGTGGCGCGCACCACGGAGGGCGTGCACCTGGTCAACAACCTGGTCAGCCTCGATACCGCCGCCATGGCCAAGGCCCGGGAAGCTCCGATTGGGCTGCCGACCGGGCCGCAGCCGAGTGACAGCTGGATCATCGACAAGATCCAGAACAGCTACCGCTTCAGCCGCAACCTCGATGGCCTGAACCTGAAAGTGGCCAGCGAAGAGGGGCTGGTTCGGCTTTCAGGCGAAGTGGTCAGCAGCGAGCAGAAAACCATCGCCGTGGAAATCGCTAGGCAGATCATCGGCGTGCGCGGGGTGGACGCGGACCTGCTCAAGGTAGCGACCAAGGTCGAAGGTTGATCGTGCAATTCGCACGACCCCACGGACGGCATCGTGCAGGATACGTCCCTGTCGATTATTGTCCTACCGTATAAATACTTGATTTTAAAGGATTTTATTTGAATCAAAAGGCTGGCATGCAGGCTGCAATTACTTATTCAGGTTTGAACAAGAATTACAGCAGGAGGAGCCGGCATGAACTGCCAATCCGTCAACCGCTTGCAGAGCGCCGCACTGCCCCTGCGCCAGGTGTTGTCACTCACCCTGGCGCTGGTACTGACTTTGGCCGCTGGCCTCTTCTATTACAGCTGGCAGACCGCACGCCTGGCCGAGCAAGTGGCGGCGCAGACCGCCCTGTTGACGCAGATTCAGGCAACCCGTGCCAACACCCTGGTCAAGGCCGCCGACCCGCTGCCAACCGGCCAGGCCACTGCGTCACCGGCCACCTTGGAAAATGTCGTACCCCAGGACCGCTGGGTGTTCTGACCGCCGGCTGAACCGATTCCGAAAAAGAAAGGAGAACCACCATGCTGAGTTGGGCTATCACTTTCCTCATCATCGCCATTGTCGCCGCCGTACTGGGCTTCGGTGGTATCGCGGGCGCTGCCACGGGTATCGCGAAGATTCTGTTCATTGTCTTCCTGGTGCTGTTCGTAGCCTCCTTCTTCTTTGGACGTGGACGAGGTTGAAGATGGGCAGGAAGCGTTGGACAGCCCTGGCTGCCGCCCTGTTACTGGGTGGCAGTGCAGCGGCGATGGCGGCCAATGACGGCCAGGTCCGGGTCGACCAGTTGCTCGGCTCGGACCCGGAGTACAGGGAAACCTGGCAGGACACGATCAAAGGCGAGGAACGCCTGCCTGACTGGGTGGTCAATCTGACCGGCAGTTCCCAGCAGCAGATGTCTGCAGTTACCGAGGACGGCGACAAGTACCTGGTCGGCCCGTTGTGCGAAGGCAAGGACAACTGCACCTACAAGCGCCTGATCGTGGCGTTCAGCTGGGACAAGGATGATGCCTACGGGATGCTCGTGGAGGTGCCCGAAGGTCTGCCGAACGACAAGTCGCCCACCCGTCACGCACAGTACCGCTGGCTGGGTGAGCCGGACGACGGCATGAAAGCGATGCTGCAGGAGCAGCTCAAGCGTGACCCGAACTGGTACTGAGCGTTTGTACCCGGTACGGATGAAAGGTCATGCACTGTCACGTAATAGAAGCTGAACCTTTCTATATTTCAGCCTTCTATGATGCGCCGCCCCGAGGAGGGGCTGCACATGACCAAGGGGTCGGGCTGTTCTGATTGTTGCAGGATCGGAGTGGCCTAGGGGTACAGGGAGTGCCTCCAGCAATGGGCCGGGTCAGGAAAGGCGGAATCGGAAGTTTCAGGTCGGCGGTGCCATAGGGGCATCTGACCAGACCTGACTTCCGAGGAGCCATGTAGGAAACGTCTCTTCCTGCGCGATTTCTTCTTCGAGACACATTTTGTCTCGACCGCACATCAATTTTTTTCGATCAGCTCGGCGCTTGTTCAAGTGGCATTTCGGCCATTCGGATTGTCGAACAAGCCATCGCTCCTGTCCTTTTTACCCTGCCAAATCTGCCTAAATATGGCGGTTTGGTCTTGTTCGGGATTCCGAACGTTGGAAATCAAGCACTTGCGAACCTCCCGTTTTGGTCAGAAACGTTATGCATAAACGGCATGGGTCATGCGCTTCAGGCATTAGATTTCCCCCTTTGCCATCGCAATAGTTGCCGCCTTTTTCGCCGGCCGAGCGCCCCTGTCGCTCGCCTGCGGTGTCCTTACATGAAGTCGCCGGACGGAAGCAGCTGCTGCCCGTGACCTAGCCAACAGCTCTGTTACGCGCGTTTCCGTTGGGTGCCCATGACCACTAGAACAAAGGGTAAAGACATGAAGAAGGCAAAACTGAGCCTCGCCTGGCAGATCGTCATCGGTCTGGTCCTGGGTGTTGCAATCGGCGCTCTACTGAATCATTTCAGTGCAGAAAAGGCATGGTGGATCAGCAACGTCCTCCAGCCCGCTGGTGACATCTTCATTCGCCTGATCAAGATGATCGTCGTCCCGATCGTGATTTCGTCGCTGATCGTGGGTATCGCCGGGGTTGGCGACGCGAAGAAACTGGGCAGTATCGGCCTGAAGACCATCATCTACTTCGAAGTGGTGACCACCATCGCCATCGTCGTCGGCCTGGTGTTGGCCAACCTGTTCCACCCGGGCGCCGGCATCGACATGAGCACCCTGGGTACAGTGGACATCTCCAAGTACCAGGCTACCGCGGCCGAGGTGCAGCATGAGCATGCGTTCATCGAAACCCTGCTGAACCTGATCCCGTCGAACATCTTCGCAGCGCTGATGCGTGGCGAAATGCTGCCGATCATCTTCTTCTCGGTGATGTTCGGCCTGGGTCTGTCGAGCCTGCAGGCAGAGCTGCGCGACCCGCTGGTGCGTACTTTCCAGGCGGTTTCCGAGACCATGTTCAAGGTCACCCACATGATCATGAACTACGCCCCTATCGGCGTGTTCGCCCTGATCGCCGTGACCGTGGCCAACTTCGGGTTCAGCTCGCTGCTGCCGCTGGCCAAGCTGGTGGTACTGGTGTACTTCGCCATCGCCTTCTTCGCCTTCATGGTGCTGGGCCTGGTTGCCCGCCTGTTCGGCTTCTCGGTGATCAAGATCATGCGCATCATGAAAGATGAGCTGATTCTCGCCTACTCCACCTCCAGCTCGGAAACCGTGCTGCCGCGCGTGATCGAGAAGATGGAGAAGTACGGTGCTCCGAAGTCGATCTGCTCGTTCGTGGTACCGACCGGCTACTCGTTCAACCTCGACGGCTCGACCCTGTACCAGAGCATCGCGGCCATCTTCATTGCCCAGCTGTACGGTATCGACCTGTCGTGGAGCCAGCAGCTGCTGCTGGTGCTGACCCTGATGGTCACCTCCAAGGGTATCGCTGGCGTACCGGGTGTTTCCTTCGTGGTGCTGCTGGCCACCCTAGGCAGCGTGGGTATCCCGCTGGAAGGCCTGGCCTTCATCGCCGGTGTCGACCGCATCATGGACATGGCCCGTACCGCCTTGAACGTTGTGGGCAACGCCCTGGCAGCCTTGGTCATCGCGCGCTGGGAAGGCATGTACGACGCCGCCAAGGGCGAGAAGTACTACGCCTCGCTGATGGCCGGCAAGCAGGAAGCGGCCATGGTTGGCGAAGCTGCCAAGCGCTGAGCCTGATGAGCTGAACAAGAAGCCCCGACCTGTCGGGGCTTTTTGTTGCCTGTGAGATCTTGGGGCCGCTTTGCGGCCCTTTCGCGACGCAAGGCCGCTCCCACAATGGCCAGCATCCACCGACCTCTGTGGGAGCGGCCTTGTGTCGCGATACAAGGGCGCAGCCCTCGCCTGCGGTCTCCAGCCTTACGCCCCGATACGCTATCATTCGGGCATTTTTCAGGGGGAACACACGGATGCTCAACGGCCTTTGGCTTGGCTTTTTCCTGGTGGCGGCAGTGTCCGCCCTGGCCCAATGGCTAATAGGCGGCAACGCCGGCATCTTCGCGGCGATGGTCGAGAGCATATTCGCCATGGCCAAGTTGTCGGTCGAGGTGATGGTGCTGTTGTTCGGCACGCTGACCCTTTGGCTGGGCTTTCTCAAGATCGCCGAGAAGGCTGGCATCGTCGAGTGGCTGGCCAAGGTGCTCGGCCCGCTGTTTGCCCGGCTGATGCCGGAAGTTCCGCCCGGCCACCCGGCCCTGGGCCTGATCACCATGAACTTCGCCGCCAACGGCCTGGGGCTGGACAACGCCGCCACGCCGATCGGCCTGAAGGCCATGCGCGCACTGCAGGAGCTGAACCCCAGCAGTACCACGGCGAGCAACGCACAGATCCTGTTCCTGGTGCTCAACGCATCGTCGTTGACCCTGCTGCCTGTGACCATCTTCATGTATCGGGCCCAGCAAGGTGCGGCGGACCCGACCATGGTGTTCCTGCCAATCCTGCTGGCCACCAGCGTCTCCACCTTGGTCGGCCTGCTGTCGGTGGCAGTGATGCAGCGCCTGCGCCTGTGGGACCCGGTAGTGCTTGCCTACCTGATTCCCGGTGCCTTGCTGCTGGGCGGCTTCATGGCCTTTCTCGGCACCCTTTCGGCGGCCGCGCTGGCCAGCCTGTCGTCGATCCTGGGCAACCTCACGTTGTTTGGTGTGATCATCCTGTTCCTGGTGATCGGCGCCTTGAAGCGGGTGAAGGTGTATGAAGCCTTTGTCGAAGGCGCCAAGGAAGGTTTCGATGTGGCCAAGGGCCTGTTGCCTTACCTGGTGGCGATGCTGGTGGCGGTGGGTGTATTGCGGGCCTCAGGCGCCCTGGAGCTGGCCTTGGACGGTATTCGTCATGCGGTGACTGGGCTGGGCCTGGACACCCGCTTCGTCGAGGGCTTGCCCACGGCGCTGGTCAAACCGTTCTCCGGCAGTGCGGCGCGGGCGATGCTGATCGAGACCATGCAGACCCACGGTGTGGACAGCTTCCCGGCGCTGGTGGCGGCGACGATTCAGGGGAGTACCGAAACCACCTTCTACGTGCTGGCGGTTTACTTTGGTGCGGTGGGTATCCAGCGCGTGCGCCATGCCGTCGGCTGCGCCTTGCTGGCGGAGTTTTCCGGTGTGATCGCGGCGATCTTCGTCTGTTACTGGTTCTTTGCCTGACCTTTTTGGGGCCGCTTTGCGGCCCATCGCCGGCAAGCCAACTCCCACCTTGACCTCACAGACTTCAAGGCATGCGAAGTACCTGTGGGAGCTGGCTTGCCGGCGATGAGGCCCTGACAGGAGATAGAACCGGGCCTGACTCAACGGACTGATGGTGGTTGTGTACTACCTGCCTGTGCAATGGTCCAACTCACCACCTGCCCGGTCAGCTGGTCGCAGGCCTTCCCGAAGCCGGCAACCACCGCTGACACCTGCTTGTCGGCAAGCGGCTGGCGGATTTCGAAGCGTTTGCTGGCCAGAATGCGTTGGTTGCGGCCTTGAATCAGGCGTGCGTCATAGCGGATCACCACCTCCACCGCCCCGCCCGGGAGGTACTCGGTCTGGAATGCCTGCAGCTCGCCAGCCAGCTCGTAGTCGGCCTGCAGGTTGCTGTCGTCGGCACTCAGGCGCTGTACCTGGCCGTCACGCTGGAAACCGTCGAGCAGGCGGTTGCGCAGCAGCACCGGCACTGCGTCGCTCCAGCGCGCGCCCTTGTAGCTGCTGACCACATCGCCCTGGGGAATCACTGCAATCCGTGGCCCGGCCAGCACTTCGCTGGCCAGCGGCTTGTTCAGGCGCAATGACCAATCCAGCGCCGGCGCCGTCCGGCCGGGCTGGTTCACCGGCAGACGGTACAGGTCGACGGGCTCGCTCTGCGGCAGGATCGAGCAGGCACTGGCCAGGCTCAGTGCGGCCGCCAGGGCCAGCAGGCGCAGCGACGGTTTCATGGTTGGAACTCCTTGTTGTTGTCGCGGCCGAGCAGGTAGCCGCTAGGGTCGGCCTCCAGTTGCCGGGAAATGCCTTTGAGTGCGTTTAGGGTTTCGCGTAGCTCGCGAATCGCCGGGGTCAGCTGGTTCAGGCCCTGGGCACCGTCGCCGATGGCTTCGCGGTTGTCCTCGAGCAGGCGGTTGATGGTGGCGGTGCTCTCGGCCAGTGACTGCATGGCCTGTTCGGCGCTGCCGATTGCCTGCTTGCCTTCGCTGCCCAGCAGGCCGTTGGCATTGCGCATCAGTGCCTGGGTTTCGGCCAGGGTGGCGCTGGCCTGCTTGCCCACCTGCACCAGTTGCTCGATGGCCTGGGTGATGCTGCCGTGCTGGCCAGCGAAGGCGCCGGTGGTCTTGTCGAGGTTGGACAGGGTGTTGCTGAGGTGGCCGATGTTGTCCTCGGAAAACATCTGGTTGGCGTTATGCAGCAGCAGGTTGATGTTGGTCACCAGGTCGCTGCTGTCATTGAGCAGGCGCGAGATTGGCGAGGGCGATGCGATGATCACCGGCAGCTTGCCGTCCTTGCCTTTCAACTCGGGGCTTTGCGGGGTGCCCCCGCTGAGCTGGATGAACGAGTTGCCGGTCACGCCGGCCAGGGTCAGCTTGGCCTGGGTGTCTTCCTTCACCGGCGTGTCGGCGCTCAGGCGCACCCGTGCCAGTACCCGGCGCGGGTCTTTCGGGTCCAGGCGCAGGGTGGACACATCGCCTACCTTGATGCCGTTGTACTGCACCGGGCTGCCGCGGGACAGGCCGGAGACGGCTTCGTTGAACACCACTACGTAGTCCTTGAAGGCGTCGTCGACACTCGACTTGGCCAGCCACATGCCGAACAGCATGGCGCCGGCCACCACCAGGACGGTGACCAGGCCGATAAGAACGTGATGGGCTCGGGTTTCCATTGCTCAGCGCTCCTGCCCGGCACGGGTGGCGGCCTGCTCGGCTGCGCGCCCGCGTGGGCCATGAAAGTATTCTTGAATCCAGGCGTCGTCGGTCTGCTCGACCTCGGCCAGCGGGCCTGCCACCAGGACCTTCTTCTGCGACAGCACGGCGATGCGGTCGGTAATGGTGTACAAGGTGTCGAGGTCGTGGGTGATGAGGAATACCGACAGGCCCAGGGCGTCACGCAGGGTAAGGATCAACTGGTCGAAGGCGGCGGCACCGATCGGGTCCAGGCCGGCGGTGGGTTCGTCGAGGAACAGGATGTCAGGGTCCAGTGCCAGTGCCCGGGCCAGCGCGGCGCGCTTGATCATGCCCCCGGACAGCGAGGCCGGGTATTTGTCGGCGGCCGAGATTGGCAGCCCGGCCAGGGCCAGTTTCACCCCGGCCAGGTGCTCGGCATCGGCGCGGGACAGCCCGGCGTGCTCGATCAGCGGCAATGCCACGTTTTCGGTGACAGTCAGCGAAGAGAACAGCGCGCCCTTCTGAAACAGCACGCCGAAGCGCCGCTCGACCAGTGAGCGCTGCTCTTCGCGCAGGCCGGACAGGTCCTGGCCGAACACTTTGATCTGCCCTTCGTTGGGCCGCCGCAGGCCAATAATACTGCGTAACAGCACCGACTTGCCGCTGCCCGAACCGCCGACCACGGCGAGTATCTCGCCGCGATACAGATCGAGGTCGAGGTCTTCGTGCACGCTCTGACGGCCGAAGCGGTTACAGATGCCGCGGGCCTCGATCACACGTTCCTGGCCATTCACCAGCCCATCTCCATGAAGAACAGCGCAGCCACCGCATCCAGCACGATGACCACGAATATCGACTGCACGACCGCCGAGGTGGTGTGCGCGCCAACCGATTCGGCGCTGCCGCTGACCTTGAAGCCTTCCAGGCAGCCGATCGCGGCGATCAGGAAGGCGAAGAACGGTGCCTTTGCCAGGCCGACCAGGAAGTGCTGCACGCCGATGTCGCTTTGCAGCAGCGACAGGAACATGGCTGGCGAGATGTCCAGTGTCAGCGCGCACACCACCGCGCCGCCGACGATGCCGCAGATCATCGCGATGAAGGTCAGCAAGGGCAGCGAAATCAACAGCGCCAGTACGCGCGGCACCACCAGCATCTCCATGGGGTTCAGGCCCAGGGTGCGGATGGCGTCGATTTCTTCGTTGGCCTTCATCGAGCCGATCTGCGCGGTGAACGCGCTGGCGGTTCGGCCGGCCATGAGGATGGCGGTCAGCAGCACGGCGAACTCTCGCAGGAACGAGAATGCCACCAGGTCGACGGTGAAGATGGTCGCGCCGAAATCGGCCAACACCGTAGCGCCGAGGAAGGCCACCACCGCGCCCACCAGGAAGGTCAGCAGGGCGACGATGGGCGCGGCGTCCAGACCGGTCTGTTCGATGTGCGCCACGACCGGGGTGAAGCGCCAGCGATGTGGTTGCAGGGCTCGGCGCAGCAGGGTTTCGAGGATCAGGCCAACGAAACCGAGCACTTGCAGGGTGTCTTGCCACAAGGTGCCAACGGCGCAGCCGATGCGCTCTAGAAGCAACAGCAGCACGTTACGCTCGGGTTCCTTGACCGGAATGCAGTAGTCCTGCACCGAGCAGTAGACATTCTTGAGCAGGGCGCGGCTGGCTTCGGGCAGGCCATGGGTGCAGCGGGACAGGCGTTCGGAGCCGAGCAGTTCGGCCAGCAGCGAGGCACCGGCGGTATCCAGGCGTCCCAGTTGGCTAAGGTCGGCGACGGTATCGGCAGCATATTGCGCCCGCAGGCGCTCGCTCTCACGCTTGAGGCTGGCGTAGTGCGCCAGGGTCCAGTCACCGGTAATGCGCAGGCAGGCCGGTTGGCTACTGGTGTCCAGAGTGGCGCTGGGGGTGGTCATCGGCTCCATGCTACTGACTCGGCGCTAAGGCTTAGGGCCTGATCATAGCGCAGCGGGCATGGGCTGTTTGGTGATTATGTGCTGTCTTCACGGACCTTGG
This sequence comes from Pseudomonas sp. ABFPK, assembly GCF_001586765.1. NCBI lineage: Bacteria > Pseudomonadati > Pseudomonadota > Gammaproteobacteria > Pseudomonadales > Pseudomonadaceae > Pseudomonas > Pseudomonas sp. ABFPK. Next base: position 20,485 of record NZ_LQXW01000001.1, on the reverse strand, counting down.
GGGCTGCTTTGCAGCCCATCGCCGGCAAGCCAGCTCCCACATGGAGCGGGTTATCGCTGGCCCGGTGGGAGCTGGCTTGCCGGCGATGGGCCGCAAAGGGGCCCTTACACTCACCCTGCGGGCGCGTCATCGACCACCTTGAAGCGCAGAACACCGATGACCTGCCCATCCTCTGTCAGTACCCTCACCTGCCACTTGCCCACCGGGTTCGGCGGGAAGTTCTGCTTGTGGGTCCAGGCCCGGTAGCCTTCCTTGCGCCCGCCATGGATGTCCAGGGCAATGCGATCAACTTCCTGGCCGTCCTTTTGCCACACGTGATAGATCCGCTCGTTCAGGCCGCGTGGCGCGTTGATCGCGGTGTAGGCGTACAGGCCGCTGCTACGGATGCGGCTGGCGGCAATTTCGTGCAGCGAATCGCCCGGCTGGCGGTTCAGCACTTCGGTACTGACCGCCACTTCGGTCATCCACAAGGTTGCTGGTGGCACCCAGGAGCGCAGAAGCCAGCCCCCGCCGCCGACCGACAGGGTGACCAGCACCAGGGCCACGGCACGGCGCCAGTTGTTGATCGGGAAGCTGCTGGCAAGGCTGGGAAACGACAGGGCCATGGCTGCGATCAGGGCCAGCTTGAAGCTTTGCGCGGTGGTCAGGTGCAGGATGATCGGCAGCGCGGTCAGCAGGGCGGCGAACAGGGTCAGGGTATGCAGCGCCAGGAACAGCCAGCGCCTCGGTGCCAGCCACTTGTAGTACAGCGGATCGATGATCGAAATCAGCCCGGCGGCGCCAAGCAGGCCGGTGAACACCAACTGGCCGCTGTTCCAGGTGGTGGTGATGAAGAAGAACGGCAGTACGAAGAACAGCGATTCCTGGTGGATCATCTGTGTCGCATAGCGCAGCAATGGCTGCGGTATTTCGCGGTTGAAGGTGCGCGCGAACAGGCCGGTGAGGGTGTTTTCCAGCATCAGCCAGAGCCAGCTGACCAGCATGAGCACAGCTACCCAGCTGGCAAGGCCAGCCTGGCGGTCGACTAGTATGAAACTGCCGATGCCGGAGAGGAAACCGCCGAGCGCGATGATGCCGGGGTAGCGTTTGAGCAGTTCGATGATGCGCTGGACGATGTGGGGGATTTGGGGCATTGGGGGCTACAACAGAAAGGATATGGTGGCTGTGCCGGCTTCTTCGCGGGTGAACCCGCTCCCACAGGGACCGCGTTGCGATACCCGCGAATGGGCCGGTACTGGCAAAAGGATACCGCCGATTCACCGCTAGCGTGTAGCACCGCTCGGTTTTTCTGGACCATGCCGACGCCAGCGCAACAGCCCCGCTGCCAGGATCAGCCCCGATAGCAAGGCAACCAGCCCATAGAGTTCATCATAGCCAAGCAACGGCTTTTCGATACGCACATAGCCATCTTCCTTGAGCAGTTCCTTCAGAGCCTCGTTGGCCTGCGCCAGGCTGACCTGGCGCAGCTTGCGCACCGGGTTGGCGAAGCGTCCGTCGCTATAGTCGTTCAGCGCGCCCCAATAGTAGTCGGCCAAGGCACTGTTGCCCTGGGTGCTCCAGCTTTCCTTGGCGACGCTGGCGTACTTGATGCGCTCGAAGGTGTCCGGGTCGAGGCCTTCCTTGCGCAGGTGATCGAACAATTTCTGCATCACCTCGACCGCCTGGTCGATGTCCTCGCGCTCCAGGTCGGCATTGAGGCTTAGCAGGCCAGTGTCGCCGAAGCTCTCGCGTTGTGCCGAAGGGCCGTAGGACAACCCGTTGCGCAAGCGCAGCTGGTCATACAGCGCCCAATCCAGGTAGTGCGACAGCAGGTCGAGGGTGGCCTGATGGTCGTTGTCCAGCACCGGCTCGACGAACAGCCAGTGCAGCTTGACGCTGTCGCCCAGCCAGCCGCGGGTCAGGTCGCGGCGCTGTTCAGCTTGCTGGCCGATGCTTTCCAGGGTGCGGCGCTCCTCCGGCTCGGTGGCGGGCAATTCGCCAAAGGTGCGCTCCAGGTAGGCCGGCAGCAGGCGGTCGAGGCCGCCGACCACTATCAGGGTCATGTTGTTGGCCGCGTACCAGCGGTCACGCAAGGTGTTCACCTGCTCCAGGGTCATGTCGTCGAGGTTGGAGCGCTCCGGGCATTTCAGGCCTAGCTCGGTGGCCAACTGGTCGCTGGCGGGGTGGCCGATGTCCTGGCGGTCGAGCCAGCGCTGCAGGTGGCCATAATGGCCGCCATCTTCACGCTCGATGATGCGCTTGGCAGTGGCCAGGGCCTTGGCATCTATGCGGGTTTCGTGGATCACCGCCAGTAGCAGGTCGAGGACTTTGCGCTGGTTGCGCGCCGGGGCTTCGATGACGAAGGTGGTGTCGGCGCTGCTGGTGTAGGCGTTCCACTCGCCGCCCAACGATTGCAGCCGCTCTTCCAGGCCACCCTCGCCGGTTGCGTCGATGCCGCTGAACAGCAGGTGCTCGAGCAGGTGCGGCAGCTCTTTCTGCTCGCAATTGAAGTCATCCAGGCCGACGCCGACCACCAGGCGAATCGCTACATGGTCACGTTCATAGCCGTTTTTCAGGATCACCTGCAGGCCGTTGGGCAACAGGTAACCTTCAACCCGCGAGCGGTCGAGGGCAAATGAGGGCAGGCTGCAGATCAGCAGGCAAACGAACATCAGGCAACGCATGGGCGAGCTTGGGTCCTCAGGTAGGCGAAATCACGGCAGTCGGGCTTCGTCCGGCACGCTGTCGAGCATCAGCCCGCCCGTGTCCGAGCCGCCCAGTACCACATAGGCACTGCTACAGAACAAAGAGTTCAACCGTTTCATGTCGGCGATCAGCTCCAAGTGTAGCGAACTGGTCTCGATACTTTGCACCACCTTGCGCTGCAGGCGGCTGACATGGGCGTGCGCAAGGCGCCGTTCCTGGGCGCGAAATCGGCGTTTTTCCCGCAGCAGCAGACGGGCACTTTCCGGGTCGGCACTGAGAAACACCGACAAACCCAGGCGCAGGTTGGCCAGCAGCTGTTCCTGCAAGCCGGTGAGTTCTTCCAGGCCCACCTGGGAGAACTCCCGGCGCTGGCTGGTTTTCTGCTGCTGGACCTTGCGCAGCATACGCTCAATCAGGTCGCAGGCCAGCTTGAGGTTGATCGCCAGTTCGATGATTTCTGCCCAGCGGCGGTTGTCCTGTTCGCTGAGGCCTTCACGTGAAATCTGCGCCAGGTACAGCTTGATCGCGCTGTACAAGGCTTCGGCGTCCTCGCCCAGGGCGCGGACCTGCTGCGGCAAGGCGGCCTGGGTACCGCGCAGGGCACCGAGCATGGCTTCGAGCAGGCTGTCGACGATATCGCCCAGGCGCAGGGTTTCGCGGGAGGCGTTGGCCAGGGCCAGGCTGGGTGTTTCCAGCGCCGAGGTGTCGAGATGGCGCGGGCGAATCTGGCCGTTGCCGTTTTCCCGTTCGGGCAGCAGGCTGTTGCACAGCCGGCCCATGGGTTTGACCGTGGGCAGCATGATCAGGCAACGCAGCGTGTTGTAGAGCAGGTGGAAGCCGATGACCAGCTCCTGTGGGCTGAAGCTCAGTGAGTCCATCCAACCCACCAGCGGGTGCAGCACTGGGATGATCAGCAGCAAGCCGATCAGCTTGTACAGCAGGCTGCCCAGGGCCACACGGCGTCCAGCGGCGTTCTGCATGCTGGTGCTGATGAAGGCCAGCAATCCGCTGCCGATGTTGGCGCCCACCACCAGGCCGATGGCCACTGGCAGGCTGATCACTTCGGCGCCGGCCAGTGTCGCGGTGAGCAGCACGGCGGCCAGGCTGGAATAGGAAATCATGGCGAACAGTGCGCCGACCAGGGCGTCGAGCATGATGTCGCCGGTGAGCGAAGCGAATAGCACCTTCACGCCCTGGGCGTGGGTAATCGGTGTAGCTGCCTGCACGATCAGCTCAAGTGCCAGGATGATCAGGCCAAGCCCGATCCCTACCCTGCCCAGCTGGCCCGCCCGCGTCTGCTTGCGCGAGAGGAAGAAGATCACACCCAGGAAGATCAGCAGCGGCGACAGCCAGGACAGGTCCAGGGTCAGCACCCGGGCCATCAGCGCGGTACCCACGTCGGCGCCGAGCATGATTGCCAAGGCCGGGGTCATGGCCATCAGACCTTGGCCGACGAACGAGGTGACCAACATGGCTGTGGCGTTGCTGCTTTGCACCAGGGCTGTGACCAGAATGCCTGCGACGAACGCGAGCGGGCGTTTGCTCATGTTCTGGCTGATGATGCGCCGCAGGCTCGAGCCGAATACCCGGAGTATTCCGGTACGCACGATGTGGGTGCCCCAGACCAGAAGCGTAACGGCCGAGAGCAGGTTGAGCAGGGTCAGCATGGCGACGGCCCCCTGTTGCATTGGCCCAGAGGGCCAAGAGACGAAGCGTGAGCGTTTGAAGAATTTTCAGTGCTCACTCAAAGCTTTAGTTGTTCTGCGGAGCTGTCGCCAGCTTCGCATGGCTGTCATTTGTTTGAAATATGGCGGAAATGAAAAAAGGGCCCGAAGGGCCCTTTGTCCTGCACTTCCTGATCTTATTGACCCGGAATGTCCTTGCGCAGTTTCACTGGCTCGTGCTCTTTGCCGTTCTTGCGGGCCAAGGCAGTTCGCATGCGGATGTTGATGGCTTCCACCGCCAGCGAGAACGCCATGGCGAAGTAGACATAGCCTTTAGGCACATGTACGTCGAAAGATTCGGCGATCAGCACGGTACCGACCACGATCAGGAACGATAGTGCGAGCATCTTCAACGACGGATGTTTGTCGATGAAGTCGCTGATGGTGCCGGCGCACAGCATCATCACCAGCACGGCGACGATGATCGCGGCGATCATCACCGGTACGTGGGACACCATGCCCACCGCAGTGATCACCGAGTCCAGCGAGAACACGATGTCGATGATGGCGATCTGGATGATGGTGTAGAAGAACTTGCCACCCGCGCCTTTCGGTTCTTCCGGGTTTTCGTCCTCGCCTTCCAGGCCGTGATAGATCTCTTGCGAGCTTTTCCACAGCAGGAACAGGCCACCAAAGAACAGGATCAGGTCCCGCCCGGAGATGCCCTGGCCCAGGACCACAAACAGGTCGGCGGTAAGGCGCATGACCCAGGTGATCGACAGCAGCAGCATGATACGAGTGACCATTGCCAGGGCCAGGCCGAAGATCCGGGTGCGCGGCTGCATGTGCTTGGGCATGCGGCTGACCAGAATCGAGATCATGATGATGTTGTCGATACCGAGGACGATCTCAAGCGCGGTAAGGGTAAAAAAGGCAACCCAGATTTCCGGGCTGGTCAGCCATTCCATGTGTCTTCCTTCGAACGGTAAAGGCGACGCGCCCGGATCCGGGCGCGTCGCGTTAGGGAAATACGTGTTTATTAAAGACTACTGAACAGCGGGAAAATCCCCATCAGCAGCGCGGCGAGCATTATGCACAGGCACACCAGCACTGCCCACTTCAAGGTGAAGCGCTGATGATCGCCGAACTCGATCCCGGCCAGGGCCACCAGCAGGTAGGTGGAGGGTACCAGGGGGCTTAGCAGGTGTACCGGCTGCCCGACGATCGACGCACGGGCCATTTCCACCGGGCTGATGCCGTAGTGGCTGGCAGCTTCGGCCAGCACCGGTAGCACGCCATAGTAGAATGCGTCGTTGGACATGAAGAAGGTGAACGGCATGCTCACGATCGCGGTTATCACCGCGAGGTATGGGCCCAACGCCTCGGGGATGACCGACAGCAGGCTCTTGGACATGGCGTCGACCATGCCGGTGCCCGACAGGATGCCGGTGAAGATGCCGGCGGCAAAGATCAGCCCGGTGACCGCCAGCACGCTGCCGGCGTGGGCGGCGATGCGGTCTTTCTGCTGCTGCAGGCACGGGTAGTTGACGATCATGGCGACGCTGAAGGCGATCATGAACAGCACGGGCAGCGGCAACACGCCGGCAATCAGCGCGACCATTAAAGCAGCGGTCAGGGCACCGTTGAAGTACAGCAATTTTGGCCGGCGCGCGTCCGGGAACTGCGAAACGGTAATTTCGCTGTGGTCGATGTCGTCGGTGGGCAGGTGCAACTCGCCAAGGCGGGCACGTTCGCGCTTGCCGTACATGTAGGCGATGGCCAGGATCGCCAGCACACCGAACAGCATGGCGGGGATCATCGGCACGAAGATGTCCGACGGGTCCACGTGCAGGGCGCTGGCGGCGCGGGCGGTCGGGCCACCCCAGGGGGTCATGTTCATTACCCCGCCGGCGAGAATGATCAGGCCGGCCATGATCCGCGGGCTCATGCCCAGGCGGCTGTACATTGGCAGCATGGCGGCGCAGCAGATCATGTAGGTGGTGGCGCCGTCACCGTCGAGCGAGACCACCAGGGCCAGTACCGCGGTGCCGACGGACACTTTCAGCGGATCGCCCTTGACCAGCTTGAGGATCTTGCGCACGGCCGGGTCGAACAGGCCGGAATCGATCATCAGGGCGAAATAGAGGATGGCGAACATCAGCATCACGCCGGTAGGTGCGAGCTTGCTGATGCCCTCGAGCATCATCGGGCCGATCTTGGCGGAAAAACCGCCGAACAGGGCGAACAGGATCGGTACCAGGATCAGCGCGATCAAGGCCGACAGGCGCTTGGTCATGATCAGGTACATGAAGGTGATGACCATGGCAAAGCCGAGGAAGGTCAGCATGGCAATACTCCAGGCGTGGCGCGGCGAAAGGAACGTCGATTCGGGCGGATCAGCGCGCTTGGCGCTGTGCAGGGAGCATGCGGAGGGGGGCTACGGAAAGTCGGGCACAGGAATACATCTGAATCACCATTGTTGTTGTTGATTGGGCCGGGCGCGGTGGTTACCGGGTGCCCTGGCTGACCGGTCTTGTGCCGGTAGTGGGGGCTATCCTATGAGGGCAAGCTTTCAGCCAGCTTTCGCCGAAGCAAAGGTGACGAGAGGTAGGTGATGCAGGATGTGACCGAGGGTGGCTGCCATTGTGGCGCCTTGCGTTATCGGTTGGAGGGCGACCTGACGGACATTGCCCATTGCCATTGTTCGATCTGCCGGCGGGTCAGTGGCGGGCTGGTGGTGACCTGGCTCACCCTGCCCCGCTCGGGGTTCCGGTGGGTGGCGGGCGAGCCGAACTGCTATGTGGCGCCGGCCAGTTGCAGCCGGTACTTTTGTGGGCATTGCGGGGCGCATATGGCGTTGGTGACTACACATAGCCCGGAGACGGTGGATGTGACGGTGGCGACGCTGGACCACCCGGAACGGGTCAAGGCCAACCGGCATATCTGGGTGGGTAGCCGGTTGCCTTGGTTGCATCTGGATGAGGATTTGCCTTCGGAGGCCGAGGAGAACCTGTAGGCTTTGTGCTGTCTGTGCCGGCCCTTTCGCGGGTAAACCCGCTCCCCACAGTGACGGCGCAGATCTCAGGTGTTGTACAGATCCTGTGGGAGCGGGCATGCCCGCGAAGAGGCCGGCACAGTGGACGTTACAATTGCAGGCCACCGGCGGCCTTGTGCAGCGCCCGCAGATGTTCGCCCACCTGCTTCACATTGGCTTCCACCGCCGCAATTTCCTTGGCCCGCGACGGCTCCAGCAGCGCCCTCACCTCTTTGTCCAGGCTTGTGCTCAAGCGCAGCAACTGCGCTTGCCGCTCACTGCTGACCTGTTCCAGGTGCTTGCGCTCCTGCGGCTGCGGCAGCCCGTAGCCTTTGCTGTCGAGCAACTCTGCCGGGCGGCTGAGGAAGCCACTGTTGGCGAGCATTTGTCTGAGGGTCGCATCGGCCTTGCTGACGCTGCCATCCTTCAGCGCGGCGGCGTTCAGGTAACGCTGCTTGACCTCGTCCTGGGCCAGCAGCAGTTGCCGGCGCAAGCTGGCCTGTTCAAGCAGCAGCAAGGCGGCGCTGGTGCGCAGGTCGGCCTGGGCGAACCAGCCCCGGCGTTGCTCGGCGTCAAGGGCCAGCCAGTCTTCGACCTTGTCCTGCTTTATTGGCAACTGCTTCTTCAACACCTCGAACATGGCCTGGTAACGGTCACGGTAGGAGTCGAAGCGATAACCCAGGCGCAACGCTTCGCGGGGGTCGTCTAGTACGCTGGTGTCGGCCAGCCCCCTGCCCTTGAGCACAGCCAGCAAGCCATTGGGCATGATGCTGTCGAGGTCGTTCAGGCGTGGGTTGGCGGTGCCGCTGCGCAGCAGCTTCAACGACTCTATTGCGCAGTTGTTGGACAGGAACCAGTAGTTGCCATCGTAGCTCCAGTGCATTTCGGCGGCCTGACGCACCAGGTTCTCGATCTCGTCGCGGTCGAGCCGCAAGGGCACCGAGGCCAGGCTGCGCAGTTCGGTCTTGGTGTACTCGTCGATCACCTGGCCCAGCGGCAGCACGAACAGACGCGAGGGGTAGGCACCGACCAGGCCGTCCCAGCTGGAAAGCTGTACATCGTTGACGAAGGCGCGGTACGACAGCACCAGGCTCTGGTCGAGGTCCAGGCGGCAGTCCGGCCCGCGTGGGCGGCCCGGCTTGCAGATCACCAGGCGCAGCATGCTGTGGCCCCAGCGGCTGACCAGGTTCTGGTTGGCTTCGGCCAGCAGGTAGTCCACCTCATAGACCCGCTCGGGGTCGATTTCGCCCAGCGGCTGGCGGCCGAAGTCGCTGCCGGCATTGATGAACGGCAGGCCCTTGGCGCAGCTGTCCTGCTGTGGTGCCCAGCCGAAGTGTTCGCGCAGGTACTGGTTCAGCGCCGGACGGCGGCAGCCGTAGCTCGGGTCGAGGAGGAAGTACTCCATATTGACCGCGATGTACTCCTTGGGGCTGCTCAGTTCATAGCTGTCGGGGCTGCGCACGAACTGGCCGTTGTGCTGCTCGCGCTCGCCGCGTCGGCCCACGTACTGCTGCCAGCCGGCCAGGTCGAGCAGGCGCGGGTCGTCGCTGAGGGTGAAGCGGCGCTCGGCCTGGCCACGGCATGCTTCGGGCAGGCCGACCTTGCCCAACGTACCTTGCTGGCGCTTGCAACGGGCGATCAGCGCGTTCTCGGCGCTGGGCCACAGCCGGGCACGGTCATAGATATGGGTGAGTTCGTGCAGCACGGTGGCCAGCAGTTCTTCTCGCACCGTGCCATGCGGGCGGTTGGTGCGTTCGGTGGCTGCACTGCCATCGGTGAGGCTGGGCAGCAGGCGACGATTGAGTTCGAGGGTAGAGACCAGCGATGCCTGGCCATAGGCGTCGGCCGGCATATTGTCGCTCCAGCTGACCCGCACTCGGCGTTTCAGCATTTGCTTGAAGCTGGGGGGCAGCTTGCCCATGGCTTCGTCAAGCAGAGCCTGAGTGGCCAGGGCCTGCTGTGAATCAAGGCCGGACGCCTGCAGCTCAAGCTGCAGGTCGGCCAGGGCGGGCGTGCCGAGCAGCGTCAGGGCGCAGCCGAGCAGCCAGGCGCGCACGCGGTTCACAGCGCGAGGATGGCTTCAGCCAGTACCTGGTCGCTGGCGTCACGCGCTTGCGGCACGCGCTCGCGCAGGGTGTTGAAGGCAGCCTCAAGCTGGGCGCCGCGGATGTCACCGTTGCTGGCGACAAAGCTGGCGGCGTCGTCATGGGCTTCGCGCACCACTTTTGAATCGCGGATCGAGGTGGTGGTGTCAGAGGTGAAATCGATCGAACGGCCAAAGGCGCGCACGATGATATTGCTGGTGGCCACCAGGGTCTGTGCCTGGGCCAGGTCGGCCAGCAGCAGCATGCCGAGGGTAGCGGCAATCAGCGGTTTACGCATGGAGCATCTCCGAAAAATACAGGGAGTCAGATTTAATTATTGGACGAGAATTGCTTGCGCCAGTTCCAGATCGCCGACGGTATGCCGTGCGCAATTGTGGCGTAATGATTCCAGCGCTGCCTCCAGCCGTGCACCGCGGATCTGGCCGTCGCTGGCGACGAAGGCAGCGGCATCGTCCTGGGCCTGGCGGACAAGTTTGCGGTCGAACGGTGCGCTGGTGACCTGGCTGGTTACATAGCCGGTAATGACCAGGTTTTGCGTAGTGGTATCCATGGCATGGGCGCTGGCCATGCCAACAACGGAGAACAGCAACGGCAACAGATAACGCATGGGCTCTACAACAACTGGAAACGTGGGCGGCAAAGGTGGGTATGGCTGTGCTGGTGGTGACCAGCACAGCTGAATGGCTCAGCCGGGGTCAGAGCGCCAGGATGGCCTGCGCCAGTTGCGCGTCGCTGGCCTGCAGGGTTGGCATCTGCGAGCGGATGTGCAGGAAAGCGCTTTCCAGCTTGGCACCGCGGATGTCGCCCTGGCTGCCAACGAAGCTGGCGGCGTCGTCACGGGCGGCCTGGACGATCTTGTCGTCACGGAACGAGGAGGAAATATCGGAAGTGGCATCGGTGGACGCGGCCACTGCGCCAACGACGGCGTCGGTGGTTACAACGAAGCTGGTGGCGTTTGCGGTGCCGGCCAGGCTCAGCATCAGGGCGGCGCCAATCAGGTATTTACGGGACATGATCGTGGACTCCTGGACTAGGGTCGGGTGGTTCTGCTTTATCGGACGCTCGCACAGCTCGTCGCGGTACTTTTCAACAGTGCGTTCTACCAGACTGTTACGCCAAGCGTATCACGCGCCGGTGTTTCTGGATGTTAATGAACAGCGCACCAATAAACTGTTCTGGTCTGATTTATGTTTTTCAAAACTGTACAGGTTCGCTGGGAAAAGGCTCTGGCATGCCGCCTGCAAACAAAAAACCCGTCGCAGTCACCTGCAACGGGTTTCGGGAATTCGCGGTGCCGGCCGAAGCCGGCAAGCCGGAGCTTAGCGCCAGAATGGCTTGCTCAGCTCTTCGTAACGCTGCGACTCGCTGATACCGGCGTCGGCCAGCAGGCGGGCGTCCAGGCGAGCCAGTTGACGGCGGCTGGCCATGCGGCGCTGCCACAGCAGCAAGGTGGACAGAGCGCGCAGCGGCAGCGAAGCGTTGGATTGTTGGGCGTTGCTTTCAAAAACCAGACCGGAACTGAGGGTACGTTCCATGATGTTTCATCCTTCCGCTTATGGCGGGATTAGGTAGTGATTTAACTGATGCCAATGATCCTCCTCTGTCGTCCATAACAGTAGATACAGTTCAGTTGAAAGACGATGGTCCAGTTAACTGTGTAACCCTACTGTTGCACTCGAAACTGGCGTAACTGTACTGGTCTGCCCTTATTTGGTGCATTTTCATTAAACCAAAGGTATTTGTCTGCCAGGAAGGCGTGAAATTACCAGTACAGTAGTACAGATTAATTGGGTAACGGCGACCAGGTATCTTGATAGACGGGTTGGACTGTTATGGCCCATTCGCTAGCGAGCATGCGAAGAAGCCGGAACAGCGGGAGCAGGGCCGCCGTTCCGTACCACATCTGTATCAGCTAGCCAGCATGCGCCCGGTTTCTTCCAAGTTCTCGTGCCAACTCAGGGCTTCACGCAGGATGTGCGGGGTATGGCCGCCACGCTGGCAGGCGCGATCGAAGTAGTCGCTCAGTGCTGCGCGGTAGTCCGGGTGCACACAGTTGTCGATGATCGCCCTGGCGCGCTCGCGTGGCGCCAGGCCGCGCAGGTCGGCCAAGCCTTGCTCGGTGACAAGGATGTCCACATCGTGCTCGGTATGGTCGACATGGCTGACCATCGGCACCACGCTGGAAATCGCCCCACCCTTGGCAATCGACTTGGTGACGAACACGGCCAGATGGGCGTTACGGGCGAAGTCACCCGAGCCGCCGATGCCGTTCATCATCTTGGTACCGCAGACGTGTGTGGAATTGACGTTACCGTAGATATCGAACTCAAGCGCGGTGTTGATACCGATGATGCCCAGGCGACGGACCACCTCCGGGTGGTTGGAGATTTCTTGCGGGCGCAGTACCAGCTTGTCCTTGTAACGCTCCAGGTTGCCGAACACGTCGGCGTTGCGGCGGGTCGACAAGGTGATCGAGCTGCCCGAGGCGAAGCTCAGCTTGCCGGCGTCGATCAGGTCGAAGGTGGAGTCCTGCAGTACTTCGGAGTACATGGTCAGGTCTTCGAACGGCGACTCGATCAGGCCGCACATCACTGCGTTGGCAATGCTGCCGATACCGGCCTGCAGCGGGCCAAGCTTGTTGGTCATGCGGCCGGCCTCGACTTCTTTCTTGAAGAAGTTGATCAGGTGGTCGGCGATGCCCTGGGTTTCGTCATCCGGCGGCAATACGGTGGACGGCGAGTCCGGCTGGTCGCTGATGACGATGCCGACGATCTTGGCCGGGTCGATCGGGATGGCGGTGCTGCCGATACGGTCGTCGACCTTGACCAGCGGGATTGGCGTGCGGGTCGGGCGGTAGGTCGGGATATAGATGTCGTGCAGGCCTTCGAGGTTGGTGTTGTGCGAGAGGTTGATCTCGACAATCACCTGCTTGGCGAAGATCGCGAAGCTGGCCGAGTTGCCCACCGAGGTAGTTGGCACGATATGGCCTTGCTCGGTGATGGCCACGGCTTCGATGACCGCGATGTCCGGCAGCTTCAGCTGCTGGTTGCGCAGCTGCTCGACGGTTTCCGACAGGTGCTGGTCGATGAACATCACCTGGCCGTCGTTGATGGCCTTGCGCAGGGTGCTGTCGACCTGGAACGGCATGCGGCGAGCCAGCACGCCGGCCTCGGTCAGTTGCTTGTCCAGGTCGTTGCCCAGGCTGGCGCCGGTCATCAGGCTGATTTTCAGTGGCGACTGCTTGGCACGTTCGGCCAGTGCATGTGGTACGGCCTTGGCTTCGCCGGCGCGGGTGAAACCGCTCATGCCGACGGTCATGCCGTCCTCGATCAGACCAGCGGCATCAGCCGCACTCATTACCTTGCTGTGCAGGGAGGACAAGCGGATACGATCACGGTACATGGATTGTTATCTCGGGCTACTGAAACTACTGCAGCGCAGTCTAGAGACTTCGCCCCTTGCCGTCCCACGACCATGGTCGTATGAGAAGCCTTGGAATAGAGCCGTTGATCCGGATCAATAAAAGAAAAGCCCCGGCAGATTCTGACCGGGGCTTCCTTTATATCAACTGGTTTGCAGCGGGCGTTGTCACTCCACCGCCTTGACCATGTCTTCGATGACTTTCTTGGCGTCGCCGAACACCATCATGGTCTTGTCGAGGTAGAACAGTTCGTTGTCCAGGCCGGCATAGCCGCTGGCCATGGAGCGCTTGTTGACGATGATGGTCTTGGCCTTGAACGCTTCGAGGATCGGCATGCCGGCGATCGGCGACTTGGGGTCGTTCTTCGCCGCAGGGTTGACCACGTCGTTGGCGCCCAGCACCAGCACCACATCGGCCTGGCCGAACTCGGCGTTGATGTCTTCCATCTCGAACACTTGGTCGTACGGCACTTCGGCCTCCGCCAGCAGCACGTTCATGTGCCCGGGCATACGGCCGGCCACCGGGTGGATCGCGTACTTCACGGTCACACCGTTGTGGCTCAGCTTCTCGGTCAGTTCCTTGAGCGCGTGCTGGGCGCGAGCCACCGCCAGGCCGTAGCCAGGGACGATGATCACGCTGTCGGCGTTGCTGAGCAGGAAGGTGGCATCGTCGGCCGAGCCAGACTTCACCGGGCGCTGCTCTTTGGAGCCTTGCGCCGCGCCAGCATCGGTATCACCACCGAAGCCACCGAGGATGACGTTGAAGAACGAACGGTTCATCGCCTTGCACATGATGTACGAAAGGATGGCACCGGACGAGCCGACCAGAGAGCCTGCGATGATCAGCATCGAGTTGTTCAGCGAGAAGCCGATACCGGCCGCTGCCCAGCCCGAATAGCTGTTAAGCATCGACACCACCACCGGCATGTCGGCGCCCCCGATCGGAATAATGATCAGCACGCCCATGATGAAGGCCAATACCAGCATCAGGGTGAAGGCACTGTAGTGGCCAGTGAAGGTGAACAGCAGGCCCAGGGCGATGGTGGTCAGGCCGAGGATCAGGTTCAGCTTGTGCTGGCCGGTGAACTGTACCGGTGCGCCCTGGAACAGGCGGAACTTGTACTTGCCCGACAGCTTGCCGAAGGCGATCACCGAGCCGGAGAAGGTAATGGCACCGATGGCTGCGCCGAGGAACAGCTCCAGACGGTTGCCGGTGGGGATCGGGTCGCTCATGGCGGCAACGATGCCCATCGATTGCGGTTCCAGCACCGCGGCGATGGCGATGAACACCGCTGCCAGGCCGATCATGCTGTGCATGAAGGCGACCAGTTCCGGCATTTTGGTCATCTCGACGCGCTTGGCCATGATCGAACCGGCGGTGCCGCCGACCAGCAAGCCAACGAGGACGTAGCCGATGCCGGCGGTGGCAAGCTCGGCCCCGAGCTTATAAATGAGGCCGACCGTAGTGACGATGGCGATACCCATGCCGATCATGCCGAACAGGTTGCCGCGCCGCGAGGTAGTCGGGTGCGACAGGCCCTTGAGCGCCTGGATGAAGCACACCGAGGCGACGAGGTAGAGGAGCGTTACCAGATTCATGCTCATGCTTACTTCTGCGCCTCGTTCTTGGTTTTCTTCTTGAACATCTCAAGCATGCGACGGGTGACCAGGAAGCCACCGAACACGTTGACTGCGGCCAGGGCTACCGCAAGGGTGCCCATCAGCTTGCCGGCCGGGGTCACGGTCAGGGCGGCGGCCAGCATGGCGCCGACGATGACGATCGCGGAGATGGCGTTGGTCACGGCCATCAGCGGTGTGTGCAGCGCCGGGGTGACGTTCCACACCACGTGGTAGCCCACATAGATGGCCAGCACGAAGATGATCAGGTTGTAGATGCCATGGGAAATCAGCATGTCTTCCATTGTCGTGCTCCTTAGCCGTTCTTGCGGACGACCTGACCATCACGGCACATCAAGCAGGCCGCGACGATGTCGTCTTCGAGGTTGATGACCAGCGCGCCGTCCTTGTCGAACAGCAGCTTCATGAAGTCCAGCAGGTTGCGTGCATACAGTGCCGAGGCATCGGCGCCCACCTGGGCCGGCAGGTTGGTCGGGCCAACGATGATCACGCCGTTCTCCTGTACCACCTGGTCGGCGACAGTCAGTGGGCAGTTGCCGCCTTGGGCTGCTGCGAGGTCGATGACCACCGAGCCGGGCTTCATCTGCGCGACGGTTTCGGCGCTGAGCAGGGTCGGCGCCTTGCGCCCCGGGATCAGCGCAGTGGTAATGACGATATCCGCCTGCTTGGCGCGCTCGTGCACGGCCTGGGCCTGGCGTTGCATCCAGCTTGCCGGCATCGGCCGGGCATAACCGCCGACACCTTCGGCGCATTCGCGCTCTTCTTCGGTTTCGTAGGGTACGTCGATGAACTTGGCGCCCAGCGACTCGATCTGCTCCTTCACGGCCGGGCGTACGTCGGATGCCTCGATCACCGCGCCCAGGCGCTTGGCCGTGGCAATGGCCTGCAGGCCGGCAACGCCCGCGCCCAGGATCAGCACGCGCGCGGCCTTGACGGTACCGGCGGCGGTCATGAGCATGGGCATGAAGCGTGGGTAGTGATGGGCAGCCAGCAACACCGCCTTGTAACCGGCGATGTTGGCCTGCGACGACAGCACGTCCAGGCTCTGCGCCCGCGAGGTGCGCGGCGCGGCTTCCAGGGCGAACGCGGTAATGCCGCGCTCGGCCATCTTGCCGATCAGCTCGCTGTTGAAGGGGTTGAGCATGCCCACCAGGAGGCTGCCACTGTTGATCAGGGCCAGTTCCTGGTCGTTGGGGGCGACCACTTTGAGCACCAATTGGGCGCCGTAGGCATCGGCTGCACTCCCCAGGGAAGCACCCACGGCCTCATAGGCACTGTCCGGAATGCTGGCATTGAGCCCTGCCCCCCGTTGGACGGTGACCTGATGGCCCTGGCCAATCAGTTTCTTGATGGTTTCCGGGGTCGCAGCGACCCTTGTCTCACCGGTCTGCGTCTCGAGAGGAACACCAATGTGCACGACTATTTCTCCTGCGGTGACCTTTTGTCTTTTTAAAAGCCAGCGCACTTCGGATGGTGCGCTGGGGCGGCTGTGGAGCGCCGACCCGCCGAATCCCGGGCGGGCGAAGCATTTTGCAGACGAAGCCAGAGGCCTTCAACCGGTTCTGGAGCGAAACGAAGTCAAAACTACAAGTCACCCTGTGACCGTATGTCGCAACGGTCAGGCTGCAGCCTGTCAAACATAGGCTATTGGCAGATTAGGAGAAAAAAACAAAAAATTTGCGGTTGATTCGCTTACGGCTTGGTGAATGTCGCAAAATAACCCGCGAAGCCGCGCCGTAAGCAGGGTTAAAGCGGATTTTTGCTCCTGCATAACAGTTTATGTATATGCGACAAATACATATATCTGTAGGTGTTAAAAATAATTGACTACGGAGTCAATTTATCGTGCCTGCTCACGTCTTGGCCGTGTACGCCTGGGCCTGGCTTACCAGCCAGTCACGGAAGGCGCGTAGCGAAGCCGACTCCACTTTGCGCTCCGGAATCATCAGATAGTAGGCCTTGTCACTACTCAGGGCATGCCTGTTAGCGACCACCAACCTACCCTCCTCCAACTCGCGCTGGATCAGGAACGGTGGAATCAGGGCGATGCCCATCTCATGCATGGCCGCCTGGGCGAGCATCGAGAATAGTTCATAGCGCGGGCCTGTCATGTCGCGTTCCACATTCATGCCGACGCTGCCGAACCATTGCCGCCAGGCATAGGGGCGCGTGCTCTGCTGCAGCAGGGGCAGTTGGGCAATACGCTGAGCGTCGAGTATGCCCTGCCCGCCCAGCAGCGCCGGGCTGCACACCGGTACCGGGTTTTCCCCCATCAGCCGGTGCGACTGGGTGCCGGACCAGTCGGCATCGCCGAAGTAGATAGCGGCATCGAAGGTGGTGTCGGCAAACAGGAATGGCCGGGTGCGGTTGGTGAGGTTGACCGTGACCTCAGGGTGGCGCTGCTGGAAGTCCTTTAGCCGTGGTAGCAGCCATTGGGTACCAAAGGTGGGTACCACGGCCAGCTCGATCACGTTTGCGCCCTGCTGGCGCATTACCGACAAGGTGTCGCGCTCTACCGCGTCCAGTTGGGCGGCCACCTGGCGGCTGTAGGAAAGGCCGGCTTCGGTCAGCTTCACGCCGCGGCGCGAGCGGCGGAACAGTTCCACATTGAGGAAGGCTTCCAGGCCGCCTATCTGTCGACAGACGGCACCCTGGGTCAGGGCGAGTTCCTGGGCGGCCTTGGTAAAGCTCTCGTGGCGCGCCGCCGCCTCGAAGCAAACCAGAGCGGCGGTACTGGGGATCTTGCGGCGCATGTACGTCAACCTCACTCGTAAGGCTGTCAATATGGCGTTTTGCCGATTTACGAAGTGACAAATTATCACTAATTGGTGCGCAATCCTCGTTTGTCCCGGCGGCCGATCAGGCCTAGGCTCAAAGGCACAAGAAACTGCCCCCTATTTCGAGGATTTCGCTCATGGCCGGTAAAGCAAGCTTCAACTGGATCGACCCGCTGCTGCTCGATCAGCAGCTCACTGAAGAAGAGCGCATGGTGCGTGACAGCGCTTATCAGTTCGCCCAGGACAAGCTGGCCCCGCGTGTGCTCGAGGCCTTCCGTCATGAACAGACCGACCCGGCGATCTTCCGTGAAATGGGTGAGGTCGGGTTGCTGGGCGCCACGATTCCCGAGCAGTACGGTGGCAGTGGCCTGAACTACGTGTGCTATGGCCTGATTGCTCGCGAGGTAGAGCGCATCGACTCGGGTTATCGTTCGATGATGAGTGTGCAGTCGTCGCTGGTGATGGTGCCAATCAACGAGTTCGGTACCGAGGCACAAAAGCAGAAGTACCTACCCAAACTGGCCAGCGGCGAGTGGATCGGTTGCTTCGGCCTGACCGAGCCCAACCACGGCTCCGACCCGGGTTCGATGATTACTCGTGCCCGGAAGGTCGACGGCGGCTACCGCCTGACTGGCAGCAAGATGTGGATCACCAACAGCCCGATCGCCGACGTATTCGTGGTCTGGGCCAAGGACGATGCGGGTGATATCCGCGGCTTTGTTCTGGAAAAGGGTTGGCAAGGTCTCAGCGCGCCGGCGATTCACGGCAAGGTCGGCCTGCGCGCCTCCATCACTGGCGAAATCGTCATGGATAACGTATTCGTGCCGGAGGAAAACATCTTCCCGGATGTACGCGGCCTCAAAGGCCCGTTCACCTGCCTGAACTCCGCCCGCTATGGCATCTCGTGGGGTGCGCTGGGCGCTGCGGAAGCCTGCTGGCACACCGCGCGTCAGTACACCCTGGACCGTCAGCAATTCGGTCGCCCGTTGGCTGCCAACCAGTTGATCCAGAAGAAGCTGGCCGACATGCAGACGGAAATCACCCTGGCACTGCAGGGCTGCCTGCGTCTGGGGCGGATGAAGGACGAAGGCACAGCTGCAGTGGAGATCACGTCGATCATGAAGCGCAACTCCTGTGGCAAGGCGCTGGATATTGCTCGCATGGCGCGTGACATGCTGGGTGGCAATGGCATTTCCGATGAGTTCGGCGTGGCTCGTCACCTGGTCAACCTGGAGGTGGTCAACACCTATGAAGGTACTCACGATGTGCATGCACTGATCCTGGGGCGTGCGCAGACCGGCATCCAGGCCTTCTATTGATAAGGAGCCAGCCCATGGGCGCGCTATCACATCTGCGGGTGCTGGACCTTTCTCGCGTGTTGGCCGGCCCATGGTCTGGCCAGATTCTCGCTGACCTTGGTGCCGATGTGATCAAAGTCGAGCGCCCTGGCAGTGGTGACGATACCCGCTCATGGGGGCCGCCCTTCCTCAAGGATGCCGAGGGTGAGAACACCAGTGAGGCGGCCTATTACCTGTCGGCCAACCGCAACAAGCGCTCGGTTACCATCGACTTCACACAGGCCGAGGGGCAGCGCCTGGTGCGTGAGTTGGCGGCGAAGTCCGATATCGTCATCGAGAACTTCAAGGTTGGTGGGTTGGCTGCCTACGGTCTGGACTACCAGAGCCTGAAGGCGATCAACCCGCAGCTTATCTATTGTTCCATCACCGGGTTCGGGCAGACCGGGCCTTATGCAAGGCGCGCGGGTTATGACTTCATGATCCAGGGGTTGGGCGGGCTGATGAGCCTGACCGGCCGCCCGGAAGGTGAGGAAGGTGCGGGGCCGGTCAAGGTAGGGGTGGCGCTGACCGACATCCTTACCGGGTTGTATTCCACGGTGGCGATCCTCGCTGCCCTCGCCCATCGCGAGCAGACCGGGGTGGGTCAGCATGTCGACATGGCGTTGCTCGATGTGCAGGTGGCCTGCCTGGCGAACCAGGCGATGAACTACCTGACCACGGGCAACCCGCCTCGTCGCCTGGGTAATGCGCACCCCAATATCGTGCCTTATCAGGATTTTCCGACGGCGGATGGCGACTTCATCCTTACCGTGGGCAACGATAGCCAGTTCCGCAAGTTCGCCGAGGTGGCCGGGCAGCCGCAGTGGGCGGACGACCCGCGTTTCGTTACCAACAAGCTGCGGGTTGCCAACCGGGCCGAGCTGATTCCTCTGATTCGCCAGGCCACGGTGTTCAAGACCACGGCGGAATGGGTGAGCCAACTGGAGGCTGCAGGTGTGCCGTGCGGGCCTATCAATGACCTGGCGCAGATGTTCCAGGACCCGCAGGTGCTGGCGCGCGGATTGGCGGTAAGCATTCCGCATCCGTTGGCGGGGAGTGTGCCGCAGGTGGCGAGCCCGATACGGCTGTCGGATACGCCGGTGGAGTACCGTCGGGCGCCGCCGCTGCTGGGTGAGCATACCGAGGTGGTGCTGGAGGATGTATTGGGGCTGGATGCCGGTGAGGTGCAGCGGCTGCGCAGTGCCGGTGTGCTTTAAGGACGTTTGGCCTTGGTGAAAAGCGGGGTGGCCGTCAGGCCTCCCCGCTTTGCTATTCAGCGATATCAAGGTTTCTTGAAATTAAGGGTTGACGCGGTTTCGAATCCCCTTATAATGCGCCCCACTTCTGACGTAGTCGAAGCGTAAAACTTCTTGTAAATCAATTAGTTAGGCGATTCAGGTAGTGTCAGGAGCGCTTCGATCGAATGATCGGCAGCGGTTGAGATGGTGGTTGACAGCGCTTCTAAACGCTGTATGATTCGCCTCCCGCTACGAGAGATCGCAGCGAGTCAAGTGTTTGAAGCTAAACGAGTTTCTCGCAGAAAACTTCAAAATAAACGCTTGACAGCAAATGAGGAGAGCGTAGAATGCGCGCCTCGGTTGAGACGAAACGCTCTTAACCAAACGCTCTTTAACAAATCGAATCAAGCAATTCGTGTGGGTGCTTGTGAGTACGGACTGATAGTCACAAAGATTATCGGCATCACAAGTGGCCATGCGAGAAATCACATAGTCATTTGAGATTGCTGAGCCAAGTTTAGGGTTTCTTAAAAACCCAAGCAGTATTGAACTGAAGAGTTTGATCATGGCTCAGATTGAACGCTGGC